>VTPP01000005.1 GCA_008638225.1 Pelagibacteraceae bacterium
AAAACACCAATAAATGCTTCCTGTGGTATTTCAACACTGCCAAATTGTTTCATTCTTGATTTTCCTCTTTTTTGCTTATCAAGTAATTTTCTTTTTCTATCTCTAGCGCCACCACCATGAATTTTAGTTAAAACATCCTTTTTAAAACCCTGAATAGTTTCCCTTGCTATGATTTTTCCTCCCATGGCTGCTTGAATTGGTATCTGAAACTGATGTCTTGGAATTAATTCTTTTAATTTCTCGCAAATCAACCTTCCCTGCCTAACAGCAAATTCTCTATGAATAATTGTAGATAGAGCATCTACAGGTTCTGCATTAACTAATACCGAAAGCTTAATTAGTTCTCCTTCTTTATATTCACTTATTTCATAATCAAAACTAGCATAGCCGCTAGAAATAGATTTTAGTCTATCATAAAAATCAAATACGACCTCGTTTAGAGGTAATTCATATTTTAAAATGGCTCTATTTCCAGAATATGACAGGTTTTTTTGAGAGCCTCTTTTTTCTTCACAAAGTTTAATAATAGATCCTAAATATTCATCAGGAGTAATTAGGGTTGCATTAATCCATGGTTCCTTAATTGTTTTGATGTAATTTGGTTCGGGCATATTGCTAGGGTTCTGCAAATCAGAAGTGGTTCCATCTGTTTTCTCTAACTTATAGATAACGCCTGGTGTTGTAGTTATTAAATTAAGGTCATATTCACGATCCAATCTTTCAACCACAATTTCAAGATGGAGCAAACCCAAAAAACCACATCTAAATCCAAGACCAAGAGCTGTTGAAGATTCAGGTTCGTATATCAAACTTGAATCATTTAAAGCGAGCTTTCCCAAACTATCTCTTAGAAGTCCATAATCAGAACTATCAACCGGGAATAATCCACAAAAAACAACTGGCTTGCTCGGCTTAAAACCTGGTAAGGCTTTTGCAATTGGATTTTTTGTTAATGTAATTGTATCTCCAACTTTTGTCTCAGAAACACTTTTAATTCCAGTTACAATAAATCCCATTTCGCCAGGTCCTAAATTATCTCTATCGATTGGCTTTGGGGTAAAAACTCCTACTTTATCAATTTTATATTTAGCATTATTCGACATCATTAAAATTTCATCATCTTTTTTGATAAAACCATCAATAACCCTAACTAATATAACAACTCCTAAATAACTATCGTACCAACTATCCACCAAGAGAGCTTTTAGTTGCTCATCACTTTCACTTTTTGGTGCTGGTAGTCTTTCTACAATTGCCTTTAAAATTTCTTCAATTCCCAAGCCTGTTTTTCCTGAAGCCAAGATTGCGTTAGAGGTATCAATACCAATTACATCTTCAATTTCTTGTTTAACTTTTTCAGGTTCTGATGCTGGTAGATCTGCTTTATTAAGTACAACTACAATTTCATGATTATTATCCATGGCTTGATAAACGTTTGCTAGGGTTTGAGCCTCTACTCCTTGTGAACTATCTACAACTAACAATGAACCTTCGCACGCTGCTAGAGATCTGCTTACCTCATAACTAAAGTCCACATGTCCAGGAGTGTCCATGATATTTAAAATATAATTTTTTCCGTCTGTATGCTTATAATTAAGCCTGACTGTTTGAGCTTTGATAGTGATTCCTCTTTCTCTTTCAATATCCATTGAGTCTAGAACTTGCTCTTTCATTTCTCTTTCCTCTAAACCACCGCAAGTTTGAATAAGCCTATCAGCAAGTGTTGATTTGCCATGATCTATATGTGCTACAATTGAAAAATTTCTAATTAAATTTGTAGAACTCATGAACTTCTTAAAGTGCCACCAGTTGAAGATTGCACAGAAGATATAATTTTTTGACTAACGTCCTCAATAGTTTTTTCATCTAAAGTTTTTTCCATTGATTGCATTTTAACATTAAAAGCAATTGATTTTTTTCCTTGTTCAATATTGCTGCCTTCGTATACATCAAAGATGTCAATGCTTATAATCAATTGCGGTTCACAACTTTTAATTAAAGAAATCAACTGACTGGCTTTAATGTCTTTGCTTACAATAAATGCAAAATCTCTTTCAACTACTTGAAATTTAGAAACCACAAAAGCTGATCTCGCATCTTTGTACTTTTTTTTTGGTTCGGTAATATTATCTAAATAAAGTTCAAAACCACATATTGAATAATTTTCTAACCCTAATTGATTAAGAATAATTGGGTTTAATTCTCCGAAACAACCAAGCAAAGGTCCTTTAGCAGATCCTAAATGTACTGCTCCAGATCTACCTGGATGAAACGATTGATTTGTTTTACTTTCGATAACTAATTTTTTTTCATCAAAACCTAAATCTATTAGAATGTACAAAATATCACTTTTCACATCATAAGCGCTCGTTTTTATTGTTTTTTCTGTCCAGGTCTTATCAATTTTATTTCCCAATCTTATGCCGGCAGCAATCGTATTTTGCTGTCCAGATTGATTACCATAAAATACAGGGCCAATTTCAAATAACATGAAGTTTTTACAATCTCTATCAACGTTATTTTTTGAATGAATTAATAAATTTGAAAAAATAGAAGTTCTCAAAGTATCAAGTTCTGATGAAATTGGGTTTGCAAGTCTCAATTTTTTTTCTGAGAAAAAATCATCGATTTTTGAATTAGAAAAAGACCAAGTAACGGTTTCTAAATAACCAATAGAGGCTATTGATCTTTGAGTGTAATGAAAAATTTTTTGCTGGTAATTTAAAACTGATTTCAAAACTACTCTGTTAGGTTCGGATAGCGGAATATTATTATAGCCCTTAATTCTTATAAGTTCTTCAATGATATCTACTTCCTGATTAATATCAGGTCTAAAACTTGGAACTATTAATTCTAAGCTTGTTTTTTTGTCTTTTACTTTAAATCCTAATTTTTCTAAAATTTTTATAGAATCTGCTTTAGAAATTTCAAAACCTATAAGTTTTTTAAAATTAGATAAAATAAAATTAATTTTTCTTTGCTTATATGTTGATGATCCAGCAATATTAATTTTTCCTATTTTACCCCCACAAATCTCTTGTATTAATTTTGCTGATTTTATTAATCCTTCTTCTAAAGAATTTGGGTCTACGCCTCTCTCAAATCGGTATTTAGCATCAGTTATAATACCAAGTTCTTTTGAAGATTTTGTAATTGAAATTGGATCAAAACTAGCAGCTTCTATAACAACATTGGTGGTATTCATTTTCGTACCACTTAATTCACCTCCTAAAATTCCTCCAAGTCCAAGAATTTTTGAGTCATCTGCAATAACACAACTATTATTTGATAATGTATATTTTTTACCGTCTAAGGCCTGAAATGTTTCTCCCTTTTTGGATTTTCTTACAATAATTTTATTAGAAATTTTGTCTGCGTCATAGGCATGTAACGGTCTATTCATATCTAGCATTACGTAGTTTGTAATATCAACAATTGCAGATATCGATTTTTGGCCTACAGACTCTAGGTGTCTTTTTAACCAGTCTGGACTTTCTTTGTTAACAACTCCTTCTATAAAGCAACTACCAAACTGAAAACAGCCAGATTCTTTTTCTATTTCAACTTTAATTATTTTTTTTGAATTAATTTTTATTTTTTCTAATTTCTCCTGAACAAAAGTACCTTCGCCACAAGCTGCAAGGTCTCTGGCTACTCCTCTAACACCTAAACAATCTGACCTATTAGGAGTGATAGAAATATCAATCATGGGGTCTAAGTTTTCTTTAAAAAAATTATCTCCTACATTCTGTTTGTTTTTTAATTCAATAATACCATCGCTTTCTTCTGTAAGATTTAGTTCGGATTCTGAACAGAGCATACCAAAAGATTCTGCTCCCCTTATTTTAGCAACAGAAAGCTTCATTCCATTTTTTGGAATTACGGTTCCTGGTGAAGCATATACTGTGGTTAATCCGTCTCTTGCATTAGAGGCTCCACAAACCACTTTGGTAATTTTTCCATCCCCAATATCCACGTCACAAATTTTTAACTTATCTGCCTCAGGGTGTTTAATAGCTTTGATTATTTTGCAAACTTTAAAATTAGACAAATTACTCTTAGCAGAGCTAATGCTCTCCACCTCCAAACCTATTGATGTTAATTTTTCAGCAATTTGTTCTGTAGTTGATTTTGTTCTTAAATATTTTTTTAACCAGGCTAATGTTATATTCATCTTGCCAAACCTCTATAATTACTTGGCACATCGTTAGCATTAAATCCAAAATGTTCTAACCAACGAACATCGCTTTCAAAGAAAGATCTTAAATCGTTAATTCCATATTTTAACATTGCTAAACGGTCTATTCCCACGCCAAAAGCATAACCCTGGTATTTACTAGAATCGACTTTAGCATTTTTTAACACATTAGGATGAACCATTCCGCAACCTAAAATTTCTAGCCACTTATCTCCTTGTCCTATTGTAATTTTTCCATCTTTAATTTCGTAACCAATGTCCACTTCAGCGGAGGGCTCTGTAAATGGAAAGTGACTTGGGCGAAATCTCATTTTAATCTGATCAACTTCAAAAAATTTTTTTAAAAAATAATCAAGACAGCCTCTTAGGTCCGCCATAGTAACGTTTTTATCTACATATAAACCTTCAAGTTGATGAAACATTGGTGTATGTGTTTGATCGCTATCACAGCGATACGTTCTTCCTGGTGCGATAATTTTAAATGGTGGTTTGTCATTCAACATAGTTCTGATTTGAACTGGTGATGTGTGGGTTCTTAGTAAAGTCTGTTTGTTTTCATCTAGGTAAAAAGTATCATGCATATCTCTCGCTGGATGATTTGGTGGTGTATTTAAAGCTGTAAAATTATTATATTCGTTTTCAATATCTGGTCCTTCTGCAACTGAAAAACCAAGTTCTGCAAAAATGCACGTTAGTTCATCAATAACTTGGGATACGGGATGAATTTTTCCTTGAGGTTTTTTTGGTGTTGGTAGAGTTACATCAATAGTTTCGCTGTGTAATTTTTTTTCCAATTCATCTTGTCCAAATTTTGATGAATATTTATTAAATTCTTCGAGAATTTTTGATTTTAATATATTGAGTTGAGAAGCAAATTCTTT
Organism: Pelagibacteraceae bacterium; assembly: GCA_008638225.1. Taxonomy (GTDB): domain Bacteria; phylum Pseudomonadota; class Alphaproteobacteria; order Pelagibacterales; family Pelagibacteraceae; genus IMCC9063. The sequence goes on from VTPP01000005.1 coordinate 5,080, forward strand.
TTTTTTGTCTTTATCTATGGTTGCAAGATCTTGAAATAGTTTAGATACACTTCCCCTTTTTCCAAGTACTTCAATTCTTAAATTCTCTAAATCTTCTTTGTTTTTTAGTTGAGAAAATTTATTAAATATTTGCTGTTGTAATGTAGCTAGATCATTCATCTAAAAATTAAAAAATGTAATTTAATTTAGATGAGATTGTACCTTTTTTACAATAGATTTAAAGGTTTCAGGATTATGGTATGCAATATCCGCTAATACTTTACGATCAATTTTAATTTTAGATTTAATAAGCCCGTTAATAAACTTAGAATACGTTAAACCTTCCGCTCTTACTCCAGCGTTAATTCTTTGAATCCACAATGATCTAAAAATTCTTTTATTTCTTCTTCTATCTCTGTAAGCGTATTGCAATGACTTTTCTACAGCTTGCTTTGCAACTCTAATAGTATTTTTTCTTCTTCCTCTAAATCCCTTTGCTTGCTTAAAAACTTTTTTATGTTTTTTATGACTAGCTACACCCCTTTTGACTCTAGACATATTATTAACCTCTTACACTATAGGGCATATACGACTTAATGATTTTAGAGTCTTGTTTAGACAAAATCGTCATACCTCTTAATGTTCTGATCTGTTTGTTGGTTCGCTTGATCATTCCATGTCTTTTACCAGCCTGTGGTGCTTTAACTTTTCCAGTAGCTGTAAATCTGAAACGCTTTTTTGCTGAGCTTTTAGTTTTTAGTTTTCCCATAAAAATGTATCGGGGTTATACAAAGATTGCGATTTGAAAACAATAGAAATCGATTGCTTATAAGGCTTGAATTATTAGGGTCATTTGTCGACCTTCCATCTTTGCAGACTGCTCCACCTTACCTAATTCTTTAGTGTCTTCAATAATTCTTCTAACAAGATCGTGTGCTGCTTTCATATATTCCATCTCTCTGCCTTTGAATTTAATTGTAAATTTAACTTTATCTCCCGAAGATAAAAACTTTAGAGCATTTTTAATTTTAAAATCATAATCGTGAACATCGGTGACTGGTCTTAACTTAATTTCTTTTAAATTAATTATTTTTTGTTTTTTTCTAGCCTGACTAGCTTTTTTTTGTAATTCATATTTAAACTTACCGCTGTCCATAATTTTACAAACAGGTGGTTTCGTATTAGGGGCAATCTCTATAAGATCCAAACCCACTTCTTGCGCTCTATTGATTGCTTCTCCAAGAGGAACAATACCAATGTTTTCACCTTCATGACCGATCAGCTGAACTTCTGTTGCTCTAATATTATTATTAGTACGTGGGCCTCTGTCTCTAGGCTTGCGGTTATTTTGAAAATTTTTATTAATAAGGATACCTCTTAGATTTTCGGAGTTTGTGACTCTTGTGACAAACTAGAAATTATCTCATCTAATTTTGCTGTTTGCTGTTCTTCTTGGCCCAATCTTCGCAAAGTAATAGTTTTGTCTTGCATTTCTTTAGTTCCGCAAATCATTAAGACGGGAATTTTTTCAAGGGAGTGTTCTCTGATTTTGTAGTTAATTTTTTCATTCTTTAAATCAATAATAGTTCTTATTCCTTTTTTTTCAAGCTGATTTAATATTTCTTTTGCATAATGATGATGCTCTTCACTAATGGGAAGTATTGCTACCTGCACAGGTGATAACCAAAAAGGAAGTTTTCCTGCGTAGTGCTCTATTAAAATTCCTGTAAATCTTTCCAAAGATCCAAAAAGTGCTCGGTGAAGCATAACAGGTATTTTTTTCTTACCGTCTTTATCTATGTAGGTTGCGCCTAATCTACCTGGTAAATTTAAATCTACTTGCAATGTTCCGCACTGCCAGTCTCTTCCGATGGCATCTCTTAATACAAATTCAATTTTTGGACCATAAAATGCACCTTCACCTTTATTAATTGTATATTCGACTTTAGATGCTTTTATTGCTTCTAATAAAGCTTGTTCTGATTTATCCCAAACAGAATCTTCGCCCACTCTTTTTGCTGGACGATCAGCATATTTAAGACTGATATTTTCAAAACCAAATGCTTTGTAAATATCTAAAATTAATTTAGTAACCTTGACTGATTCTTCAGTAATTTGCTCTTCTGTACAAAAAATATGCGCATCATCTTGTGTGAAAGAGCGAACTCGCATTAAACCGTGCAAAGAACCTGATGGTTCGTATCTATGAACTTTTCCAAATTCTGATAATTTTAAAGGAAGATCTTTGTAACTTTTTAATCCCTGATTATAAATCTGACAGTGGCCAGGACAATTCATTGGCTTAATTGCAAACGTTCTTTCGTCAGGTGTAATTGTTGTATACATATATTCATGAAATTTTTCCCAATGACCTGATTTTTCCCACAATGCTCTATCAATAATTTCTGGAGTATTTACTTCTTTATAGCCGGCCTCCAATTGTTTTTTTCTCATAAACTCTACGAGAGTTTGAAATAATGCCCATCCTTTTTGATGCCAAAAAACTGCTCCTGGACTTTCTTCTTGGAAATGAAATAGATCCATAGTTTTTCCAAGTTTTCTATGATCTCTTTTTTCTGCTTCTTCTAAATTGTGTAAATATTCATCTAGGTCTTTTTTAGTTTTCCAGCATGTTCCATAAATTCTCTGCAACATGACGTTGTTAGAATCTCCTCTCCAATACGCCCCTGCAACTTTCATTAATTTAAATGCTTTACCAATTTTTCCTATGCTGGGTAAATGAGGTCCTCGACACAAATCATGCCACTTACCATGAAAATAAATTGATATTTCTTCCTTACCAGGAATAGAGTCTATTATTTCTGCTTTATAGTGTTCACCAATACTTTTAAAATGTTCAACCGCTTTTTTTCTTTCCCAAACTTCTCTTGTAGTTTTGTCATCACGATCTACAATTTCCATCATTCTTTTTTCAATTTTTACCAAATCGTCCTCTGTAAATGGCTCTTTTCTTGCAAAGTCATAATAAAAACCGTTGTCAATGACCGGACCAATTGTAACTTGCGTTCCTGGAAAAAGTTCTTGAACTGCCATTGCGCAAACATGGGCGCTATCATGTCTTAGTAATTCTAATGCATAATCATCTTCTAATGTGATTATTTTTACTGAAGAATCTTTGCTAATAGTAGTATCTAAATCTTTATATTCTCCGTCAACCTGCAGTGCTAAAGCTTTTTTAGATAATGAGATGCTAATATCTTTTGCTATATCAAATCCTGTTACAGCGTTTTCGTAAGTTACTTTTTTACCATCGGGCAGTTGAATTATTGGCATATACGCTGGTCAGATATCATTGAAGATTTAATAAACTAGTGAATGATAAATTTCTAGTGTTTTTAAACACATTGTATCTTTAGTGTAGTTTTTAATGACATTATTTCTTCCTTCATTACCAATTGTCTTAAGCGCTGATTTTTCCATTTTTGAAATGTTGTAAATATGATTGGCAAGATCTTCGGTATTATTTGATTTAAATAACCAACCTGTTTTTTTATCTAAAACTGTTTCTACAGATCCGCCAATAGCACTAGCTAATATAGGCTTTTTCATAGCTTGCGCTTCAATACTAACTCTTCCAAATGCCTCTGGCTCTATCGATGCAGAAACAACTAAATTAACAAACGCATAGGCTAATGGCATACTTTTTAAAGGATGTACAAGTCTAACTTTATCAACCATTTTATAAGAATATATTAATTTTTTTAATTGATCTTCATAATCATGCCTGCCCTGAGAATCTCCCAAAATAATAAAAAATATATTTGAGATTTTATCTTTGGTTTTTAAATAATTAGCAGCTTCTATAAATAACATCTGTCCTTTCCAAGATGTTAATCTGCCTGGTAACAAAACTAAAAAATTGTCATTTGAAAATCCCATTTCTTTTCTTAAAGTTTCCTGATCATGATCGGAGACATTTAATGGATCAAAATAATTCTGATCAATTCCTCGTTTGATAACGCTAATATTATTTATTGTTTTGTAATTTGTTTTTATGTGATTCAAAATAAAATTAGAACTGGCAATCACATGATCAGATTTTAGCATGATTGAATTGTAATATTTTTTTATGGATGATGTGAAGTTATAGGTCCCGTGGAAGGTGGTAACCATCTTAGCACCAGAAAACTTACAAGCTAAATAACAAGACCAGGCAGGGCCTCTACTACGTACATGTACGATGTTGATGTTATTTTTTTTTATAAGAAAAAAAATATAAAATATATTTAACAAAATTATGAATATATTTTTAGAAACAGGCCACTTAAATACTTTTACTTTATTATTGATCAGATCAAGTTGAGAACCACCAGAAGTTAAAATACTAGAAAATTCAGTGTGTTCTGAAACATATTCGGCTACATGTCTACATCCTGTTTCTGCACCACCAATACCCATATTTGGTATTACTTGGAGTAATCTTATTTTTTTAAACATAAAATTTGTGTTAAAAAATTAATATTCATTATGAATAATAAACAAGTTAAATTTTTCCAGACTAAAAAGAAAGAGTTAATTAGATATAAATTAGTTCGAGGAAGAAAACCTATTGCTATCATTTTTTTTCATGGGTTTATGTCTGATTTAACAGGAAAAAAAATAAAACTACTAAGCAAATTTTGTTCCAGACAAAATGTTCCTTTTTTAACCTTTGAATATTCAGGACATGGAAAATCATCAGGTACTATAACTAATTATGGAATAAAAGATTGGATAGAACAATCTAAAGAAATAATAGAATCAACAATTAAAACAAAAAATGTAATTTTAATAGGTTCATCCATGGGTGCATGGATAGCTGCATCACTCATACAAAAAATAAGAAAAAATATAAAGGGATTTATTGGAATTGCCTCAGCTCCAGATTTTACTAAAAAAATAATGTGGGAACGATTTTCTGCAAAAACAAAATCAATGATTAATAAAGGTATAATTTATAATTTGCCAAGCTCTTATGGTAATTTTTATCCCATATCTAAGAAGTTAATTCTTAGTGGAAATAATAGTCTAATTCTTCACAAAAAAATTAAATGCAATTTTCCTATAAGGTTATTTCACGGTCTCAATGATAAAAGTGTGGGGACAGAATTTTCAATTCAATTATTAAAAACCTTTTTATCAAAAGATAAAATTATTTTTTTACAAAAAAATGGAGATCACAGTCTTAGTAGTAAGGAGGATTTTAAAAAAATAACTGGAGAATTAATTAAACTGATTAAATATGCTATCTAAGCCCTCTTTATAAGTAGGATATTTTAGTTGAAGACCCATTAATTTAGCTTTTTGATTACTTACTTTTTTACTATCAAGATAAAAATTTTTCATACTTCCTTCAGGGAGATCTTTGAAAGAAACCTCTTTTGGCTTTTCTATCCCTAAAAGTTTTGAAGCATACTCTACTACCTCTTTATATGAGCAAGGCATATCATCACTAACATTGAATATATCTTTTACTTTTGACTTTTGAAAAGAGTTCCATAAAGTTTGAGCAATATCCTCTACGTGTATTCTTGAAAAAATTTGATTTTTCATTTGGACAACTCTTATCTCTTGATGTTTTAATCTATTTAGGACATTTCTTTCTTTAGAATAAATTCCAGATAATCTAAAAATTCTAACAGGTAGATTAGTTTGTAGGAATTTTTTTTCTGCATGCAATCTATTCATTCCAGCATCTGAAGTTGGATTTGTATTAGAGTTTTCTGTAACCCATTCTCCGTCATGATTTCCATAAACACTCGTTGAAGATAAGTACCCGAACCATATTAATTTTTTATTAGATGACAAAATGTCATAAAAATTTTTAATAATAACATCTTCTATTTTTGGGGGTGTTGATACCAATACATGAGTTACATCTTTTAGGTATTCAATAATTTTTAAGTCGAATTTCTCTTCTTCTAAATAAAAACTTTTCACTTCTTTTTCTTTAAATTTAATTTTAGATCTAGAGGTGCCTGCAACTGAAAAATTTTCTTTTTTATCTATTAATAGCTTAACTAAATATTGGGCAGATAACCCAAAACCAAAACAGAATAATTTAATATTATTAGACAGCTTTTTTTTCAGGTTCCTTTAAAGAAATTGGGTGATCCAATTTTCCTATCATTTCTTTTGGACAAATTTGATAAAAATCTTTTTTACTTAACTCCCAATCAATTAATATCTTTTTAGCGTATTCTGATGCTGTCTCTTCAATGTGTTTTTCTAAAATTTTATAAAGGAAATCCAGCCAATATTTAGTTTCTACTTTTTGCCAAATAACAGAGTTTGGATTTATTACGTTTTCTAAATTATCTTTGGGATCGTAAACAAACGCCATTCCGCCGGTCATACCTGCTGCAAAGTTATCTCCTACTTCTCCAAGAATTACCGAACATCCACCAGTCATATACTCGCAAGCATTGGTTCCGGCACCCTCTACCACTGCGGTTGCTCCTGAATTTCGAACTGAAAATCTTTCCCCAGCTTGTCCTGCAGCAAAAAGATATCCTGAAGTTGCTCCATATAAGACCGTATTACCAACGATAGTATTCTCATTAGACATTAGATCGCTAGCTACCGGCGGTCGTACACTTATAGTAGCTCCTGAAAGACCCTTTCCTACATAATCATTACAATCGCCTATGACTTCAAATTTTAAACCTTTAACACCAAATGCTCCCAGTGATTGTCCTGCAGATCCTCTCAATTTAATTTTAATATGATTTTCTGGAAAACTTTTATTTTTAAAATTTGTAACAAGACGAGAAGATAGTCTTGAACCGACAGTTCTGTCCGTATTTTTAATTGTATAACTTAATTCTACTTTTTGACCGCTCTCAATTAAGGGCAATGCATCAATCAGTATTTGCTTATCCAAAGTATCTGGAACTTCATTTCTTATTTTATCTTTACAAAATCTTGGATGATCGCCAGGATCTGCCTGAACTAATAATGGATTAAAATCTAAATCATCTAAGTTTGCGGCTCCTCTTGAAACTTGTTTTAACAAATCTGTTCTTCCAATAACTTCGTTTAAAGTTTTAAATCCGAGCTCTGCTAAAATTTCTCTTACTTCTTCTGCTATAAAGGTAAATAAGTTAACAACTTTTTCTGGTGTTCCTGTAAATTTTTTTCTCAACTCTTCATTTTGAGTACAAATTCCTACTGGACATGTATCTGAGTGACATTGACGTACCATAATACATCCCATAGCAACTAAACTAGTTGTTGCTATTCCAAATTCATCCGCTCCCATCATGGCTGCCATTACAACATCTCTTCCTGTTTTGATTCCACCGTCAGTTCTAAGTACAACTTTGTGACGTAGGCTATTTAACGTTAGAATTTGATTAGTTTCTGTAAGACCCATTTCCCACGGTAGACCTACATACTTAACACTTGTTTGAGGAGTTGCTCCTGTTCCCCCATTGTGACCTGAAATTAAAATAATATCAGCTTTTGCTTTTGCAACTCCGGCAGCGATAGTTCCTATTCCACCCGAAGCAACTAACTTTACCCCAACTCTCGCTATCGGATTAATTTGTTTCAAATCGTAAATTAATTGAGCCAAATCCTCAATGGAGTAAATATCATGATGAGGCGGTGGAGAAACCAATGTAACTCCTGGTGTTGAATGTCTTAATCTAGCAATTTCTTTGGTAACTTTAAATCCAGGTAATTGGCCGCCTTCTCCTGGTTTTGCACCTTGGGCCATCTTAATTTCTATTTCATTACAATTATTGAGGTAAGTAGCAGTTACTCCAAATCTTGCTGAAGCTATTTGTTTAACCCTAGAGTTGGCATTGTCACCATTTTCTCTAGGTACAGATCTACTTTCATCTTCTCCACCTTCGCCACTACAAGATGCTCCTCCAATTCTATTCATTGCGATTGCTAAGGTTTCATGAGCTTCTTTTGACAACGCTCCTAAAGACATACTTCCTGATCCAAATCTTTTTCGAATATGAGTAACCGATTCAACTTCATCTAGTGGAATTGGTTTATTTTTAAATCTAAAATCTAATAGATCCCTAAGATGAATTGGCGGCATTTCATTCATTAATTTTGAATATTTTTTAAACATGTCATACGAGTCACTTCCAACCGCTGTCTGCAAAAGATGAATTGTTTTTGCTTGGTACGCGTGTGTTTCCCCGCCATGTCTATATTTATAAATTCCTCCAATGGGCAAGGTAATAATGTTTTCCTCATATGTTGCGGCATGTTGTTTTCTAATCATGTCTTCAATTCCAGAAAGTCCTATCCCGGAAATTTTAGATTCTAACCCAGGAAAGTAATCAGCAACTAATCCTCGGCTAAGACCTAGCGATTGAAAATTTAAACCCCCTCGATAAGAACTTATGACTGATATTCCCATCTTAGACATAATTTTTAAAAGACCGTCATTAACTGCTTTAATGTAACGGTGCACACACTCATCAAAGGAAAATTTGTCGAATAATTTTTTTTCAAATCTTTGATAAATTGAATCAATGGCTAAATATGCATTAACTGTAGTAGCGCCCGCTCCTATTAAAACTGCATAATAATGTGTATCTAAACATTCTGAGGATCTTACATTTAAAGAGGTAAATTTTCTCAAACCTTTTTTGACCAAATGGGATTGAATTGCTCCAACTGCAAGAATAATTGGAATACTTATTCTATCTTTAGAAATATTTTCATCAGTTATAATTAGGTGTTTTTTTCCTGATCGAATATAAAACTCAGATTCTTTTCTAATTCTTTCAATCTCTGATTTAAGATTTAATTCTTTATTATCTTTTTCAAACGTACAGTCTATTTTTTGAACTGATTCATCTCCAAATATTTCAAATAACTTTTTGAATTGAGTGTTAGATAAAACTGGGCTATCTAAAACGTAGCTCTTTTGCTCCGTAAGTCTATCATCTAAAATATTCTCTAAATTTCCAAATCTTGTATTAAGTGACATTACTCTATTCTCTCTTAAAGAATCGATAGGAGGATTGGTGACTTGACTAAAATTTTGTCTAAAAAAGTTGGAAAGAGGCCTAAATTTACTGGATAAAACGGCGATAGGAGTGTCATCTCCCATAGACCCAACTGCTTCTTTTTGATCTTCAATCATCGGGTGGAGTATGCTTTCCATATCCTCGATTGTATAACCAGCCATAAACTGTCTTTGTCTAAGCTCCACTCCCTCAAATTTATTTTTTTCTTTAACTGCATTTAAGGTTCGACTTAGTTCAATGTGGTTCGATGCAAATTTTTTATAGACTAGATTAGATGATAGGTAATCTTTGGTTTTGCTGTCATTATAATATTTTCCTTTATCCAAATCCAAAGAAATCATCTGTCCGGGTCCTACTCTTCCTTTAAATAAAATATTATCTTCTGAAACTGGGATCATTCCGGTTTCAGATCCTGCAAAAAATAATTTGTCTTTCGTGATAGTAAATCGCAATGGTCTTAGACCATTTCTGTCGGATGCAGCAATGACCCATTTTCCGTCGCAAGCTGCAATTGCTGCTGGTCCGTCCCACGGTTCTATTAATGAATTTAAATAATTATACATTTCTCTGTGAGCTTTTGGGATAATCTTGCTTTTTTTGGACCAAGCTTCAGGTATCAACATCATTTTAGCTACTGGTAACGATCTTCCCGTTCTAACTAACAATTCAAATACTGCATCCAGTGAAGCTGTGTCTGAATTTCCTGATTTTATAATAGGTTTTAAATCTTCAATATTTTCTATTAGATTACTTTCCATCCCAGCTTCATGTGTTTTCATCCAATTTACATTTCCTTTAAGCGTATTAATCTCTCCGTTGTGAGCTATAATTCTAAAAGGCTGAGCAAGCTCCCAAGAAGGAAAAGTATTTGTTGAAAATCTTTGATGGAATATTGCAAAACGAGAAATAAATCTTTCGTCAGCAAAATCTGGGTAAAAGTCACTTAAGTTCTGTGCTAAAAACATACCTTTGTAAATGATAGTTTTAGAACTTAATGAACAAATATAAAATTCTCTTAATTGTTCTTCGGTAGCTCTCTTTTCTATTTTTTTTCTTACAGCAAATAATAATCTTTCAAGGTCTTCATCTTCTAAGTTTTTATTTGTTGTAAATAACAATTGCTCAATTTCAGGTCTTGTATCGTTTGCTTTCTGCCCTAAAACTTTTGGATTTACTGGAACTTGTCTCCATCCAAATATATAAAAATCATTTTTTAAAAGTTCTTGTTCAATAAGAGTTCGACAACGCTCTTGTTCGTTAAAATTGTTTCTTGGTAAAAAAATCATACCTACGCAAAGTTTTTGATTTTGTTTTAAAGTATGACCTGTTGAATTAATTACATCCTCAAAAAAATTTTGGCTGAATTCAAAATGAATTCCTGCACCATCGCCTGTTTTTCCATCAGCATCTACCGCGCCTCTATGCCAAACCGCTTTTAATGCATTAATTCCATTAATAACTACCTCTCTTCTGGGTTTTCCATTCATTGAAGCCACGAATCCAACTCCGCAAGCATCATGCTCCTTAGTATTCACATGATTTTTATTAAGCAGTTTTAAATTTTGTAAGTACAAATCTTTCATTATGCAGCTCTTATTACAGATTGCTCTTTTTTAATTTTTAGATATTTGTCAATTTGCTGCGCAGCATCTCGTCCATCTCGAATCGCCCACACAACAAGGGAAGCTCCGCGAACTATATCTCCAGCTGCAAATACACCCCTAATATTTGTTCTCATAGTTTTCAAATCTGTTTTAATAGTTCCCCACTTAGAAACTTCCAATTTAGGTTCAGAAAATAAAGTTGGTATTTCTTCTGGATCAAAACCAAGAGCTTTAATTACTAGATCCGCATCCAATTCTTCATGGGCTCCCTCAATAATCTTAGGAGATTGACGTCCAGAAGAATCTGGTTCACCTAATCTTATTTTGTCATAAATAACTTTTTCAACTTTTTGACTTCCTTTAAATTCTTTTGGACTTGATAGCCAAATAAACTTAACTCCTTCTTCCTCTGCATTTTGAACTTCTCTTGCAGAACCTGGCATATTTTTTTTATCTCTTCTATACAAGCATGATACTGATTTAGCCTTTTGTCTAATTGCAGTCCTTACACAATCCATTGCGGTATCCCCTCCTCCAATCACAACAACATTTTTTCCTTCGGCATTTAATGTTCCATTATCAAATTCTGGCACTGCATCTCCAAGACCTTTTTTATTAGATGCTGTTAAAAATTTCATTGCTGGAAAAATATTCTTTAATTCTTTTCCTGGCACATCTATTTCTCTGGACTTATAAACACCAGTTGCAATCAAAACTGCATCATGCTTTTCTTTTAACTCTTCTAATGTCGAGTCTTTTCCTACTTCAAAATTTTGAACAAACGTAATTCCGCTATCTTGATAAAGTTTTGTTCTTCTTTGAACTGAAGATTTTTCTAATTTAAAATTAGGGATTCCATAAATTAGCAATCCACCTGCTCGATCATAGCGATCATAAATAGTGATTTGATAACCCTTTTGTCTCAATTGTTCAGCAGCAGCTAAACCTGCAGGTCCAGCTCCTATAATTCCTATGGTCTCCTTTAATTCTTTTGTTGGCTTTATAGTTTCTACCCATCCATTTTCCCAAGCGGTGTTGGTAATATATTTTTCTATAGCACCAATAGTTACTGTTCCGTGTCCAGATTGTTCAATAACACAATTGCCTTCGCACAAACGATCTTGAGGACAAATAGATCCGCATACTTCTGGCATGGAATTAGTAGCAGACGATAATTTATATGCTTCTTCCAATCTCCCCTCAGCAGTTAATTTGAGCCAGTCAGGAATATTATTATGCAGTGGACAATGAACCTGACAAAATGGTGTTCCACATTGTGAACATCTGCTTGCTTGTTCTGCAGCCTTGGTTTCTATAAACTCTTTATAAATTTCATGAAAATTTGATGTTCTCTCTGTAGATTCTAATTTCGCAGGAGTTTGTTTTTTAATACCTACAAACTTTAGCATTTTCTCTGTCATATTTTTAAGCTTTAATTTTTGCTAATTTTATTTCAACTTTTTAAAAAAAATCAATAATAAAATGATTTTTTAGTTACCATGATCTTACCTATTTTATCTATATTATGTGAATATTTTTATATTTTTAAATTTTTATCATTAAATAGTCCCATAAATTTACTAGTTTTAAGTATGTTTAAATAGCCTAGATATCATTGTAAAGAATTTGAATAAATTGATGAGCGAACTTTATTTTATCAAAATTTTATTATTATCCATTGTCCAAGGAATATCTGAATTTATTCCGGTATCGAGCTCTGGTCTTTTAGTTATATTTGAAAATATATTTGAAATACAAAATAACAATCTTTTAATTAACGTAACTATGCATGGCGGAAGTTTAGCTGCCGTAGTCTTATTTTTTTATAAAGATTTAATTAGCCTTTGGAAAAACCCCAAGCTACTTCTTAACTTAATTATTGCAACTATACCTGTGGTAATTGTTGGAGGATTTTTACAATACTATGGAATTATAGATCAATTAATGAATATAGTCGTCATAGGTTACTCAACTATTTTTTTTGGAATTTTATTGTTTTTTAGCGACAGAAATAATGAAGATAAAAAATTTAATCATTCCATTTCTAACAAAGATTCTTTTATTATAGGATTGTATCAAGTATTAGCATTGATACCTGGAACTTCTCGAAGTGGGATTACTTTAACTGGGGCAAGATTTTTAAAATTTAACAGAGTTGATGCTGCAAGATTTTCTTTTTTACTTTCTATACCAACGTTGTCTGCTGCATTTATTTTAAGTGCTTATAAAATATACAAACTTGATGAAACCGAATTTAATACTCTTTTGCTTTTAGCATTTATTTTTAGTTTTGTATGTTCTTTGCTGACTATCAAGTATTTTTTAATTTTTCTAAAAAACTTTAGTCTTAATGTGTTTGTAGTTTTTAGGATTATTATGGGCTTAGGTTTGCTAACTTTTTATTATACTACTCGCTAAATTGACCTTTAGGTCTATAAATTTTTAGATAGGATGAAATTACACTTTCTATACTTTGCGGAAGTATATTTAAATCTTTCAAAGTTTTAAAATTCCCAGAAACAATATTATTTCCCTCTTCTAAAATGGTTACTTGATCAACAGTAAGAATAGGTTTTGGCATTAATTGCAATATAAATGCTTGTATTTTCCCGACAGAAAACGGAATGGGAATAATTAGTCTTTTCTTTCTTATTTCCTTCAGAAGTAATTCTATCAATTCTTTAAATGTAAATATTTTATTTCCTGCGATTTCAAAAGTTTCGTTTTTAATATTATTTTGAATAATATAATGAACCGCTTCGGCAACATCCCCAACATATACCGGTTGAAATTTTGTTTCAGCGCCAACTAAGGGAATTACCGGAAGTAAATTGATTAACTTAGCAAACATATTGAAAAAATTATCTTTAGGCCCAACAATGATGCTTGGCTTCATAATGACACTATTAACAAATTTAGTTTTCACTTCTTGCTCTCCTAAATATTTGCTCACTATGTATTGGGATTGGGAATCCTCTTTAACTCCAAGAGCTGAAAAATGAATTAACATTCTGTCTTTTGATATTTTAGAAAATGCAGTTGCTAATTGCTTAGGAAAATCTGTATGCAAAGCTTTAAATTTTTGCGTTCTCTTTTCAAAAAGAATTCCGATTAAATTAATGCAAATGTCACAGTCTTGTATAAAAGATTCAATAGAAAGAGTTGATGCAATATCAATCTTTACAAGCTCTATCTGTCCAATATCTCCATACACCTTAAGATGCTGTGAGAGATAAGGCTTTCTAGTTGCAATTTTTAACTTAAGGTTAGTTTTTGCTAATCTTTCAATAATAGCTTCTCCAACAAAACCTGATCCGCCAAATATGCCCACAGTTCTACTATAATTTTTTTCATTCATGCTATATACAATCTGCAATTGAACATTTAAATTTCATAAAAAATAATGAAAATTACACTATATCAAAACGATTTACCTGAAAATCACAAACTAACCAAAGCACAAAGTGTAGCGATTGACGCTGAGTCATTGGGTTTAAATTACAAAGGTAGAGATAAATTGTGTTTATTACAACTGTGCGGAGGAGACGATGAGGTGTCGATTATTCAGTTTGATAGAAACAATTACCAAAGCCCCAATCTTTGTAACTTACTTGAAAATAAGAATGTTTTAAAAATTGCACACTACGCAAGATTTGAAGTGGGAATTCTTAAACACTATTTAAATCTTGAGTTAAAAAATATTTACTGCACAAAAATAGCATCAAAATTGTGCCGAACCTACACAGATAAACATGGTCTTTACGATATAACAAAAGAACTTCTAAATATTACTCTTAATAAGGTTCAACAATCATCAGACTGGGGATTAAAAGAATTGAGTGAAGAACAAAAACAATATGCAGCGATGGATGTTTTTTATCTTCATAAACTTAAGGAAAAATTGGATTTAATGCTAAAAAGAGAAAATAGAACTGAACTTGCAAAAAAATGTTTTGATTTTCTAAGCACCAGAGTTGACCTTGATCTTAATGGTTGGGAAGAGGATATATTTAGTCATTAATTATGAATAATAAAAAAATAATTTATACAGCAAAACAAGTAATCAACTCTGAAATCACAGCATTAAAAAAATTATCAAGTTCTCTTGATGCATCCTTTTGTCAGGCAATACAATTACTATCTAAAATTAAAGGTAGAGTTATTTGTTGTGGGGTAGGAAAATCAGCAAAAATTTTAGAAAAAATTTCAAGCACACTATCGTCTATAGGTGTATCTAGTTTTACTCTAGACCCAACTGATGCTGGTCATGGTTCGTTAGGGGCAATACAAAAAAATGACATACTTGTAATTGCATCATTTAGCGGTAACAGCACTGAGCTGAATAACATCTTAAAATATGCTAAAAAACTATCCATTAAAATTATTGGTATAAGCTCAAACGCACAATCTCATTTAATCAAGTCATCTAATGTCAAAATTATAATGCCAAAAGTTGCCGAGGCTGGAAATAAAAATTTAGATATAATCCCAACTAGCAGTTCTACTAACCTGCTAGCACTAGGTGATTGTCTAGCAATAAGTTTGGCAACTAAAAATAACTTTAATAAAAAGAAATTTGGTGCACTTCATCCAAGTGGTTCTCTAGGGAAGAATTTATCAGAAATATCAGAAGTTATGATTACTGGAAAAAAAATTCCAGTTGTAAAAGATCAATCATCTGTTCAAACTATTGTTATTAAGATTTCATCTGGCAGACTTGGTTGTGTAGTAGTTGAGGATAAAGCAAAGAAAATATGTGGATTTATATCTGATGGAGATATGAATAGAGCAATCAATAAATATAAAAATATATTTAGCAAAAAAGCCAAAGATATAATGTCTAGAAAGCCAAAATCTATTCCTAGCGACTATTTAATTGTGGATGCCCTGAAGTTAATGAATAAAGAAAAAATAACTGCACTTTTGGTAACAAAAAACAATAAGTTACAAGGACTAGTGCATATGCATAGTATTTTATCTTTTCTAAACTCGTAAGTTGATGTCGCGTAGTAAAAAAATTCAAATAGCACTCCTTGCGCTAAGTGGATTGATATTGTTTTATAGCTACTATTATTTACCATCACAAAATAAAGGCTCTATAAAAGTGGATCAAACATCAAGTCCAACAACTACTGTCATACCAGAGGAAGCAAAAAATACTTTTACAAATACTGAATATAAAAACCAAGATAGCAAAGGCCAAATTTTCACCACAAGGGCAGCAGAGTCATACATTTATCAAAATAAGCCAGATCTAATTTATTTGATCAGTCCATACTCATTTACAAAATTAGAAAAAGATCAGTCTTTAATAGAGATTAGATCTAAAACTGGACTTTTTGATAAGGCTAATAAAATAACTTCTTATAATGACGATGTAAGTATTAAAAATAAAAATTATATTGTCACTGCAAATTCTGCCAAACATTTTGGAGAGAAAAATTTAATTGTGATAAATGGCAATGTAGTTATGAAAGATTTAACAATGGGATTATCTCATATTGCTTACGCTGATACTGTCGAAATCAATACCATAACCAATGATGCAGTTGCATTTATGAACTCGACTAATGATAAAGTTAAGGCTAAAAAATTCAAATGAAAAAGCAAAAAATTACAGTTACAGCAACCGTAGTATCAGAACACGAACAGGTTAAAACAAAAGAGGCAAATCAAAATATTTTAATTCTTAAAAAAGAATTTGCTATAGTTCCTGATACAAAAGAAATGCTAAATGATCACAAGCAATCACAAGTGTTAAATTCTGAACCAAAAATAGATTTAATTCAAGAACAAAGTCCTTTTATTTTAAAAAAAGAATTTGAAGTTATCGAAAACAAATTAAGTAAAGAAAATAATATTTTCAATTTAAAAAAGGGCACGAGCAAACTACTTGAGGTTAGAAAAGTTTCTAAATCATTAGGTGAGAAACCTATTTTAAAAAATATATCATTAACATTGCAGCCAGGAAAAATTGTGGGCTTATTAGGTCCAAATGGATCTGGAAAAACAACATTATTTAATCTGATTATTGGAAAAATTTTTCCTGATCAGGGAAGTATTCTTTTTAACAATGAACCAATAAACAATTTACCGATTCATCTTCGAAGTTTAAAAGGAATAAGTCTTCTTGAGCAGCACAAAGGCCTTTTTGGAAACATGACTGCTGAGGACAATCTTTACGCTATTCTTGAACTTCATATCAAAGATAAGGAAAAGATTTATGAGAGAATTGATGCTCTTTTAGCTTATTTTGATTTAGCTTATTTAAAAAATACGAAAGCAAATCTTTTATCAGGGGGGGAATATAAAAAAATTTCAATTCTACAGAGAATTTGCAACCCAAATATATCAACTCTACTCTTGGATGAGCCTTGTGCTGCTCTTGATCCTTTATCTATTAATTCTCTTAAAGAATTTATTTTAGAATTAAAAAAAATTGGTCTCTCCATATTAATTACAGATCACAATTATTGGGCTATTGAAAATATTTTAGATAAGGCCTACTTAATAAAAGATGGACAAATTTTAGTAGAGGGAACAACAGATAAAATTTCTAATGACAAGAATGCTATTAAATATTATTTGGGTGGAAACTTTAGGCTCTAGTCTGGCTTAAATTCTTCGTTAGAATCTTCAATCTCTTTTTGATCATCTAAGCTGATAATATCATCTTCGGTACTATCATCGGCAACATCGTCAATATTTTCGATATCGTCTTTCTTTTTAGGTTCTGGTTTTGGTGCAACAACTGGAGTTGTTCTTAGATTTAAATCTTCTGGAATATATTCAGCAGAACATACTGGGCAGGTAATTTTATCTTTTTTGTTCATGGAGTAATATTTTGCTCCACACTCACAATAAATTTTTATTCCCCAATTTTTATCTGCCATACATTATTAATTTGTAATATCAAAGGTGCGTTTATATAATTCGACCATAAATGGCAAACAAAAAGTGGTTTTTACCCTCAAATAATATTTCTATAAACGGAGAAATCAATCTTCCAGGTGATAAATCAATTGGAATTAGATCAATTATTATTCTTTCCCAAAGTTATGGAATTTCAGATGTGCACAATGTCTCTGATGGTGAAGATGTGCAAACAGCTATTCAAGCAATTAAAAAATTAAAAGTCCCCATTAAAAAAATAGGCGCAAATAGCTATCGTATTTTTGGTCTTGGAATAGGTTTTAAAAAATTTAAAGGAACAATCAATTTTAATAATAGTGGCACTACATTAAGATTGTTAACAGGTCTTCTAGCGACCTCACCAGTGGATGCAAAATTAATTGGTGATCACTCTCTATCTAAAAGACCTATTCGTATTATTCCATTAATGGAACAATTTTTTGCTAGTTTTTACCCAAAAAATAAAAATTTCTTACCCATTCGCGTCACTGGCTTTGGAGAATCGGTACAAACAGAAATTAAGATCGACAAACCTTCAGCCCAGATAGTATCTGCCTGTATTTTAGCCGGCATGAATAGTCATGGACTAACAACAATTGAAGCGCCTAACGCGCAAAGAGATCATACAGAATTAATGCTTAAGCATTTAAAGTATCCAATTACTGTAAAAAATTTTAAATCAAAAAAAATAATTAAAATTATGGGAAAACGACTCCTTAATGCAGAAAAAAAATATGTTGTTCCTGGCGATCCCTCTTCAGCTGCTTTTTTAGTTGTTCTCGCGCTACTGGCTAAAAATAGCAAATTAGAACTAAATAACGTTTTGTTAAATCCAAAAAGAATTGGCTTCTTAACTGTTTTAAAAAAAATGGGAGCAACAATAAATATTAAAAATAAAAAAATAAGATACGGCGAAGTTACGGGAACGATTCAAGTTCAATCTTCTTCTCTTCAAGGAATTAAAATTGATAAATCTATTATACCAAATATTATAGATGAAGTTCCAATTTTAATGGTGGCTGCGTCTTTTGCTAAGGGAGAAACTTTTTTTCCCAATCTTGATGAATTACGAATTAAGGAATCAGACAGATTAGCTGTGATGGAAAGAAGCCTTACACAAGCAGGGGTTTTGGTTAAACGAAAAAATAATGATCTGACTGTTCTTGGACTTGGAGAACAATTTTATTCTAGCAAATTAATTACAATTGATAGTTTTAAAGATCACAGAATTGCTTTGAGTTTTGCCGTCATGGCCATGGCTTCCCAAAAGAAAATTTTAATCAAAGACTTTGATTCTGCGAATGTAAGTTACCCTACATTCTTAAGTGACATAAAAAAAATTATAAACAAACATTCTAAGCAAATTATTATAGGAATGGATGGCCCGGTGGGATCAGGAAAAACTTCTGTTGCCAAATATGCAGTATCTAAAATAAAAAATAGTTTATTCTTAGACTCTGGATTGCTGTATCGGTTTTTAGCAAAAAAACATCTTGCAACAAAAATTAAAAAAATAAATGAAAAATATTTAATTAAAATTGCAAAAACAATTACTTTAAAAGATATACAATCATCTGACCTACACACTCAAAAAATAAATGCCTTGGTCTCAACTATTGCAAAAATACAAAGTATTAGATCGGCATTATTACCTGTGCAAAGAAACATCATTTTTAATAATCCATATCAATATGTGTTTGTCAGTGGCAGAGATATTAATTCTAAAGTGGCGCCAAACGCAGACTTAAAAATTTATATTGATGCGCCTATCAAAGTTAGAGCTCATAGAAGATTTTTAGAACTTAAGAAAAAAAACCAAAATATTTCCTATCAAGAAGTTCTTAAAAGCGTTGCTAATAGAGATTATCTGGACAAAACAAGGTCAAATAGCCCTTTAATCAAAACGAAAGACTCTGTCTTGATTAATAATACGGGACGCAATATAAGATCCACCTTTGTAAAAATACAAAATTTAATAAGAAAGGTTCAGAGTAAACAATATTGATACAACAACCGTTGAAAGTTTATAACGAAAGCAATGCAGAATTCGAAGCATTGTTGAATGAGGACCTTTCCAAGAGATCAGTTCAAGAAAACACTATCGTAACAGGTAGAGTTGAAAAAATCGAAGAGAAATTTATTACGATCGATGTTAAAGGCAAATCATCTGGAATGATTGACAAGACTGAATTGTCTCGTGAAGAATTGGAAAATTTAAAAGTAGGTGGCCAACTAGAAGTCTATGTTGAACGAGTTGAAAATAAAGTTGGAGATATTGTTTTAAGCGTCGAAAAAGCAAGAAGAGCAAAATCTTGGAAAAAAATTGAAGACGCATTTACTAATAAAGAAAAAGTTTCTGGTCTAGTGAAGAACTCTGTTAAAGGAGGGTTTATAGTAGAAATTTTTGGAATATTTACATTCTGTCCTTCCTCTCAATTGAGCGACAGACCAATCAAAAGTCCAAACGAATTTTTCAATAAACCATTAGAGTTTTATATTATCAAAATTGATAATGTTCGAATGAACGTGATCAGTTCAAGAAGAGCGATATTAGAAGAGGTTAAAAATCAAAACAAAGATGAAGTTATTTCTAAATACAAAATTAATGATATCGTCGAGGGTAAAGTTAAAGCAATAACTTCCTACGGTCTATTTGTAAGCATTGAAAATTTAGATTGTTTGCTTCATTCTAGTGAAATCAGTCACCTCAAAATCTCTAATTTAAATGAAATGTTTAGCGTTGGAGACTCCGTAAAAGTTCAAATTATTGAAATTGATAATGAAGCTAAACGAATTAGCTTATCTATCAAAGCAATGCTACCAGATCCATTCAAAACTATCGGTGACAAGTATGAAGTTGGAAAAGACTACGATGTAAAAATTACTAAACTATCTGACTTTGGCGCATTTGCAGAAATAGATGAGGGAGTCATCGGATTAATTCATTCGAGCGAGATGAAGCATATGCAAAAAAATGTAAATCCAAAATCTATATTTAAAATTGGAGACGTGGTTAAAGTTAGATTAAAAGAAGTTGATACAGAGAAAAGAAAAATCAGCTTTAGTTACAAAGATACTCAACCAAATCCAATGAGTGATTTCCTTGAAAAATATCCAGTTGGAAGTATTGTGGACACAAAAGTTGTCAACAAACAAGACTTTGGTTTATTTTTAAATACTGGAAAAAGCGATATTGATATTTTTGTTCATTACAAACAAATTTCATTTGCTGAAACTTCTAAAGATTTAGATGATTATAAAAAAGATGATGCGGTAAAAGTTAAAATCATTGATATCAAAGATGATAAAGTAAATGGATCTATTCGAGCCTTGAAAAAAGATCCCTTTAATTTCTTTGATGACAAAAAAGTAAAAGATATTCTTTCTGTTCGTGTTGCTGAGGTTTTAGATAATGCAATTAAAGTTAATGTAGGTGAAGACAGATATCAAACTATTATTAAAAAAGCAGACATTGCATTGGAAAAAGCAGATCAAAGACCTAATCGATTTGCACCAGGTGACACTTTGGATGCGATGATCATCGAATTAAATACTACTGAAAGAAAAGTACGACTTTCTATTAAAGAACTTGAAAAACGACAGCAAGAAGAAGCAATTGCAAAATATGGAAGTGCATCTTCTGGATCAAGCCTGTCAGATATTCTTGGTACAGCTCTTAAGAAAAAAGAAGATAAATAAATTTCCTTATCCAATCACACTTTTTGTTATTTATTCTTTATTATCAATAAGCTATTCTACATTAAATGGAAAAAAAGACCTTTGTTAAAAAAGACCTTATTGTAAAATTACAATCTCAATATCCCAAAGTTTTAAATACAGACATTGAGAAAATGGTCGATGTTATTTTTAAATATTTATCTAATCAGTTAGCTTTGGGCCATAATGTTGAGATCAGAGGATTTGGAATGCTCAAAGTTAAAACAACAAAGCCAAGAATTGCCCGCAACCCAAAAACAGGGGACAAAGTAGAAGTTCCTTCCAAAAGAAAAATCAGCTGGAAAAGTTCTAAACTTTTAAATATTGCAATTAATCAAGGGGACAAAAAGATTGAGCAAGAACAAATATAATATTTTTATAGCCTGCGACACCACTAGTTTATCTGAAGCAAAAAAAATAATTAAACAAACAAAGAATAAGCAACTAAACATTGGTTATAAATTTGGTCTTGAATTTTTTAATTCTAAAAACGGCAGAAATTTTATTTCTAAATTACCTATAGCAAGTACAGTTTGGCTAGATCTAAAACTAATGGACATCCCAAATACAGTTGCTTCAGCAATTAAATCATTACAAGATTTGAAAAATGTAAAATACTTAACTATTCACGCATCAGGTGGATATGAAATGATGAAAGCAGCAAAGCAAGCGGCAAGAGAAACAAATAAACGATTAAAAGTATTGGCCGTAACTGTACTAACATCTTTTTCTGAACAATCTCTTAAGCGAACTGGTCATACAAAAAAAATAAAACAAATTGTTTTGAAGCAAGCAACTCTTGCTAAACAAGCGGGTATTGATGGTATTGTATGCTCTGGTCATGAAGCAACTATGGTAAAAAAGATTTGCAAAGGTATGCAAATTATCACTCCAGGTATAAGATTAGCTGGTGACTCTAAGCAAGATCAAAAAAGAGTAATGACTCCAATCCAAGCCTTTCATAATGGAGCAACAGGTATTGTTATCGGCAGAAGTATTACCCAAGGCAATATTCAGAATAATATAAAAAAATTAATTTCAGCACTTCAATAGATGTCAGCCACCATTAAAATTTGTGGATTGAGAGATAAAGATGCAATCAATACAGCTATAAATTTTGGAGCAAAATATTTGGGATTTGTTTGTAATTATCCTAAAAGCCCTAGAAATGTATCTCCCTATCAGCTCGTAGAGATAATGAATAATTTACCTGATAACACTACTTATAAGGTAGCAGTGCTTGTAGATCCAGATGATGGGCTTATAGATATCATTAAAAATAGTATAGATTTTTTACAATTGCACGGTTCAGAAACTAATGAACGCATTCTTGATATTAAAAAAAAATTTAATCTCAATATTATTAAAGCTATTAAAATTAAAACAGAAGAGGATTTAAAACAAATCGATACTTACACGAATGCGGATGATCTTTTACTAGACACGCCGGCTATGGAGAAGTCAGAATTATTTAATTTTAATTTATTAGATAATAGAAACATATCTTCTTATTTTCTAGCAGGAGGAATAAATATTGATAATGTTGTTCAAGCTATGCAATTTACTTCTAAATTAGATATTTCAAGTGGATTGGAGTCTGAACCTGGAGTTAAAGATTTAGAAAAAATTAAAGATTTTATGAAAGAAGTTGAAAGACATGCTTAAGTTAAAAAAAGGAGTTTTATTAATAGATCAGCATGACAAAAACTATATGTACGGCGGAAAGTTTGGTGGAAACTTCATACCTGAAACATTAAAAAAACCAATTGAAGATCTAACAAATTTATTCGGAAGACTTCGATATGACAAAAATTTTATCAAGGAAAGAGATTATTATTTTAAAAACTACGTTGGTGCTCCGACCCCTTTTATAAAATTAGAAAATTTAACAAAACATTTGGGCGGCGCTCAGGTATATGCAAAAGTTGTATCTAAAGCTAACGGCGGAGCACATAAAATTTATAATGCTGTAGTACATGCCTTAATCTGCAAACGTGCTGGTAAAAAATATATTGTTGGAGATACTGGTGCTGGATATGCAGGAAAAATGCTTAGTATGGCTGCTAAAAAATTTGGTCTTAAATGCAAAATTTTTATGGGTGCAAAAGATATTAAAAGACAAAAGCCTAACTGTGATGCTATGCGAAAAAATGGTGCGGAAATTGTTCCTGTGTATTCAGGAAGTCAGACTTTAGTAGATGCAGTAAGCGAATGCATGAGATACTGGGTATCTAATTGCGACACAACTCATATGGCGGTTGGTAGCACTGTCGGTCCTAATATTTTTATTAAAATTTGTGCTTGGAGCACAGCGCAGATTTCCAGGGAACTAATAGTTCAATTAAAAGAGGAGTTTGGCGGAGTACCAAAAAAATTAAAATTAATTAATTGCGTTGGCGGAGGTAGCTCTGCTGCTGGATTTTGGAATGAGTTTATAGATTATAACAAATCGCAAGTTGAATTGATTGGAGTTGAGGCTGGTGGACCAAAAAATAGCAAATTACATGCTGCACCCCTCACCTTTGGATCTAAAATTGGAATCCTGCATGGTGCTGCTCAATATGTTATTCAAGATAAAGATGGTCAAATAGGAGAAACATCATCTATCAGTGCTGGCTTGGATTACCCTGGTATTTCACCTCTTCATTGTTTTTTAAAAGATACAAAACGAGCAAGATATACTTCCGCTTCTGATGAAGAGGCGCTTCAAGCATATAAATTAGTTTCTAAATTAGAGGATTTATCTCCCTCTTTAGAACCATCACATGCATTTGCAGAAGCAATTAAAATTGCTCCCAAACTAAGTAAGGATACAATTATTTGTGTAAATAGTTGCGGTGATGCCAAGAAAGATAGAGCTATTATTACAAAAAGACTGGGATTTTTTAGATGATATCAAAAATTAATTTAGCTTTTTCTCAGTGCAAAAAAGAAAATAGACCTGCTTTACTCACCTATACTGTTGCTGGTGATAATACTAAAAAAAAATCACTAGAAATTTTAAATGCAATTGCTCCTTATGTAGATATTCTTGAAATTGGAATTCCTCACAATACTCCAGTTGCAGATGGCGGACAAATTCAAACTAGTGCTTATCGGGCTATTAAGAATGGGATTAAAGTAAAAGATATTTTTAAAATCGTAAAACAATTTAAAAAAAATAATTTAAATAAACCTGTTATTTTAATGGGTTACTATAATACTATTTTTCAACTAGGAGAAAGATCATTCTTAAAACATTGCAAACGATCAGATGTAGATGGATTAATTGTGGTAGACTTGCCGTGGCCAGAAAATAAAAATTTTGCCAACAAATGCAAAAAGCAATCTATTAATTTTATACAACTTCTCTCTCCTACTACATCAGATATCCGAATGAAAAATATTATTAAAGACTCTCATGATATGGTTTATTACATTAGTATGCTATCCACTACTGGTGGTAGACTCAAAGTTTCTGCAAAAGAGATTTTAAAAAATTATAATAAAATCAAAAAAATTAATCCTAAACAGAATGTAGTCATTGGTTTTGGTATTACTGAAAAAACAATTTCCTCTTTAACTAAGGCTGATGGCCTAGTTGTGGGATCAGCTCTTTGCAAGACTATTAGCGGCGCTTTGAGCAGAGGTACAAATCCTGTTCGAACGGCCGAGAATATGGTAAAAAAACTAAGATCTAAAATTATATGAGCTGGATAGAAAAAATTTCAAAAAAATTAAAACCAAAGTTAGATAATTTATTTAGAAGAAAATCTAGCATCCCTGATAATCTTTGGACTAGTTGTGCTGCATGTTCCGACATAATTTATAAAGAAGATATTGAAAATAACTTATACTGCTGTACCAAGTGTCAAGAACCTCAGCAAATTTTACCTAGACAAAGATTTGAAATTCTTTTTGATGAAGGAACATTTGAAGAATTAGAAACTCCGCGCTTAAGCTCTGATCCATTACATTGGAAAGATATTACGCCTTATAAAGATAAAGTTAAGGCAGCTAGACAAAAATTTAATCAAAGACATGCTGCTTTAGTTGCAACCGGTAATATTAAAAACATAAAAACAGTTGTGTATTGCATGAACCAAAAATTTCTCGGTGGCTCTGTAGGAATTGAAGAGGGAGAAGCGTTTGTTTTCGCTTGTAAATACGCAGTGGAGCAAAACATTCCTTTTATTGCTTTTCCACAAACTGGTGGCCAAAAAATGCAACACTCTGCGTATGCTTTAATGCAAATGCCAAAATCAATTATTGGTTTACAGATGTTAGAAGAAAAGGGAATTCCTGCAATTATCATGGCAACTAGTCCTGTTGCTGGAGGAGTTACTGCAAGTTGGTTTTATGGTCCATCTGTATTTGTGTTTGCAGAATCGGAGCATACAAAAATTATGTTTGCAGGTCCTAATGTTATTAAAAGAACTATTGGTGAAGATTTGCCAGATGGATTCCAAACGGCTGGATATTTATTAAAAAAAGGTTTTGTAGATAGAATTATTCATAGAAAAAATCATAGAGAAGAGCTTAGTAATTTGTTATCGATACTACTTAATTTAAAAAATACACAGGCAACAAGCTCCCTAGATGCAACCGACGAAAATCCAATTTCTTCTCAACAGACTTTATCAGCTTAATCCTCCAACTAGGATCGAACTCACTTTAGACAGAATTAAAAGATTACTCAAAGATCTTAATAATCCAGAACAAAAGCTATCAAACATTATTACTGTTACTGGAACCAATGGTAAAGGAAGTACATGTGAATATTTAAAAAATATTTTAAAAGAACATGGTCATTCTGTACATGTCTACACAAGTCCGCATATTGTAAAATTTAATGAAAGAATTTTTCTAAACGATCGTTTTATAACAGATGATGAATTTGAAACATTGGTTTACGAAGTAGATAATGCGAATAATAATCAAGACATAACTTTTTTTGAATTCATAACTGCTGTAGCTTTTCTAGCGTTTTCAAAACAACAAGCAGATTATCATATTATTGAAACTGGGCTTGGAGGGATTGGCGATAGTACCAATGTATTTAATAAACCAGTAGCGCAGATTTTAACATCTATCTCAAATGATCATTTAGAATATTTAGGTCCAACCCTAAAAGATATTGTTCGAAATAAATGTGGAATTATTAAAGATAACACTACTATTATTATTTCAAAGCAAACTTTTGAAGTTATGGGCTACATTGATAATGAATTAAAAAAAAATGCTTCAAGAAAATTAATTCTTTCTGAAGATTACCAAGTAAGTCATGAGGCTAATAATATGATCTATCAAGATGACTTTGGCCTGATGGATCTAAAGATGCCAAAAATGAAAGGCAAGTTTCAACTAGAGAATGCAGCAACAGCTATTCAGGCATTACGAGCGATCGGTCTTACTCTTAATATTTCCAAAACCTCGGAAGCTTTAAGCAAAACAGAACTCCCCGCAAGAATTCAAGAAATTACTAAAGGAAATTTAAGAAATCATGTTCATGATGAAAACAGATTAATTATTGACGGGTCACACAATAAAGATGGAGGTAAAGAATTGGCTGAATATTTGTCAAGCATACAAGAAAAGAAAAGAATTTATTTTGTACTTGGCATGCTCACCTCTAAAGATTTAAAGGCTTACCTAGAAAATTTCTCAAGTTTAGTAACT
Organism: Pelagibacteraceae bacterium; assembly: GCA_008638225.1. GTDB lineage: Bacteria > Pseudomonadota > Alphaproteobacteria > Pelagibacterales > Pelagibacteraceae > IMCC9063. Next base: position 31,949 of record VTPP01000005.1, read on the forward strand.
GAAATTAAGGCAGTAAAGTTAAGAGAAAATTTCTATGAAACGGATGAAATAATAAAAGTTGCAAGAGAACTTGGCATTCATGCAAATCCAACCAAAAATGTAGCAAGCGGCCTTGCTCAGCTGGCACTGCAAGATCCTGAAAGTATTATTGTTGTTTGCGGAAGCTTGTATTTATCGGGAGCTGCATTAGAATTAAATATATGAAAAAACTATTTACCTTTATTTTTTTACTTCTTATTCCGCACATCTCTTATGCAAATGAAGCTGGCTGGAAACTGTTACAAGATGGAGGAAAAATTGTTTGGATAAGACATGCAATCACAACACCATCATGTTGCGGAGACCCAGATAATTTAAAAATTGATGATAGATCTACTCAAAGAAACCTTGGCGCTGAGGGAATAAAGCAAAGCAAAAAAATTGGCGAATTGTTTAAAAAAAATAATATTCAAATCGATCAGGTTTTAACATCACAATTTGAAAGATGTCGTGACACAGCAAAATATGCATTTGGAGATTATAAAGATTTTTCTGCCCTTAATTCATTCTTTAGAGAAGGAATTGGATCAAATGCACAAAGACAATTAAGAGAAATAAAAGAGTTTGTGCAAAACTGGAATAGTAAGAAGAACTTGGTTTTTGTTACTCACCAGGTTGTAATCAGTAATTCAATAAATGAAACCGTCTCTTCAGGTGAGATGGTGATAACTGATAAAAATATGAAAGTATTGGCAAGAATACCTACGTTGTAATTATCGTACCTTACTATCTAACCACTCTTTAATATTTGCTTTGGAAGCAGCGCCAACTTTAGTATCAATTAATTGTCCTCCACTAAAAAGAAGCATCGTTGGTATTCCACGCACTCCATATTTAGTCGGTGTATTCGGGGCATCATCAATATTATGTTTGGCAATGACAAGTTTATCCGCCATCTCATCCGACAATTCTTCTAAGACTGGACCAACCATTTTACAAGGACCGCACCATTCAGCCCAAAAATCAACAAGCACAGGCTTATCGGATTTTAGTACTTGGTTTTCAAAATTGTCGTCATTTACTTGTTTTGTTGCCATAAAGAATCTCCTAAATTTATATGAGCAAGTTAAGCATCTATCTCAAATTGTCAACTAGGCGTCTTGATATTTGTTTTCAATCTCTTCTAGAAATTTATTAAGATCATTCATCATTCCAAGTCTCTCTTGATCATCTGCCTCTTCGTATTTAACTCTTAAGTTATCAAGTTCATTATAAGCCTTAGGAATTGTATTCCACTTTTCATCATTAGTACTCAAAATTTGCTTAGCAATAGCTCTATGAATTTCATTATACATGTCTTTAGGTAATATAGATGGATTTTCCTCATAAATTAATCGTTTAGCAAAATAATTGAAACGAGCATCCTTAAATTTATCTGCAACAAATAACTTATCTTTCCATTCTGACTGATGAAATTCTTTCATATTTGATTTATCTTGCTCGGATGCAAAACCACCTGAGTAAATAGATTCTTCAGCTTCAACATCTAACTGCGAATCTAAATCATCTTTTTCTTGAGCTTCCTCTTCCAAAACTCTAGAAACTTTCTTTTTAAATTCCTCATTGTTTTGTAAAATTTCAGCTCTCTCCATCAACTTCTTAATTCCTAACTGTTTGTATCCATCAAAATTTTCTCCAAATTTTGGATTCATGATTATGGGATGCTTATTATTTTTAACAGATCTTATAATTTTTGGACTTTTTTTCATTGCCTCTTTTAAATCTTGCATACTCATATTAAGATAAATATTAGGATCTTCTTTTAAATCAAAACATTGAGGCCAATTATACTTTGGATGGAAACATAAAAAAGTAACAACATACGGTCTTGCTTTTCCATAAAAATATTCATTGAAACAAAATAGCTTTTCATTTTGAACAATAGTATTTACTTCCGATTTGCTGGTTGTCATTAGACTAGATTTCCACACGGCTGGTGCTTTGTTTGCAATAATTTTGGCAATTCCAATTGTTGCAATAACGTCACCTATTGCATCATGTGCATTTCCATGTTCAATTCCATTCAATGGCGCAAGTTGGTCTAACTTAAATACAGCATTACCCTTATCACTTGTTGGAGTTTTAACGCAGTCTGGATAATAAAGATGAGCAGTTCTGATTAAGCCCAAAATATCTCCACGTTTATTTCCATCAAACTGAGTGAGATAAGGGTCATTCAGAGTTTTAAATAATGTTTTTCTCAGAAATTCTTCATCAAAACCTATTGAATTATATCCAATAAAAATTGAAGGTGTCCATTTTTTGAAAGTTTGTAACATCTGATTTACCAAACCGTAATGAGATAAATTAGTTTTTCTAAGCATGTCAGGTGTTGTTTTGTTAACCAAAAGTGCTCCTGGCTCAGGAACTAATCCTGGTCTTAAACTACATTTTGCTTCAAATCTGTCCAATTCCTGGAATTCTGCATTTACTAATACAGCACCAACCTGAATAATCTGATCCCAAGTTCCCGACCTACCTGTGGTTTCAAAATCATAAAATGCGTAGTTCATTCTTTATCTTTTTCAATCCTCTCAATATTAATACCTTCGATCTCTTCTATTTTTTCAGCTCTACGCTGAATTTTTTCTGCTGAAACTTTTATATTTCTAAATTGATCTGCTACTAAATTAAATTTCTTTTCAACATCTTCTGTTCTTTCTACTAGTCTTCCAATATCTTTTCCTATTAAGCCTATCTCTTTAATAATTAATTGAGCCTTTTTTGTCATTTCCGAGTCTTTTAAAAATACACGCAAAGTATTTAACAACCCCCAAAGATAAGATGGGGATACAATTAGAACATTTTTTTCTCTAGCTTTTTGCATCAAATCAATTTCACTATCAATTATAGATCGATAAACAGATTCAGATCTTATAAACATAATTGCGTGGGGAGCCGTCTCTCCTGAAATAATATAATCTTCAGATATTTTTTTAACATTTTTCATTACGTCTTCTTCAAATAATTTTTTAAATTTTTTAATTTCTTCATCATTTTCTGCTGCAACGTAATTTTTAAAATTTTCGAGAACAAATTTAGAGTCAATGCAAATTCTAGAATTTGCATCACCAAAATCTATCAAGCAATCTACTCTTTTATTATTACTTAGTGTTTCTTGAAACTTTAAGTATTGTTTAGGAAGTCTATCTTTAAGTAATTTTTCTAATTCAACTTCCGAAAAAGCTCCACGCTCTTGTCTGTCATTTAACATCCCTTGAAAATTTTTAAATGTACTATCTATGGAAGACTGCATTGTATTCATATTTTTTGCCGCCTCTTCTAATTTTACAAAACGCTCCATTAGGTTTGATAGTTGTGTGCTCAAAACTTCGTTGCCTGATGAATTGTTTTTTTTACTAGTAGCTAACAAATAACCGATAAAAGCTATTACAATTACACATGTAGTAATAAGAAGTATTTCATTCATAGTTTTTTATTTGTATGAGAAAAATATAAGAGATTAATTAATCACTAACAATTAGCTTCCCAATACAATGTTTGCCAATTTAGGTCTTTTTAGACTAACATGATTCTTTTACCGTTGTAAAACAATGATAATTTGGGTTCGTTTTTCTCGGTACTAGAATTTTCACTTATTATCTTTAAGAATTTTTTGCAAATTTTTAAGCCTTTTTTTTCCTCTGGCTTTTCTTTGTTTGTGAATTTTATCTAATTCTTGTCGCTTAAGAATTAGTTTTTTCATATCTAACTTCATTTAAACTGGATCCACGTGGGACATCACATTAAGCACCGCTGGCATACTAGTCATAACCGCAAGTCTTGCTGCAACAGCTATATCATGACCCTCCCTAACGCTTATGTTGGCGTCTACTTCAATATGCACATCTACTAAAATCATATCTCCCATTTTTCTTGTTTTAAGATCATGAATACCTTTTACTCCCTTAGTCTCTAAAATAATATTTGTTATTTGTTTATCTTCTTCAAGCGACACTGAGCGATCCATTAAATCGTGAAGTGCATCCCAAGAAAAACCCCACCCCATTTTAACGATCATTAATCCTACAACTAAAGCAGCAATGATATCAAAAACACCATAGCCGAATAATGCTCCGACAATACCAATGGCCACTACAAAAGATGAAGCAGCATCTGATCTTGCATGCCAAGAGTTTGCAATCAGCATCGCTGATTTTACTTGTTCGCCAACATGCAGCATATATCTAAATAGCAATTCCTTAATAACCAAGGCGCCTAAAGCGACCCACAGTGCGATTATTTTAATTTCAACAATTTCATCTGAGTATGCAATTTTATAACCTGCGTGCCAGATCATTAAAATTCCAACTCCAATTAAAGATAGTCCTATAAAAGCAGTTGCTGCTGTTTCGTATCTATAGTGGCCGTAGTGATGATCTTCATCTGGATCTTTGCTGCTATGCTTATTTGCAATTAAAACAACAATGTCTGAAACTAAATCAGAAAAAGAATGTATTCCGTCGGCAATTAAACCTTGAGATCCTGAAAAAAAACCGGTTACAATTTGAAACGTTCCAAGACACAAATTAACAAAAACGCTAACTAAAGTACTTTTCTTAGCAGCCGTGTGTTTCTCAATCATATCGTAATATTATATTTACTTAATGAATATTAATTGCATTTTTCATAAGACGATGCAATTTTTGTCCTTGTTTACAAACTTTAACTAGATCAGAAAGAGTAGATATATTTCTTTTCTTCGCCTCTTCCACTAAAAATAAAAATAATCTACCCGTAATAATACTGTCTCCTAATGCAGAATGTCTCGCTTGATCGTTACTCTGAATATTAAAATGATTACAAAGAGAAGTTAATTCATAACTCTGTAAATCTGGATAAAGTCCCGCAGATAGCAGGATAGTATCAATGGTAACTACATTTTTAATAAAAATTACAAGATTAGATTTTGGAATATTCGTCTTAATAAAATTAATATCAAAATCAATATTATGTCCTACTAAAATTGTCTCCTGAAGATAAGAAGAAATAATTGGTTCAATTTCTTCCAAGCTTTTTTTTCCCTGTACTTGTTCGTTTGTAATATTGTGTATTTGAGTTGAAGCAGCGGATATCTCTATTCCAGGATTAACTAATTCATTAAGAATTTCCTGTTCCTGAATTTGTAAATTTTTAATTTTAATTGCTGCGATAGAAATAATTTTGTCTTTTTTAAAATCAAGACCCGTTGTTTCCGTATCTAAAACAGAATAAGTAGCATCCGCTAAATTTATTTTAGCAAAGGCTAATCTGTTTTTTAAATATAGTTTAACTCTATTAAAAATACTCTTCACCAAAATCTCCTCTTGCGCTTTTTTTTAAGTCACTAATTTTTCTTAAATACATTTTTAGAACTTGCTTTTCCCTGGTCAGTAACGTTTTTGGGTCTATAAAGTTTAGGATTTCTTTTCCTCGTTTTGCTCGCTCAACTTGGTTTTTAAGAAGAATATCAGACAAAAATCTAAAAGCATTTTTAAAAAAATCAAAATCATGATTATTAAAAACTCCTTTAGCCCGCAGACCTTCTAGTCTTTCCATAGTTGAAACTTTATCAATCTGATGTTTAATTGAGTACAATCGTATTGATTCTACTAATGGCAAAGATGCGGTGTGTTTTAGATCAAGCATACCAAGATTATTTTCATCATTTTTTTCCAAAACAAATCCTCCAAAAAAATTAAGGCCAGATGTTGCTGCTTCTTCACTTTTATAAAGAAATTTAAGCACATTTTTGTTTTGTAGCTTTTTTAAAATATAAACTCTTAGCTCATCAGCTAATTCTGGCTTACCAAACACCGACTTAAAATCATAAAGCATGTCGATATACCGAAGGTTTTGTTCAGCCATATCCGATGTCCATAAATCAATTTGCTTTTTCCAGCCTGAAATACTTTTTCTCCATAAAATATTACTCGCCATTAAATCTCCTTTACACAAAGGAATGCCAACCGCATCAAGCGTTTTAGTAAATATTTTTGCTAATTCTAAAAAATATAAATCAACTTTTTTTGGGTCTTGATCATTATCTTCATAAATAATTCCATTATCTTGATCAGGATGTAGAAAGCTTTCCATTCTTCCGCCTGATCCCATGGTTAAAACACAGTATGCGGGAATAGTTGTTAATATATTTTTTGCTTGTACTTTTTCTTCAGCATCTCTAATGGCTCTTCTGTAAATAACATTATTCAAAAAACTAAGAATATAACTAATGTCACCTGTTGGAACATTTTGTTCTATCAAGTTTTCGGCTAACAGTACTTGCTGCTCTTTAATTTGTTTTAATCCTTCAAGATCTTTTTCATCGTATGCAAGCCTATCTATTTGATCAACAATAGTTCCTAACTCTGCGGTTAAAGCGGTATGCATATCAATTATACCAACTGGAAAAGAATTCATATCAATCACTGGTAGATGTCTAAATTTATTTTTTCTCATCTTTCCAACTGCATGAAATAGCAAATCCTCTTCGTAGACTGTGATGACAGGACTGTTCATAAGTTCTGAAACTTTTGCATCAGACTTTACATTAAAAGTTATTTTACGAACAATGTCTTGTTCGGTTAGAATTCCGCACAACTTATTATCTTGAATAACAAGAATACTTGATTTTTTTTTTAATTGAATTTCTTTAATAGCATTCTCAATTGTTTGCGTATGATCCACAATGACATAATCATTGTTCATGTAATTTTTTATTTGGTGAGTAAATATATCAACACTATTTGATCGTGGTAACATGATCAGATAATAAAGAATAAAGTGGATTTAAAAAAGGGGAAGTTTGCTTCCCCTTTTTTTAAAATGTGGTTATTGAAATCTATTTGGTGCTAAATGAGCTTTTACTGAGCCCTTTCCAGAACCATTTTTAATTACATAACCTGTTGTGCCGTTGGCATAAGTATCAACCGATTTAATTTTATTAGCAATCATTCGGTTTTTTTCTTCAACAGATTTTTGCTTACTGAATTTGATCAAAAGATCGTTTATTCTATGCAGCAACATCATTGTACCTCTTGTTAAAAGTTAACCTACTTTTAACTCATGTAGATGAGTCACTTGTAAGCCATGTGAATGGCGCATGTTACATATTCGTAAAATGCATGTCTAATATAATGAGAAACCTTAGATTGTCAACACAATCGAAGATTTTTTAAAAGGGTTGTAAGACCTTGTCTCTTAATGGTTGTGATATTTTAGGTTCCACAAAATGTCTTATACGTTTTGTCTTTTTTAGGATCTGGCTCCAAATAAGACACATACTGTTCACGCTCCTTATATGGATCTTCTAATACGGTGAGCAAAGTTTGAAGTGGTTCAAGGTTATTTGTATGAGCAGCTTTCAAAGCTTCCTCTACTATGTGATTTCTTGGAATAAACACTGGATTAAACTGTCTCATTTTCAATACATTTGGTTTTCTTACCTCAAATTTTTTGTACCAAACTTCAAATTCTTCTGTTTGATACTGAGTATTAAATTCTTTATTCATTAAGGCTCTAAAAGTATTAGTGTAATCTGCTTGATTATTGTTCATCCAAAGCAATAATTCTTCGATTAGTAAATTATCTTCTTGGTTGTCTCCTTCTATTCCAAGTTTTCCTCTCATCATTTCTAAACTTTTTTGATGATAAATTTTACTAAATGTTTCTATTTCTGCCTCTAAAATCTCAACAGCTTTATCGGTGTCCACATCAATCATTGGAATTAAAGTTTCTGCAAATCTAGCCATATTCCACTTTGCAATATTTGCTTGGTTTCCATAGGCGTATCTACCTTGATGATCTATGGAGCTAAATTTAGTTTTAGGATCATAACTATCCATAAAAGCGCATGGACCATAATCAATGCTTTCACCAGATATCGCCACATTATCAGTGTTAAGAACACCGTGAATAAAGCCAATACGCATATAATGCACTATTAAATCTATGTGTCTGTTCATTACTTTTCGAAACAGTTGAAGAGCTGGAATTTTTTCCCCTTGTAATTCTGGATAATGACGATCGATACAATACATGATTAATTCTTGGAGAAGATTTATATTTTTTTGAGCTGCTACAAATTCAAAAGTGCCAACCCGAATGTGACTTGCAGCAACTCTTGTTAAAATGGCTCCTGGTAATAAAGTTTCTCTCATTACATTTTCTCCAGTTGAAACTACAGCTAAACTTCTTGTGGTTGGAATATGTAAATGATGAATGGCCTCGCTAATAATATATTCTCGAAGCATTGGTCCTAATGCTGCCCTGCCATCTCCATTTCTTGAGTAAGGAGTAATTCCAGAACCTTTAAATTGAATATCAAATCTTTTTTTATCTGGAGTAATGTGTTCTCCTAATACCACGGCCCTGCCATCTCCAAGCATTACAAAATGACCAAATTGGTGTCCAGCATATGCTTCTGCCCAGGGAGTCGTAGTTGCTGGAATCATATTTCCTGAGAACATTAATGCTAAATCTTGTTTGTTTATAGAAGTAACATCTAATCCAAGTTCTCTTGCTAATTTTTGATTATATAAAATGATTTTTGGATCTTTAACTGGAACTGGTGACAGCTTAGAAGCCATCATCTTAGATAAAGTTAAATAACTATTATCAAAGTTCCATCCAATATTAGAGTCACCCATGAATAATAATTATCCCAATAAATCTAAAGCTTCGCTAATTAATTTTTGGCAGTCTTCCTTGTTTCCTTCTTTATAAGCTTGTTGACCTTGTTCTTTTAGGCTTTTTATTTCTTTGGCTTCTTCTCTGGTAAGTTGTTTGGTTTCAGCAATTACTTCATCAAGCTGTTTCATTAGATCTAGGCAAGAATCTGCCATTCCATACGAAGAGCTTAACAAATATAACAATGTTACTAAAAATAGTTTTTTCATTTTTTATATAATTTCAATAAAATGTTTATTAGCTAAAGAATATGGCAAATTTTATCTTTGGATAATTTTGCTCAACACAATAATTGCAAATTTTCTCATCATAAAAGCTGGAACTAGCGCAATAAAAAATGCCTGCATCCAGGATGAAAACCAAATAGATAAAAAATGCTCAACAAACCCAATATTAATAACAAGAATAATAAAAGACAAAATTGCGCTCATACCAAATGCCATAATGCCAACGAAAATAAATGGTTCCCATTTATGACTTAATTTGCTCATAACGACTATTTAATCAAAAAGATTGTAAGCCCACCAAATAACAAGCCCGACAGATATAATCCATAAAAAAATGTCTTTTGCTTTGTGAATTTTTTTTTGAGAAATAAATGTACGAAAATAGTTAAGCATCATGCTGGTAACTAAATATATACATTACTGAACTTGTTTTGGAAACAGCTACGCTATGAATAAGCTTATCTCTTAGCATTTCTATAAGTTTTGGGTTTATGAATTTTTTAATTTGATCTTCGCTAATATTTTGAATTCTGGAATTTTTAGAGGTTTCTACTTCAATTCGAAACATAATTTATTGTTTTTCACTTGGACTCTGACACCAGATCAAAAAAACCATGAATAAAAAAGTTGCGGGCACGCCAAGGCAGAACAGCCATACTCCCGTTTGTGTATCCACTGCTTTTCCTTGGTTAAAATAGTTTTTTGAAAATTTAAGCTTTGTTTAGAAAGTCTAACTCTTCTTGATTATAGGGTATCATATTTAAACTCTAATTATACATTTCAATAGTATTTGTTTTATTCATTTCACTTTCACACCAAAATAAGGTGCTTAAGTGATTAAATTCCTGTTCTTGTTACTAAGTACACAATTAATGGCAGACATAAAAATGTAGCCAAAACTGTCATGGTCACTAAAACCGATGCTGTCGTTTTGAGAATATTTGTCAGTTTGTCTGAGACAAAACTTAGTCGTACTGTTTCTGTTTGTGCAATTGTATTCATGCGGTTCATATAGGTATCAAGTGTGTTTTAATTGTGATTATAAAGTTAATTGTTTGTGACACCTAGAATGTCGCAGGATACTCTGTCACAAAAATTTCACACAAATCAAATTGAAAAAAATCAACTTCAGTTTAAATAAAGCGCATCGCTCTATTCAGATATTATTTAGCTCCCCTGTTAGATTGGCTCTAATAGAGCGAACCAAATCTCTTCATGCGCCATCATCACTACTGGAATGCGACAATAACAATACTAACCAAAAATAATTAATCTAAATACAAGATGCTTGTTAACTTACTTGGTCTTACCAGTTAAGCTCATTTTCTCCCCCGAAAGTTATAATTAGCTGGTAAAACTAAATAAGTTAGAAATTCCCCTTATTCTTACTCTTGAAATTTTATTCTGTAGCTAGATAGAACAGCTCATATCTTGACCGCAGCACATAGGAGATTTAATTTTTCCCTCGCACTTTGGACATCTTGATATTTGCACTTGTTTTCCGCCTACATCTAAATTGTCATTAATTAACGGCTCGTCATTACAATTGGCACAAGTAGCGTTAACAGCCATATTGCATTTTGGGCATCGGTAAGTTGCTGTCATAATTTCTCCTGTTGATTTGCCAGTACTTTAACATTTCTAAAAATTCTTAGCAAAATTTCATTTGAGTAATAAATGAATATAGTTAATGTACCCACATATGAAAAAAGAAGCGCTAAAAAAAGAATGTCCATATTCTAGCGCAATTCCTCAAATATTTAAGTGCATGGGTTATGTGCTGAAATCTTATGCAGGAGTTGGTATTGCGCTTGCTTTATTTATGTTAGTAGGTTTGCAAATCGAACAACAGTATCGTGGACAACGATATATGGGAAAATGCATTAACCACCTAAGCAATCCAGATCTAAAAATAAGCGAACAAGAGAGAAATTTTGCTTGTGCAAATATTTACAGAGAAAGTCCTTCTTTATTTGAGTATTACAAAGGCAATATCTTGAAGTTTATGCCTGAAAGTTCTTTTAAATAATTTTTGTAACTATTGTTATTATGTCTTTAATTTAGACATTAGATCTATAGTTTGGTAATTTATTACAAATTAAGAGGTTATCTTGTTCAATTTTATTTCGAATATATTTAAGTCTAGAAACAAGAAAATAGAAGAAAAGGCTTTTAAATATCTTAAAGAAGTTAGTTCTATTTCAAGACAAATTGCTGGAGAAAAAAATGAAATTAAGCTTAGAGGTTTGGCTTTTTCTTTAAAGAAAAATTACGATCTTGCAATCAATCTCTTAAAAGAAATTGATTATGATATGAGCAAAATTGAAAAAGCTTATTTTGATCCTAAAAAAACTTTATCTTCAGATAATTACAAAAAAGTAGAAACCATTCTTAAAGGCTTAGAAAAGTCCGAATGAATTGGTTTTTCATCTTCATTATCGTAACTGCTATTATATTTGCGCTCATAATCTTACCTCTTATTATTTCTAAAAAAGCCGAAAAGAATAACTAGTTCTGATTTTGATACCATGCCTAAAAAGAAAAAAACCTATCAATACAAAATAAAAAAATCGAGACAGCGCAAAAACACCAAAGGTTTATTAAAAATTTTACGGCAGTCTACTTAAAATAGGTAAGCGCAAATAAAATTGTAAAAGGAATAGTAAAAATAGAAATGGTGGTTGAAACTGCAATAACACTAGCGATATTATCAGCTTGTTCCTTGGCAGAATACATTTTTGCCAATAAGTAAGTAAGTACTGCTGCAGGCATTGAGCATTGTATAAATAATACCCCGGCTTGATAACCTGTAAGACCAAAAAATTTAATCACTGCAAAAGCTATCAGTGGCCCTCCTAATAATCTTGCAAAAGAAATAATAAGCGTTCTTTTTATATCGACTGTTTTTAATGTACTTAAAGCAATACCAAGCGAAGTTAATACAAGCACAAGTCCCGTGTAACCAACCAACATGGTGGTGTTAACAATAAATTTAGGAACAGGAGTTTTAAAATATAAAAATGTAGCTGCAACCAGCATTGCATATAATGGCACTGATTTTAATACTGGCTCTATTGTAAATTTTCCTTTTGCCAAGAAAATGTTCAACGTAAAATGTAAAATCATAATCATAGAGGCAATAGCACTTGCAATTGAAAATCCTTCTGGTCCATAAGCAAATAAACAAAAGGCTAAACCCATATTTCCCATATTGGGTAAAATAATAGGAGAAAGTTCTGTTAACACATTTCTTTTCAGAAGAAGTAAAACTACAACACCCATGATAACAAAAAGAGCAATGCACAACAGGGTAATTCCTGCAAATTTTATGAAAAGATAAAAATCTAAATTGGTTAAAGTTAAAGAATAAAAAAGAAGACTAGGAACACCAACGGTTCCCGCAAAACCTGTAATGACATTAGTATCAAAATTTGGGTTTTTTTTTCCAAACATATAACCTATGCCAATAATAAAAAAGACGGGAAATATAACTTCGAGCAGCTTTGTAAAAATTTCTAGCTGCATTAAATTTAAAAAATATATTTATCTGCTAAATAAAAAGCAAAACCAATAGCAAGACCAAGCAGGATCCAGTGATAATTGTCTTTAAGCATAATTGGTTTGTATAGATTATTTTGTAATTTTAAAGAAAAAGGACGTCAACTTATAATAGCCAACGTCCTTTTTTTTAAACAATTAATACTGCTTCTTAGATTTGCTTACTTTTGGAGCTGTACTTTTTGGTTTTTTAGTTTCTTTTTTTACGTCTTTGCTTTTTCCCATAATATCCTACCGGTTAAAGTTAATTCCTTTATTACTCTTTTTTTTGACATAGTAAATATCATAGATGCTTTGAAATAGCAGTCTTGTAAAATGTAAAACAATAATTACCTAAGGGTTATAATCAGCAAGGAATAAATCATGAAACTTTTATCAGAATTAAAATTGGGTCCTATCACTTTAAAAAACAGAATTATTATGGCTCCCTTAACCAGAATGCGTTCGGCTCAGCCTGGAAACATACCTCAAGAATTAAATGAAATTTATTATGCGCAGCGAGCAAGCGCTGGTTTAATCATTACAGAAGCAACTCAAGTTTCTCAGCAAGGACAAGGCTATCCTGGAACGCCTGGTATTCATAATAAAGAACAAGTTGCAGGTTGGAAAAAAGTGACCAAAGCCGTTCATGATAAGGGTGGAAAAATTTTTTTACAATTATGGCATGTTGGACGAATTTCACACAGCTCACATCAACCTGATGGTAAGTTACCTGTGGCTCCCTCTGCGATAGCTGCTAAAAATAGCGGAACCTATACTGCTGAATGGAAACCTACAGAAATTCTTACTCCACGTGCTCTGGAAGTTTCTGAAATTAAAGAAATAGTTAAAGATTTTAAACAAGCATCTATTTATGCGAAAGAGGCTGACTTTGATGGTGTAGAGGTTCATATGGCGAATGGTTATCTATTAGATCAGTTTTTACAAAGTGGAAGTAATCAAAGAACAGATGCATATGGGGGATCTATAGCGGACCGAGTTAAATTTCCTTTAGAAGTTTTAGATGCGGTACTATCGGTCTGGGGCAAAGATAGAGTTGGGGTTCGACTATCTCCTTATGGAACATTTAACGATATGAGTGATTCTGACCCTCTAGCTTTATTTGGACACTTAATTGAGGAATTAAATAAAAGAGAAATTGTGTTTCTAGATATGATTGAGCCAAGAGCAACTACGGCAGGCGGAGATGATAAAGTAAATGAAAAAGCGCCAAGTACTTCTGATTTATTTAAAAATAAATTTAAAGGAGTGTTTATTTCAGCAGGTGGATATAATCCTGACATGGCTGAAGAAGCATTACAAAATAATAAAGCAGATGCAATTATGTTTGGCAGATGGTTTATTTCTAATCCAGATTTGCCAGAGCGAATAGCCAAAAAAGCAGAGCTAACGAAATACGATAGAGCTACTTTCTATGGTGGGCAAGAAAAAGGCTACACGGATTACCCTTTTCTAGCTAACTAGTTTTTTTTATTACGCGAAGTAATGAATAGCTAAAGATAATGTAGCTATAAATGCTAGGCTAAATAAATTAATTTTAATTGTTTTTGACATACTTAAGTAATACCAATTTTTAAGTATTTGCAGGAATGCTATTTGGTTATAGCTAATACCTAAAAAACGAATGACGCAAAGCTATAATTGATCTACTATTTACGTATGACGGAAGAAACTCCTAAGAAAATTGATTGGAAAGAAATAATTGCAACCAGTAAAATTAGTATTTTATGGTACATCGTTATTTCGTTTATTTGGTGGATTATGGGAATCTATCCCCATATTTTGTTTTCTCTTGGCGGTCAGCTGGTAATTGCTGGATTAGCTAGTCTAATGTCTTTTCTTCACACTAAAAAATAATACAATTAAAAATTGTTTTTATTTTTCACGCCTTAAAAAGACGCGACAATTAATCTTAATGTTGTGTCATATTTTATTCATAATGTTTTGCTAATCTAACGATGGTCTCGGTGCTCGTCCTTATTTAGCCATCTTAATCTTTTTACGGAGTTGTGCTGAGACCACTCAAGGTTATTGTTTATTCAATAAGCTAATTGCTAGTTTTAACTTATTAATAATCTTAATTAATTCCAAATCAATTTGAAAGCTTTCCATCTGAGGACTTTTTAATTTTTTCCTGATTCTCTCTAGTCTGGTAGTAATACTGTTAAGGTCTCTTATAGAAAATTTTGTTTTACGAATCATAATAAATTAATATTACTTTGGTCTTACCTTTTAAATAGGGTATTTATAAAATAAATTATGTTAAATAAAATTATAATTTTAATAGCCATACTTGCCCCTTTTATTATTTTTTATATATCAAAAAAATTAGTAAAAAAAAGTGAAGGCAAATGGCCCGTCATTAAACTTTCTCTGATTAGTTTACTTTTTTTGATTTGCGCACTCCTTTATTTTAGGTTCACAAATGACGCACCAGCTGGAAAACAATATATTCCACCAAAATTAGAAAATGGGAAAGTAATAAGTCCAAAAGTTCAATAGATTATATTCATTAGTATTAGTATAAATTAAAAAAAATTATGAAATTTAATTATAATTCTATTTTTGAAAACGCTCTTAATCAGCTTCGAAGTGAAGGCAGATATAGAGTCTTTAATAATATCACTCGTAAAAGTGGTGAGTTTCCCAAAGCAGTATTTAATAATGAATTAGGAATAAAATCAGATGTTACTATCTGGTGTAGCAATGATTATCTTGGAATGGGTCAACATCCAGAAGTAATTGATGCATTTGTTAATGCAGCAAAAGCGGTAGGTGCGGGTGCGGGTGGTACCAGAAATATTTCAGGAACTTCGAGTTATCATGTGGAATTAGAAAGAGAACTTTGTAAATTTCATCATAAAGAATCTGCTTTAATTTTTACTTCCGGATATATTGCTAATGAATGTGCATTAAGTACTCTTTCTAGATTTTTACCAAATTGCATTGTTTATTCTGATGCAAATAATCATGCTTCCATGATCGAGGGTATTAAAAATGGCAAATCAGATAAACATATTTGGAAACATAATGATGTGGAGCATTTAGAATATTTACTAAAACAGTCTCCAGCAGATGCACCAAAAATTGTAGCATTTGAGTCGGTGTATTCGATGGATGGAGATTTGTGTCCTATCAAAGATATTATTCGAGTATCAAAAAAATATAATGCTCTTACCTACTTAGATGAAGTTCATGGTGTTGGATTATATGGTGATCATGGCGGCGGCCTATCAGAATTAATGGGAGTGACAGACGAATTGGATATTATTGAGGGAACTCTTGCCAAAGGTTTTGGAATTATGGGCGGCTACATTGCTGCAAATAAAAATATTGCAGATGTAATTAGATCATTTGCACCAGGATTTATTTTTACAACTTCTATGCCTCCAAGCATCGCAGCAGCAGCTATTGCTAGTATTCGTGTGGTTAAAAATAATAATTCTTTACGATTAGAGCTGCACGAGAGAGCAAGTAAACTAAAAAAATTAATGTTAGATAGAAATTTACCTATTATAAAAAATGATAGTCATATCGTTCCTTTATTGGTGAAAGACTCCGCAAGATGTAAGGAAATTTCAGATATTTTATTAAATGAGTTTTCTATTTATGTTCAGCCTATTAATTACCCTACTGTTCCTAAAGGAACAGAACGTTTGCGTTTCACACCTACTCCGTACCATGATGATAAAAAAATGGAGTACTTAGTTGATTGTCTTGATCAAATTTGGAGTGAATTAAAATTATCTAGAGCTGCTTAATCTGCTCACAAAGTGGATAACTACAACACCCTGTAGTTTCAATTTGAGTCTTAAATAGAATCAAAACAAGAACATCGCTCTTAAATGAATAAATTATCAACAGTGGCTGTGTAAAACTTGATGGAGTAAAAAGCTTAACTTTTAGAAGCGCGTTTTCGTTCGTGTTCTAATAAAAATTTCTTTCTTAGTCTTAAGTGACGTGGGGTAACTTCTAACAATTCATCTTCATTAATATAAGACATTAATTCCTCTAAATTCATTACAACTGGAGGAACTAAAGCGACAGCTTCATCGCTTCCGGAAGCTCGCATGTTGGTTAATTGTTTTCCCTTCATAACGTTAATAACTAGATCGTTTTCTCTAGAGTGTTCTCCAACGATCATGCCCTGATAAACATCTGTATTATGTGAAACAAACATTCGGCCTCGATCTTGCAATTTCCAAATTGCAAAAGCTACTGCTTGACCTGTATCAATTGAAATTAAAGCTCCATTTCTTCTTCCAACAATCTCGCCTTTAAATGGACCGTACGAATGAAAAATTCTATTTAATACTCCTGTACCTTTTGTGTCAGTTAAAAATCTGCTTTGATATCCAATTAAACCTCGAGATGGTGCTTTAAAAATAATACGTTTTTTGCCAGCCCCAGTGTCTTTCATATCTGTCATTTCAGCTTTTCGCTGGTTCATATTGTCGATAACACTGCTTGAATATTCTTCATCTACATCGATTGTAACTTCTTCCATTGGTTCTAATTTTTGACCATTTTCAGTTTTATATAAAACTCGTGGTCTAGATACGGTTAATTCAAAACCTTCTCTTCTCATAGTTTCAATCAACACTCCTATTTGTAATTCACCACGTCCTCCGATTTCAAAAGAATCTTTGCCTTCATTTTCTTTAAAGGTAATAGCCACGTTGCTCTCTGCTTCTTTCATTAATCGCTCACGAATAACAGTTGATGTAACTTTTTTTCCGTCTTTTCCTGCAAAAGGGGAATCGTTAACTGTAATAGTAACCGACATTGTCGGTGGATCTATAGGTGTAGATTTTAAGGGTTCATTAACCGACATGTCGCAAATGGTATCTGCAACAGAAGCATCCGATAAACCTGCGATACAAACAATATCTCCTGCAGTAACTTTTTCTGCAATAATTCTTTCTGTTCCAGCAAAAGTAAAAAGTTTTGTTAATCTTCCCGTGTCTACTTGTTCTCCTTTTAAATTAATTGCTTTTACTGTGTCATTTATTTTTGCAGATCCATGAATAACTCTTCCAACTAAACATCTTCCTAAATAAGAATCTGAACTTAACAACGTAACTAACATAGCAAAAGGCCTATTTTGGTCTACTTTTGGTTCTGATACATGACTTAAAATCAAATCTAATAATGGGTGCAAATTTTCTCTTGGCTCTTCTAATTCTTTAACGCACCATCCAGCTCTTCCTGATGCATACAAAATAGGAAAATCTAACTGAGCATCGCTTGCATCAAGCGAAACAAATAAATCAAATACTTCATCAATAACTTCTTTCGGTCTTGCATCTGAACGATCAATTTTATTAATAATAACAATTGGTCTTAAACCTTGCTTTAATGCTTTTCCTAAAACGAATTTTGTCTGAGGCATAGGACCTTCTGCTGCATCCACGAGTAAAATAACTCCGTCAGTCATTCCAAGTACACGCTCAACTTCTCCACCAAAATCAGCGTGGCCTGGTGTATCTATGATATTCATTCGAACATCTTTCCATTTCACAGAAGTTGGTTTTGCAAGAATAGTAATTCCTCTTTCTTTTTCTAAATCTCCAGAATCCATTAATCGCTCTGCTACCAATTCATTTTCTCTAAACATTCCGCTTTGCTTCATAATATTATCTAGCAAAGTTGTTTTCCCATGGTCGACATGGGCAATGATCGCGATGTTTCTTAACTTTAATTCCATAATGCGCCCCTTAATACATGCTGTATTTTTAAAAGCTAGTGAATTTTATTTGATTTTTTTCAGCAGTGCAGAGCACTGCTGAAATAAACTATAACTTACTTGTATTACTTAGCGGCTGGATCTTTTTTAGCTTCTTTACTAGCTTTCATTTTTGCGTAATATTCTTTTTTTTCTTCAGCAGTTAAGATCCCATCTTTATTTAAATCCATTTTATTAAAAGAAGCTTCCGCTTGTTTTAAGTAGTCTGCTTTAGTTACGTCTGTTTTTTTTGCTTCAGTTGCAGCAAATACATTCATAGAAATTGCTGACAAGATCATCATTAATGTAACGATTTTTTTCATGTGTTTCCTTTTGTTAAAGAACAGATATCTAACTTTAATTAAGGCTGAACTAAGGTGATTAGAAAATATTTAAAAGACTAGCCAATGGCTTTTTTGTTTGTTTTGCTGGCATAATAAGAGGCCATAAGGCCAGCCAAGCCTAAAAAAGAAAAAGCGTAAATCCAGTTTGTGTTTTGCGATACTGGTTCATAATTATTACTAAGATCAAGAATAAAACCAAATACTCCTGGTGTAAAAGATCCAAGTCCCATTCCAACAATAGATCTATAAGCCAATGCTCTGCCTAAAACATTTCTTTGCGTACTTTCTGATAGAGCAGCTGTTAATACTCCAGAATCTCCGATTGAAAAAAAGCTATAACTAACCGAGAGCAAACATACAAGAGTCCAGTGCCAACTCGAGGTCCAACCAATCATAAAAGATAAAACAGAACTTGATAATGCAAAAATAACTAGGATATTTTTTCTTCCAAATTTATCAGCTAAAACACCACTCATTAAACTCGCAAACATACCCGATAAATGAAGAATTAATCCAATCAGTATTCCAAGCACCAATGGACTAATCACAATATCTTTAATTAATATAAAAGATAAAAAAATTGGAAGCCACGCCCACATTCCAAATAGTTCGATACAATGCGCTGTGTAGCCCCTAACTAAAAATTTATTTTGATCAGATTGTTTAGTATCTAGATAACTAATAGAGTGATCAAACTGATATTTTTTTGGCAGATCTTTTAAGACTGCTAATAATAATGGAACAATTCCTATGCAAGCACAACTTAAGCAAAATAAAAAAGCAATAGATGGAGAATATAAATTTGATAAAACAAAACTAGCAGACAAAGATAATGCATATCCGAAAGATTGTCCTGATAGTACGCCGCCCATAGCAAGCCCTCTATGAATTTTTTCGTATTTTTCCGAAACTAAAATCATTGATGGCCCATAAATACCGCCCTGGAATAAACCCAATAATAAATTACAAAAAAGACCACTGACAAAATCGTTTGCATACGCATAAAAAATAAAACTAGCAATCGCATTTCCAATCGCTGAAATAATTAATATTTTATTAGGATTAAAATAATCGCAAAGATAAGACGAAAGAAATAAAGATAGAGCAAAGCCAATTACAATTGCTGTTTGTATTATCCCCGCAGAACTTGCTGTTAAATTCCAGCTAGTGAACAAAAAAGGTAATGAGCCCACATACATAAAAAAAACTGAAGAAGTTAATAATCTTCCCACAAAAATAAGATTGGTCCACTTCCAGTTAAAATTTTCGTACATGAGAAAGTTTTAAATGAAATTTAATATTTGAAAAGAAGTGAAAAAAAACGACTAATTATCTGGGTTTGTTAAGTCGTCTAAAGTTATGGTTTTTTTTATATCATGCATCTCGATTCGCTTTTCTATGGGTGCGCTTGAGACTGCGGTGGTAGTTAAGGGGGCCCGTTTCAATTTTTTTGAAGCTAAACGATCTTTCCGCTTTTGCTCCTTTTGCATCGCACGTTCTCCGCGCTTTGCCTTGTAATTGTAGTGTATGCCCAAAACGGGCCTCCTAACTAATTAACGATTGGGATTATTCTTGCTTTAGATTTACTGCAGATGGTCCCTTAGGTCCGTCTTCAACATCAAAATTAATAGTAGATCCTTCATCTAAGTAATCTAAGCCAGCCGCTTGGACTGCTGAGATATGTACGAAAACATCTTTTTTCATTAAACCATTTTACTTTTCCTTTTAGACTCATTTGTTACTTTCTTGTTATTATTAGTAATTATGTATTTGCAAAAGCAAATACACTCCGTCTTAGATAGAAAAAAAACTCCAAAGTCAAACATTGTTAGGATAGGCTTAATAATCGTTGGTATGCTTGGATAGTATTTAGATATAATTATTTAAGATTAGTTAACTGACCTTTATTTTTCAAAAACAAAAAGTATGCAACAACTTCATACGTATAATGAAATAGTGAAAAAATAATTGGTAATCCAAATAATTTAGATAGAATTCTGTATCTTGGTATCTTAGACCAAATAATCAAAAATGCCCTTGCTCCAGAAAATAGTTGTCCATTTTCTATTACGTGCATTCTTCTCAATAATTGTCTGTCATTTGATTTTGTTTGAATTTTTGCCATTTCATTATCTGTAATATCAACAAAATCAAATTGATCTTTAGTAATTTTTTTATAGTGATCAATTTCAGCTCTACAAATATTACATGAATGATTGTAAAAAACTTTTGTAATCATTGTAGGAGATTATAATATTTTACAAATAAATGAACAAAGAAAATGCAAATAAACTTTGGAAAATGATACAAGATGCGGGTGATTATTTGCAAGGCCAATTACCTAATCATCCCAATCATCCTAAAGGCAGAAACCCCTACGCTCATGTTGCTCTTTGTGTAAAACATAAATTTAATAATAGTTACAAAGATATTGAAGATGAAAAATTTATTGAGGTATTAGACTATATTGAATTCCTAAAAAAAAATCCTAGTTAAGCTCATCAATTGTATAAAGCCAAACTCCTCTTGTATTTAAAACTTGCTGAACAATTACCCAGTCTTTTTTTCGGTACCAAACTTGCGTATCTAGATCTTCGCCCTTGATGTCAAATACTGCTGTCTCGGTATCAACTCCTAGGACTTTGATTGTTTCATTTTTTATAAAGTTAACTTTTTGCTCTCTGACTGCACAGGTAATACCTGCAATTTGTGTAGTTTGTTTTAAAAGTTCATGATTCCAATAAGAAGAAAGTAAAAAATCTTTCTTAACCTCTCCCTTAAATTTTTCTCCATCGACCACATAATAATCTCCCTGCTTCTTAATACTGCAGTACTTTATGTCTCCGTCCTCGGACGTTTTAGACTCAAAACTAAGTAGGTTCCCTTCTTCTGTATAAATTTCTGTGCCTTCAGACTCGTATTTGTAAAATGAAATACCTAATTTTTTAATTTCAAAATTAATTAAATTACGAACAATTAATTTTCCCTTATCTCTTTCAAATGAAATAGAGTGAAACCCAACTTTTGAATCGTTTCTAAAAATATCAAATTTAATAAGGTTAAGATCATTATAATGTTGAACATGAGCGTGGCTTGGTTTGGCTACAAAACAAGCAACAAATAAGCAACTGACAATAATTTTAATCATTTTTACAGTTTTTTTTTGCATTAAGGTGTTGTCAAAAAAAATTAATAATAAATCAAGGAGAAATTTTGTATACAACACTGAACGCACCTATTCTATATTCTATCTATTTTTTAATATGAACAAAATAACATCAGAAGATAAATTAATTAAAGAGTGTTTGCTTAAGTCTCGTCACATTGCACTTATTGGCGCAAGTGTCAGACAGGAGTTGGCAGCATATGAAGTAATGAAATATCTTTTAGAAAAAGGTTATAAAGTTTTTCCTGTAAACCCCAAATACAGGGACGACAGCATTCTAGGTCAAAAAGTGTACGCCGATTTATTAGATATTCCAACAAGCATAGATTTGGTCAATGTATTTCGTCCGGCAGCAGAGGCTATCGCAATTACTCAAAAAGCTATTCAAGCTAAAACCACTTACATATGGCTGCAACTAGCTATTGAAAATCAAGAAGCAAAAAAAATTGCAGAAGAAAATGGAATTGTTATGATTATGAATCGATGCACATTAATCGAACATAAAAAAATGTTTTAGACAATTGATCCCGTAGTTCAACTGGATAGAATATCGGTTTCCTAAACTGAGGGTTGGGGG
>VTPP01000045.1 GCA_008638225.1 Pelagibacteraceae bacterium
GGATCATCAAAAATATTAATTGTTTTTTCAAAAACTACTTGATTAAGTTTATCTTTTAAAAAGCTAGTACCTCTAGAGAATGCGGACCCTGTTATTGCACTTGCAAAACTTGATAACAAGCTTCTGGATACTCTTTTGTCAAATATAATAGGCAGTTTTGCGCTGTTCATCTTTTTGGCATTAAGTCTTCTAGTTGCTCTTTTGGCGGCCGAAGACCCAATTTCTTTTGTTGAAAGTAGTTTATTAAAAAATCTTTTTGTTGAGTATTCATAATCTGTTTCCATCAACCCATTGTCTTCCGCGACAACAGCGCAACCAGCTGAAAATATTGATGTTTGGTAACCCATGGAGAATCCATGACTATTCGCTAAAACAAAATTTGATCTACCTTCGGAAAAAGTACAGCCATTTGAATTAGTTATTTTATTATTTTTAAATGCTTCCTCTTCTATCTCTTTTAAAAAATTTATTTTATTTTCAATTGTTATATAATTTTCATCATATAAATTTAATACTACACTTTCTTTAGCTAAATTATTTTTATCTGGTATCGACACATAAGGATCTTCCGGCGTTATCTTGGTCATTTCAATACATCTTTCGATAAGACTAGAAAGATTATCTTGTTTACTATTTGAAGAAGAAACATTAGATTTTTTTTTCCCAATGTAGGTCGTTAGTCCTATAGATAAATTATCTGATCTTTCTGAATGTTCTAATTGTTTATTTCGAAAAGAAACACCCTCAGAAATAGAGTTACTAATTACGACCTCACAGTCAGTTGCCCCCAATCTTTTTGCTTTATCCAAACAAAATTGAGAAATATCTTCTAAAAATTTTTTATCCTTAACCATGATTAATTTCTAACAGTAACGTGAGAAATATAGATAAACCATAATAATTATTTAATGCAAATAATTTAGAGTTTTTTTTATTATTTTTGTCATCATAAAGAAGTACTTGAGCTAATAGAATGAAACCAGATAGTATAGCTAATATATAAGTAACAAAATTTGCGCTTAATAAAGTGAGTGTAAGTATCAATAAAAAGCTAGATATCGCGTAACAAGTACTTAAAAAAAGTTTCATTTTTTTTTTAAATTTAATAGATGTAGATTTTACTCCAATTTTTAGATCATCTTCAATATCTTGGGCCCCATAGATGGTGTCGTATCCAAGAGTCCAAATAATAGCTGAAGCATAAAGTAGAATAGGAATTAAAGAAAAAGTATTTTCCAGAACTAGCCATCCTAAAATTACTCCCCAATTAAATGTAAAGCCCAAAAATAATTGTGGCCAGTAAGTAATTCTTTTCATAAATGGATATACGATAACTAGCAGTCCAGAACTTAATCCAAAAATAATAGAATTCAGATTAAACTGGAATAATATAATTAGTGAAGCGAAAATTAATAACAAAATAATCACCCAGCCAGATGTTGTAGAAATCGATCCTATCGCTATAGGTCTTGATTTTGTTCTAAGTACTTTCACATCTATATTTCGATCAATAATATCATTGTATACACAGCCAGCACTTCTCATAAAAACAGATCCCAGAAAAAATAAAATTAAATAGTAATAAAATAAATTTCTATCATTCGTTGATGAGCTACCTATCGCCAGACCCCAGGTGCAAGGCCAAAAAAGTAAAAAAATTCCAGTAGGCTTATCAAGCCTTAAAAGTTTTATTATTTTTAGCATTAATGAATAGCCTATTTTTTTATAAAAGATTTGTTAATTCTTTTAAATCTCGAATAGTTTTCTTAGGTTTAAAATCTAAATTATCAAAATTGTTGTTTAATCTATTTACCCAAACTGACTGAAAACCAAAAGACCTGGAACCAACAATATCCCAGCTATTAGAACTTAAAAAACATACTTGTTTTGGTTTACAAGTATATTTTTTTGTAACAAGATTATAGACTTTAGGATCGGGTTTATAAATTTTTACTTCTTCAATAGAAATTAGAGAATCAAAAAGATTTCCAATTTTTGCATTCTTGGTTAGCTGCCTCAATAATTTCGGAGTACCGTTAGAAAGAATGCAACATTTTATTTTTTTATTCTGAAGATATTCAAGCGTATTTTTTAAATCTGGATACACTTCTAGTTTTTTGTAAAGTTGCAAAAGTTCATTTCTATATTTTGTCTTAATAGCATGTTTTTTCATTGCATAATCAAGAGAGCTTTTTGTAACTTGCCAGAAATCCTTATGATTTCTCATTAAGCTTCTAAGCCAGGTATACTCTAACTGTGTTGTTCTCCATGTATGTGAAAACTCTAGCCATGACTTACCAATTTTATTTTTAATTAATTTAGCAGCAGAGTTAATATCAAAGCAAGTTCCGTACGCGTCAAAAGCACAAACTTTAATATTCGAAATTTTATTTTTCATATATATAAATTGTATGGAAAAAAAAATTAGAATATTTCTAAGTGAAACACTAGAAGAAAATAGGAAAATAACTCTTAATAGAGAACAATCTCATTACATAAGTAGTGTTATGAGGTTAGATACTGGT
>VTPP01000006.1 GCA_008638225.1 Pelagibacteraceae bacterium
TAGAGTTATTTTTTGATAAATTTTCTACAAGATAAAAACTATCAATCATTTTTCCATTTTGAATAACTACATCGTAGTTAATAGTTGGATTATTAATTAACATATTTGCAAAATGAATTTTTTTATAAAACAGCTCTGATATTTTTAACTTAGCTTTAATTAAAGGTACTGTAATTAAATTTTCTCTTGAAAACATTTTATCATTTTTAATTTGAACATTTTCAATACTAATAGATCCAGTAAAAAAATTTGTAGATAAGCTCTGGATAGTGACTAGTCTGCCAGAGTCTTTGGTTAAATTCTTTTCAAGAAAAGATTTTGCAAACGGGTCGAATGTAAATTTAACGAAAACAGAAATTAAAATTAGTAGTAAAAAAAAATAAATAAAAAATTTTTTCATAGCAATTGTATAAACATATAAATTAGAATGGCAAATAGGCCTAGAAGGATAAAGCCTATTAATTTATTCTTAACAAAAAAATAAACAAAAGTTCCTAAAAAAAAATTCATACTATTTTTATTTCTTTAGCAAAACATCTCTTGCTTCATTGATTTTACTTGCTAAATAATTATTTCCACCTTTTTTATCGGGGTGCATATGTAATATCAAATTTCTATGCGCTTTGATTATGTCTTTTTTACTACAATTTGGCTTTAGGCCTAGAATTTTCAACGCTTCGTCTTTACTCATTGATCCTCGTACCGTTCTTGAATTATCGTTGAAAAAACCGTCGCCTTTAGCACTTTTATTAAAGAAAATTTTATACAGATATATAATATTAAAAATATTGAATAATCTTTTTTGCAGAGCTCCTGCAATAAGGGCAAAAAATGGAATAGAGAGCAAATATCTCCCAGCAAAAAATAAAACAATAATGACTAAAATAGATCCTATAATGGTCGAGACTCTGAAGAAATTAGAAAAAGTTTTTGACTTGGTGTTAGCCAATAACCAAAAAAAACCATATACAAGTAAAAAAATTAATATGCCAACTAATATTAAATTCATAAGCAATGAAGACCATACCTAAATTAAGAAAAGAAACGAAGAGTATAAAAGTTCACGGGCATGAGCTTCACGATGATTATGCTTGGATAAAACAAGATAATTGGCAGGAAGTTTTGAAAAATCCAGCTAAACTTAATACGGAAGTTCAAAATTATCTTTATCAAGAAAACGATTTTGTAAAACAAAGCCTAAAAGATAAAGAACAATTAAGTGAAACAATATTTCAAGAACTTAAAAATAAGATCAAAGATAAAGACTCATCCGTCCCCATTAAGGACGGTGAGTATTCCTATTTTACAGAGTATGCAGAGGCAGCTGAATACCCATGTTTTAAAAGAAATGGCCCAAATAATAGAATAGAAACTATTTTTGATGCACAACAAAGAGCAGAAGGTAAAACATTTTTTAATTTAGCCTCTGTCACGCATAGCCATGACCATCGTTTTATGGCTTATAATGTAGATACTAATGGAAGTGAAAATTACTTACTATCCGTTGAGCATCTAGATAATAAGAAAATTCTAACCAAGGATATTCCAAATACAACTGGCGAAATTATTTGGGACACTGATAATAAGCATATTTACTATATCCGTTTAGATCATAACCATAGACCAAATAGAATTTATAAACATTTGGTCGGGCAAGATCACAAATTAGATGAATTAATTTTTGAGGAAAAAGATCCTGCTTTTTTTTGTTCTGTTTCTCTTAGTCAAAGCAAAGAATATTTATTAATCCGGACCGGAGACCACCAAACATCAGAGTATTACATTCAAAATATCAAAGATAAGACTAGTAAACTTAAATCATTTTTTTCCAAAACTACTAGACATGAATATGAAATTGATCATGGCGAGGGGTATTTTTATATTTTAACCAATACTGATAATTGCAATAATTTTAAAATTATGCGCTGTGTTGACAATAAAGTTGATAAAAAAAATTGGGAAGATTTTGTAGAATACAAAAGCAATATATTTATTATAAATTTTATTATTTTAAAAAATTGGCTTGTTTATCTTCAAAGACAAGATGGTGTAAATCAAATCATTATTCAAAATTTAAATAATAAAGATTCGCACCAGATACAATTTACGGAAGAGGCGTATGACTTAAATTTATTGAATCAGTACGAATTTAACACTAATTGGATACGATTTTCTTTCTCATCGCCAATTACTCCCAAATCTATTTTTGATTATAACTGTGTAAGTAAGGAGAGAATATTAAAAAAAATTCAAGAAATTCCATCTGGTTTTAATTCTGATTTATACACATGTAAAAGATTTTTATGTCCAGGACACGATGGGGTTACTATCCCCCTGACTGTAATTCATAAAAAAAATATAGAATTAAATGGATCACATCCATTGTTACTCTACGGATATGGTAGTTACGGAATTACTATTCCTGATTCATTTTCTACAAATAGATTCTCTTTAATTGACCGAGGTTTTATTTACGCGATCGCTCATATTCGTGGGGGCCGCGAAAAAGGTCAAGACTGGTATGAGAATGGAAAATTATTGAAGAAAAAAAATACTTTTTTTGATTTTATTAGTTGTGCTGAATTTTTGTGTGAAAAAAAATATACCTCACCAAAAAAAATAATTGCCCAAGGCGGCTCGGCTGGTGGTTTGCTCATGGGATATATTGCCAATGAACGACCTGATCTTTTTTTAGGAATTATTGCCCAAGTACCGTTTGTTGATATTTGCAACACTATGCTGGATGAAGATTTGCCATTAACAGTCACTGAAATTCCAGAATGGGGTGATTTAAAAAATAATGAAGAAGCATTTCATTATATTAGAAGCTACTCACCCTACGATAATGTCAAACAACAAGACTATCCGCATATGTTAATTACAGGTGGAATAACCGACCCTAGAGTTACTTATTGGGAAATGACCAAATGGGCAGCAAAAATTAGAGATTATAAAACTAATGATAATTTATTGCTTCTTAAAATGAATATGGATGCGGGCCATAGTGGGGCTAGTGGTCGATATGATTATTTAAAAGAAGTGGCACTCGATTATATTTTTTGTTTGAAAATTACCGATCAAAAATAAATAATACTTTGGTTATTATAAAGATATGTTCAATCGAAGAAAATTTTTATTATTAAGTTTATTTGCTTTTGTAAACCAAGTATTAAGTTTTAGTTCTTTTGCAAGTACTGATAGCAGAAAAAAAATCATTAAATTTATTCCAAGTACCGCTGAGGCCATTCCAGCCATTGGCATGGGAACTTGGTTAACATTTGATATTGGTCACCATAGTGATGAAGTTCTATCAAGAATACAAATACTAAAAACCTTTTTAGAAGCTGGAGGTAGTGTAATTGATTCTTCTCCAATGTATGGAAGTGCAGAAAAAATTATTGGCCTATGCTTACAAAATATCCAAGGTAACCCACAAATATTTTCTGCTAGCAAAGTGTGGACACCCCTCCAAGATCATGGCAAACAACAAATTGAGAATTCGTTTCGGTTATGGGGATTAGATCAGTTCTCTTTATTGCAAGTACACAATCTAGTGAATTACAAAGAACACTTACAAACGCTCATAAAATTAAAAAGCGAAAAAAGAATACAATATATTGGAGTGACTACCTCACACGGCAATAAACACTCCTTATTAATTGATATTATGAATAATGAACCAATAGATTTTGTTCAATTTACTTATAATATTACACATGACGAAGCTGAACATATTTTGCTTCCCCTTGCGAACAAAAAAAAAATTGCTGTTATCATTAATCGGCCTTTTGATGGCGGTAATTTATTTCGACACGCCAAAAACAAAACTGTTCCAGATTGGGCAAAACAGGAAAATATTAATACGTGGTCAGAGTTTTTTTTAAAATTTATTATTTCCCATCCCGCAGTAACTTGCGTCATACCTGCAACATCTAAAATCAAACACATGCAAGAAAACATGCAATCTTTGTATGGAACTTTGCCAAGCCAGTCACTACGGCTTCGTATGAAAGAATATTTTAAAACCCTTCTATAATATTAGGATAACTTTTTTTGAATTTTATCCCAAAATATTTTTTCAATTTTTATATTATTTAATTTGTTAATCTCTTGAATTCCTGTTGGTGATGTTACATTAATTTCTGTTAAAAAGTTTCCAATAACATCAATACCAGCAAAAAATAAATTATTTTTTTTCAAAAACGGTCTTAATAATTTACATATTTTTTTATCTCTAAATACTAATCCTGTTTTTTTTGCAGTTCCCCCAGCATGAAGATTTGCTTTAATACTATTTTTAGCAGGTATTCTTGCAATAGATCCTGCATAATCTCCGTCTAACAATACAATTCTTCTATCACCTAACGAAATTTCTTTAATAAATTTTTGCACCACTATTGGTAATTTGTACTTAATTAATAATCTTCTGATTAATTTTTTACTTCTAGATACATTTGAATCTATTTTTTCAATACCCTCTCCTCCATTTCCATACAAAGGTTTTATGATAGAAAATTTGTTTTTTTTATGAAATGATAAAATGTCATTTAGGTTGCTTGAGATAAGCGTTGGTGGAATAATTTTTTTAAAAGAAAACATAGATAATTTTTCTGGATAATCGCGAATATGTTTTGGATTATTCAAAACAAGAGTTGTTTTTGGTAATTGCTCTAATATGTAGGTTGCGGTTATATAATTCATATTAAAAGGTGGATCTTGCCTTACCAAAACTATATCAAAGCTATCCAATTTTATTTTTTTTTCTTTCTGTAAAGTAAAAAATTTTTTCTTATGAGGATGTAAAAAAAATTTATTAGCAACGGCTGTAACCATACCATTTTCTAGTGATAAATTTTTAGGATCATAACTATATAACTGGTGGCCTCTTTGTTGGGCCTCTAGAGCAATAATAAAAGTACTGTCTGTTTTGGGATTAATCTTGCTCCAAGGATCCATTTGGATCGCAATTTTAAAAAGCTTCTTCATCAAAAATTTTATTTATATTCTCTTTCCAGGAACCTTGAAACTTTTTGATTAATAAGGATGCTGGTGTTTGTTTATTAATAATCATTTCTTCAATATCATTGAGAAATATAGACTCGTTTTTATTTTGTTTATTGTCTATGGCCCTATTTTCCAATCCTTGTTTTGCGATAGCGATGAAAGTTTTAGCGTGTTCATAAATGGGTTCGTTTCGCAGAAGAGTGTTAAGACCGTTTTTAGCAGCATCTAAATACGCATTATTTACTTCATTAAAATTCCAGTCTTTAGTTAAATCATAAGCATAATCTAAACTTTTTTGATCATACAAAATTCCAGTCCAAAATGCAGGTACTGAACATATGCCTGACCATGAACAAGAATCTGCGGATCGTATTTCTAAATATGTTTTTAATCTAATTTCCTGAAAAATAGTTGAAATATGAGACTCCCAATCTTTCAATGTAGCTCTGATTTTTCCTACTTTTTTTAATTTACCTTGAATAAAATCATTAAAATTTTCTCCACTAACATCAATAAGTTTTTCCTCATCTTGAACAAAATACATTGGAACTTTTAAAGCAAAATCAACGTACTGCTCAAAACTATTATTTAGGTCCATAAAAAAATCAATCAGACCCGATCTTTGCTTGTCGGTATGTTGCCAAATAAATGCTCTGTACGATTGATAACCACTAAGTTTTGATTCTTGGAAAGGAGAATTTGAAAAAATAGATAGAGCGATGGGTACAATACACGTTGCTACTCTTGTTTTTTTTTTAAAATCTTCTTCATTTTTATAATCTAAATTAACCTGCGTTCCACAAGTTCTGTGCATCATATCAAGTCCATGCGATCCTACTTTTGGCATGTATTTTCTCATAATATCATATCTTTTTTTTGGTAATCTTCCCACTTCATCAAGTTTTGCATTTGGAACAAATCCAGAGCCAAGCAAACCAATATTTAATTGCTTACAGACCTCAGTCATCTCTTTCAAATATTCATTCACCTCTTTGCAAGTTTCGTGAATATTATTAAGAGGTTCGCCTGAAAGTTCTATTTGCAGACCTGGTTCTAAAGTAATGCTTTTATTATTTTTCTTTAATCCTATTGGATTAAGTCCATCATAAATAGGTATCCATCCACATCCTTCTAATAATTGAAATATTTTTTCAATACTTTGTGATCCGGTATAATTAATTGGCTGATTATTTTTTATATTAAATAAAAATTTTTCATGCTCAGTCCCAATTTTTAAAGAGGTGCTTTTAGCACCATTTTTAAAATATTTTATTAACTGTTCTTTATCTGTAATAAAAGAATCTAGTTCCACTGGCATATTTAAACGAAAAGCATTGTTTATATTTTGTATTGTTAATTTATATTAATAATTCTACAAAGGTATCCATATTTTATTTAATCTATCAAAACACTTTATGAGCAAAGAATTATCATCCACAATCCCCAATTCATTAAATGAACATTGGATGCCATTTTCTGCAAATAAAGAATTTAAAGAAAATCCAAGACTAATTGTTGGAGCACAGGGAGTATATCTAAAGGATCACCTGGGAAGATCTCAAATTGATGCGAGCTCAGGTCTTTACTGCAATCCTTTAGGACACGGAAGAAAAGAAATTATTGAAGCAATCACAAAGCAGCTAGAGCAACTTGATTACTGTCAGCCTTTTCACCAAGGATTTGGTGGCTCATTTGAATTAGCGTCCAAGATTGCAAATCAAACGCCGGCTGATTTGAATAAAATTTTTTACACAATTTGTGGCTCCACCGCAGTTGAAACTGCTATTAAGATTGCTTTTACCTACCACAGACTTAATGGAAATGAAAAACGTTACAGATTTGTTGGAAGAGAAAAAGGTTATCATGGCATGAACATCGGAGCGATGTCTGTTGGTGGAATGCCGAATAATCTAAAAGGTTATGACAATATTATGATGCCTGGTGTCCTACGAATGAGGCATACCCAATTACCAGAACATAAATTTATTCAAGGTCAACCAGACACTGGTGCAGAACTAGCAAATGATCTTGAAAAATTTGTTCAACAGTATGGGGCTGACAGTATTGCTGCTTGCATTGTTGAACCAATCTCAGGCTCTGTAGGAATTATAGTTCCACCTAAAGGATACTTAAAACGGTTAAGAGAAATATGTGATCAATATAAAATTATTTTAATTTTTGATGAAGTAGTAACGGGTTGGGCAAGAACTGGATCTATGTTTGGCTCGCAAGAATTTGATGTAACTCCTGATATTATGACACTTGCAAAAGCTACGACTAATGGAATTATGCCCATGGGTGTAGTCGTAGTCAAAGATGAAATTTATAACTCAATAGTTAACAAAGCTCCCAAAGGAACTGTAGAATTATTTCATGGCTATACGTATTCAGGAATACCGGCTGCAGTTGCAGCAGGTCTTGCTGTGCAAGATATTTTTGAAAAAGAAGATATTCTTAATAGAGTTAAAAATTTAATTCCTTATTTTTTAGATAGTTTATTTTCACTCAAAGATGAGGAGGGAGTTGAAAATATAAGAGGTTACGGTTTACTAGGCGCTATCGATTTAAGAAGCAAAGGAGATGTGACCGGAGCTGGTTTCGAATGTTTTAAAATATGTTATGAGAACGGAATTAACCTTAAGTCTACTGGAGATAGTTTAATTTTAGCTCCTCAATTTATTTGCGAGAAAAAACATATTGATGAAATTATGGATAAGCTTCGCAAATCAATTAAATTATATCTAAAGAAATAAATTCTTTAAGTTTCTTAATCTACAAATTAGAAAGTAAAAATGATATATTTGGAACTTAGTTAATCGAAAGGAATATGCGTATGAAAGGCTATTGGATTGCAATTTACAAAAAAATTGAAAATCAAGACAATCTTGGAAATTATGGAAAACTTGCAACCGCAGCTATTGTTGCACATGGTGGTAAAGCTCTTGTCAGAGGCGGAAAATATAAATCATTAGAGGGTAACGATATTCCGCGAACAGTTATTTGGGAATTTGAAAGTTATGATGCAGCAATTACATGTTATCACTCAAAAGAATATCAAGACGCCTGGGCTATGGCCAAAGCAACAACTGTTAGAGATCTTGAAATCGTAGAGGGCGTTTAATAAGCGACTGGTACCGGATCTATACTTCTCCATAAATACCAAGTTGCAACTGTTGCATAAGGCGTCCACAATTTTTTTAATTTTTCTAGTTTTTTAGCTGAGGGTGGATACGTTGTTTTATAATGTATAGAAATTGCTTTTAACAAGCCAATATCTTGTTCTGGAAATATATCTGGACGCAATTGATTAAAAAATAAAAACATTTGTGCAGTCCATTTTCCTATTCCTTTAATCCTAGTTAAATATTTAATTGCATCATCATCGTTCATTTTTTTTAATTGTTTAATATCAATTGTTTTATTTTCAAAACTCTTGGCTAAAATTTTTAAATATTCAATTTTTTGTCTTGATAAGCCACACGCTGCTAACTTTCTCTTATTAGTTTTTAATACATTAGTTGGGATAATTTTTTGCAAGACTGTCTCAAATCGTTTCCATACCGCATTGGCTGAAGACACTGAAATTTGCTGACCAACAATAGATTTGCAAAGTGAAAAAAAAGGATCTTTTCTAGAAACCAAAATTCCAGAATAGTTTAATATAATTTTTTTTAATACCTTGTCTTTTTTAGAAAGAACTTTCTTAGCTTCCTGCCAGTAGCGTGGTTTGGTCATTAGATTTGCCTAGTGAGTACAGGCTGGATATTTTTAATTTGCTCTCTTTTAAAAATAATCATTGAACTGAGAATAATCAGTAAAGCACCAAAGTAAGTGGTCATGTGTGGAATTTCATTAAAAATAACAATTCCAGAAATAGTTGCAAAAACAAGACTTAAGTATTTAATGGGTGTGACTGTTGATACTGCGCCTTTGCGAAGTGACATAGTTAGAAAAATATTGCCTGTTGATCCAGCAATTCCAATTAGCACAAGTGGAAGTATATCTTTTGGCTCAGGAATAGTTGCATCAAAAAATAATGAAACAAAACCAACTACAATTAAAACTATTGTAAAATATATTGCGATTAAATAATCAGGCTCAGTTTCTGATAGTTTTTTAATTAATACTGCTATTAACCCAAATCCTACACAAAAAATAATTGGAAACAAAGAATACAAGGTAAACATTGCAGTTCCAGGTTTTAAAATAACTAGCACACCTAACAAACCTATAACAATAGCAATCCATCTAAAAATTTTAACTTTTTCATTTAGGATAAAAATAGAAAATATAGTTGCAAAAACTGGGGCAGCAAAAGTAATGGCAATAGCATCTGCGAGTGGTAAAAACTTTACTCCTAAATAAATACCAATCATCGCAATAGCACCCACAATGGCTCTTGTTAAATGCATTGCTAATTTATTAGTTTGAAAAAAATTTCGATACCGATCTCTTGGTACAATAAATAGAATAGGAATTAAGCCAAAAAAACCGCGAAAAAAAACTATTTCGCCAATTGGATAACTAGCCGACATTAGCTTGACTAAAATATCCATAATAGAAAAACTTAAAGCGCTGATTGCCATATAAATGGCACCTATTTGATTTGAAGATAGCATTGTATTTTATTTTACCATAATTGAAGACCTTAGTATAAATATTTGAAAATGAACAAAGCTATTTTTGCAACAGGATGTTTTTGGTGTGTTCAAGAAATATACGACTCTATTCCTGGAGTTATGAATACGACCGTTGGTTATACTGGTGGTGACACAATAAATCCTACTTATGAAGAAGTGTGTTCGGGCACAACTAATCATGCAGAAGCAATTGAAATTGAATATGACCCTAAAGTTATTTCTTATGAAGAATTATTAAAACAATTTTGGATCATACACGATCCAACAACGTTAAACAGACAGGGGCCCGATATAGGTACTCAATATAGATCTGCTATTTTTTACTTAGACACTGAGCAAAAAAAAATTGCTGAACAGTCCAAAATAAAAATGAATAATGAAAAATTTAATGGAAAAATAGTAACGGAAATTACTAAATCTTCTACCTTTTATCCTGCAGAAAAATATCATCAAAAATATAACGAAAAAATGAAAAAACAATATGGGATTGGTTAGTACCGACTGGTTGAGAAAAAACTTTATTAACAAAAATATAAAAATACTAGATTGTTCCTGGCACATGCCTACAACTCAGAGATCTGGTAAATTAGAATTTGAACAGACTCACATTCCAGGTTCTATTTTTTTTGATATTGACGAATTTTCAGATAAAAATAGTGAATTTCCTCACACAATATTACCAGGAGACATATTTTCAGAAATGATAAGCAATCTTGGGATTTCAAACCAAGACCACATAGTTGTTTATGACTCTTTAGGAATATTTAGCTCACCTAGAGTTTGGTGGATGTTTCAATATTTTGGTCACAAAGAAGTTTCCATTTTAGATGGGGGTTTGGTTAAGTGGCTAAAAGAAAAAAAAGAAATTGAAACTGGAAAAGGAAAAAAATATCCAAAAACAAATTTTAAAGTAACAGAAAATAAGTCTATGCTTAAAATATACGATGATATTAAAAATAATATTATCAACAACCAATTTCAAGTGATTGATGCCAGAAGCAAAGGAAGATTCCTTGGTACTGAGCCAGAGCCTAGAGCAAATCTAAAGAGCGGCTCAATACAAAATAGTATTAATTTACCTTGGAACGAGTGCATTGACCCTGAAACCAAATGTTTTCTTGATAAATCATTATTAGAAAAAAAATTTAAAGCTTTAAAAATTAAATTAGATCAGCCCGTAGTATTTTCCTGTGGCTCTGGAGTATCGGCTTGCGTAATTGGGAAAGCTTTTAATATTGTTAATAATAATGAACCTGTAATTTATGATGGCTCTTGGTCAGAATGGGCAATAAAAGAGGGTCTTTTTACTTAAAAATAATCTATTTGCGTTGAATTATGCGCATTTAAAGTGCCTCAATTAAATGTTAATTAGTTTTTGATTTTTTTTACAAAAATAACTTCATTCATGAAAACACAAAAAAAAATAATTATATTTTTAAGCGTCGTAACAATAGTGATCGTAGCTATCATTGGTGGAAGAGCTATTATCTCTAAAAAAATAGCTACTGCAATTGAAGCGGCAAAAAATGCTCCGGTTGGTGTAATTGCAACTAGTGTAAAATTTTTTTCTTTTCAAGATCAAATAGACACTTTTGGAACAGCTATAGCTAACCGATCTTTTTCCATAAGAATAAAAAAAGAAGACTTGGCAAGTTCAATTGATTTTGACAAATACCCATTTATTAAAAAAGGTGAAGAAATTGCAAAATTAACTAACGGAGAAATTATTATTGCTCCATTTAGCGGCCGGGTTGGTAAAAGAGAGATTACTCCTGGAATCCTTGGTGGAGAAAACTCAATTATTGCCAATCTTGATGATATCAAATTATTAAAAATTGATATCAAATTGCCTGAAACTTATTTTGCAGATATTAAAAATGGATTAAAAGTTACTGCTACCACAGATGCATATAAAGAAACTTTTAGCGGATCTATTACTTCTGTCAGTTCAAGAGTAGATCCAACTACAAGATCAATTCTAGTTCAGGCTATAATAAATAATCCTGATGAAAAATTGATACCAGGCATGCTGCTAAATATTAGGGTTATTTTTAATGAAAAAAGTAGCCTGTCGGTTCCTGAGGAAGCTCTATTAATTCAAGGAGAAGATAAATTTATATTTAAAATAGAAAATAATATTATTGAAAGAACTAATGTTCAAATTGGAAGAAGAAACCAAAATAAAGTTGAGATTATTTCTGGACTAAACGAGAATGAAGTTATTTTGGCTGAAGGAACTAATAAAGTAAGGCCCAAAGGTAAAGTAACCATTGTTAAAACTGTAGATTAGTATGTTTCTAACAGATATCTCTATAAAACGACCTGTGTTTGCTACCGTAATGAGTTTAGTTTTGGTTCTGTTTGGTATTGTTACTTTTAATAAAATACCACTTAGAGAATTACCAGATGTAGAAACTGCAAAAGTATCGGTTCTAATTGATTATAAGGGAGCATCGGCTTCCATCATTGACTCGCAAATTACTCAAAAAGTAGAGGACAGAGTTGGTGGAACTCCTGGGCTAATTAATATTAGTTCAAAAAGTGAAGATGAACGATCAACTATAGATTTAGAATTTGATTTAGGCATTGATCTGGATACAGCAGCAAATGATGTAAGAGATAGAGTAGCAAGAATAATTGATGATTTACCAGACCAGGCTGAACCACCTCAAATAACAAAAGCATCTGCTGCAAGAACAACTACCATGTGGTTAGCATTTCAGAGTCCTACCATGTCTGATTTAGAATTAACTGATTATGCAAATAGATATTTGAAAGATTATTTTGCAAATGTTGATGGTGTTGGAGAAATTAGACTAGGGGGAGAAAGAGAACTTTCGTTAAGAATTTGGCTAGATCCTGCGGCCATGGCTGCTCGAAATATTACTGTTCAGGAACTCGAAGACACTTTACGTAAACAAAACGTTGAATTTCCGGCTGGCAAAGTTGAGTCCAAAAAAATGGATTTGGTTATAAAAGTCCAAAAAGCTTATGTGGAACTAGAGGATTACAAAGAACTTATTATTTCACGAAACATTGATGGATCAATAGTCAAACTAAGAGATGTTGCTAGAATAGAAGTTGGAGCCTTAAACACTAACACTTTGTTTAAAGGTAACGGTAAACAAAACGTTGGCCTTGGAATTTATCAGCAATCCACCGCTAACACTATTGAAGTTGCAAAACTAATTAAAGAAAAAATTACAGAAATTAGACCCACGCTTCCAAGCGGTTCAACTTTAGAAGTGGCTTTTGACAGATCAACTTATATCGAAGAAGCGATTAATGAAGTATATCGAACGATTATTATCGCCGTAATTTTAGTTATTATAATTATTTATTTATTTTTAGGAAATTTAACTGCTGTAATAATACCTTCAGTAGCAATTCCGGTTTGTTTAATATCAACTTTTTTGGCAATTTATCTTGCAGGCTTCACACTCAACTTATTTACGCTTATGGCAATAGTTATAGCCATTGGAATTGTTGTTGATGATGCAATTGTCATGGGAGAAAATATTTATCGGAGAATGGAAGATGGTGAAACTTCTTTAGTTGCAGCTTTCAAAGGGTCAAAGCAAGTTGCCTTTGCAATTATTGCGACTACCATAGTTTTAGTGTCTGTTTTTTTGCCGCTAGTATTTATTAAAGGTTTGATCGGTAGATTGTTTTTAGAAATGGCGGTCACTATGTCTTTTGCAGTAATTATATCAAGTTTTGTTGCTCTTAGCTTGTCACCTATGATTGGTTCAAAATATTTAAAAATTCAAAAACAACAGCCCATCATAACTCAAAAATTTAATTTATACTTTTCAAAATTTGAAAATTTTTATTCTGAAACTCTTAATTTTATTTTAACTAAAAAAAAAGCAACTGTAATATTTTTGATCCTAGTTTTATTCTCAAATATTTTCTTATTTAAAATTGCTAAAAAAGAACTTTTGCCAGAAGAAGATAGGGGAGTATTTTTTGTAATTATTAAAGCGGCTGAAGGTTCTGGATTTAATTTTACAGCTGCTAAAGCTCAGGAAATTGAAAATATGTTTTTGCCAAAAGTAGGTAAGGGTGAAATTAAAAGATTATTATTACGTGTGCCTGGATTTGGCAGTAGTGCAAAACAATTAAATTCTGGATTTATCATTGTTCTCCTTGAAGATTGGAGCGAAAGAAAAAGATCTGGCCAGCAGATATTGCGATCGGCGTTTGCCGACATAAGTAAGGTTCCTGGAATAGTAGCATTTCCTGTAATGCCTCAAGCAATTAGAGCTGGTGGTGTTGAAAAGCCAATTCAATTCGTTCTACTTGGCAATACCTATGAAAAACTAAGTGAATGGAAAGAAATTGTTAAAGCAGAAGCTAGAAAAAATCCTGGTCTAAATAGCATAGAAGATGATTATGAAATTACTAAACCAGAATTAAAAGTAGAAATTAATAATAAAAAAGCAGCTGATTTAGGTGTTTCTATTGAATCTATTGGAAGATCTATAGAAACATTTTTTGGATCTAGAAATGTAACAAAATTTACAAGAGATGGTAAAGAATACAATATAGTATTACAGTCTGACCTTATCAACCGATCAGATTCAAACGGATTAAATAAAATATTTGTTAGATCTACAAGCTCAGGAAAATTAATACCTTTATCGTCTGTTGTTTCTTTGTCTGAAAGTGCGGCAGCTCCGTTCTTAAATAGATATAATAGGCAAAGAGCAGTTACTATTTCTGCAAGATTGAGCGGTGAATATACTATGGATCAAGCTTTAGATTCTTTGCAAAATATAGTGAAAGAAAAATTACCTCCTGAAGTTAGAATTGCCTACAAAGGTGAGTCTGAAGAGTATAAAAAAACTAATGTTGGGATATATTTAATTTTTATTCTAGCAATGCTAACTGCCTATCTTTCAATGGCAGCTCAATTTGAAAGCTGGATACATCCCTTCACGATTATGCTAACAGTTCCTTTAGCAATATTTGGTGGAATTATAGGACTGCTGATAGCCGGAAGTTCTCTAAATATTTATAGTCAAATAGGATTAATTATTTTAATTGGTCTGGCCGCCAAGAACGGAATTTTGATTGTTGAGTTTGCTAACCAACTTCGAATTGAAGGACAGAATATTGAAAAAGCAACTGTAAATGCTTGCAAAATAAGATTGCGACCTATTTTGATGACGTCTTTATCAACGATAGCAGGAGTTCTTCCGCTAATCTTAGGATCAGGACCAGGAGAAGCAAGCAGACTAACTATTGGCGTGGTTATTTTTTCTGGAATGATATTTTCAACTTTTTTCACACTCTATGTAATTCCAACCGTCTATTTAATGATTGGAAAAAATACGCAGAGAATAGATGCGATTGATATCGAACTTGAAAAACAGTTAAAATCTACTAATTAAAATAATATATATTTATTTCGGTCTAACTCAGATTTGCATCTAGTTAACTGCCTTTTATATATTTTTGCTTGGTCATTCACTTCTCTAGCATATGAAACTACATTGGGTTTTTTCTTGTAATCTTTATAATTGTTCCACCCCTCGTGATAAGCTAAGTACTGTCGATAATAATCCTTTTTGCTAATTTTTAATTTTTTGTAAGTTTGATCAACATACCAACCAATAAAATCTGAAGAATCGCTAAATGTAGCTCTCAGCGCTAAATCATTTCCGGTTGCTTGTTTATACATATCCCAAGTACCATTCACAGCTTGTGAAAATCCAAAAGAGCTAGAAGGTCTTGTCCATGGAATAATTTTGAAAATTTTAGTTCTTTCTGGTTTGGCTAACCAATCAAATCCACTCTCTCTTTTAACAATGGCCATCTGTAGTTCGATCGGAGCACCCCATTTTTTTTCTGTTGCATTGGCGTTTTTGAACCAAAAATATTTTTCAGAAAAGATTTCGCAAACATTTTCAGTATTTTTTGGTACGGATACGCAGGCTGAAAATAGAAAGCTAACTAAAATAGATAAAATAATATTTTTATAGCGAATCACAAATCTAACTATAAAGCATAGAATTATTTTTTTATAATTTTTATTTTATCAAAAATCTGAATAACGCCTAAGCCAATCACAACACCAGAAGTATTAGATAACATATCTAACAATTCAAAACTTCTGTTAGGAATCCAAATTTGAATTATTTCCAAGATCGATCCTAGTAATAATAAGCTAAAAGATAATTGTAAAAAAATATTTTTTTCAGAATATGCCAATAAACCAAAGATTGTTGTTATAAAGTAAGCAATAAAGTGATGTGATTTATCTGAACCTGGCAATACATCATCGTTACCAAAAAAGATTAGACCCAATAGACTTCCTGGATATACGGATAACAAGACTATTACAAAAATGTTAGTAAAAAAAATAAATTTGTAATAATTTATTTTAGACATTGCTTGACCCAAGTTAAGAATTGTTTACTTCCTTCTTCAATATCAAAAAAAACTACACAAGGATTTTCATAGGAATGAATTTTGCTTACCATGTTCACAATATCTTTTGTTTTTGATTTTTTAGTCTTTGCTAACAAAATAGTTTCTTTATTTTTAATTAATTTACTTTTCCATTTAAAAATAGATTGAACGTTAGATACAATATTGGCACAGGCAATAAGGTTGTTGTTTATTAGCTTAGTTGCAATTTGGTTTGCCTCTTTATTATTTTTACAAGTGATGTAGGCTAGTTTTATGTTGCTCATTTTTTTTAGATACAATAAATAAAATTATACGAATGGCAAATTTAATACTTGTACGACATGGTCAAAGTCAATGGAATTTAGAAAACAGATTCACGGGATGGTACGACGCAGAACTAACAGATCAAGGTAAACAAGAAGCAAAAATTTCTGGTGAACTTA
Source organism: Pelagibacteraceae bacterium (assembly GCA_008638225.1). Lineage (GTDB taxonomy): Bacteria > Pseudomonadota > Alphaproteobacteria > Pelagibacterales > Pelagibacteraceae > IMCC9063. The sequence continues at coordinate 16,505 of VTPP01000006.1, forward strand.
TTAAAAAATTAAATATTAAATTTGAACTCGCTTTTACTTCTTATCAAAAAAGAGCAATTAATACTTTAGCAATTATACTTGATAAAATAGACCAGACTAGTCTTGCTACTATAAGAGCATGGCAATTAAACGAACGACATTACGGTGCCTTACAAGGATTAAATAAAGCTGAAACTGAAGCAAAACACGGCAAAGAACAGGTTATGGCTTGGCGAAGAAGCTATACGATTTCTCCTCCGAAATTAGATAAAAAAAATTTAGAACATCCCATCCATAATAAAGCATATAAAGGAATTGATCCTGAGCTTATTCCTGATTCTGAGTCATTGTTAGATACGTATAATCGTGTTGTACCTTACTACACAAAAGAAATTGAAACTTTGTTAAACAATGAGAAGAATATTTTAATTTCAGCTCACGGCAATAGCTTACGGGCTCTATGTAAAAAAATTTTTAATATTTCAGATACTATGATTACAAAACTTGAAATACCAACCGGTAATCCAATTTTAATTAAAATGAATAATCTAAAGGTTCAAAATTTTGAATATTTGGATCAGTCTAGGGCTAAAGAGATAATTACAAACCAATAGTTTTGGAGCTATTCAATTGATTGTAAATATTTAGATCTGTTGCGTGCAGAAATGGAACACTAGAAATTAGGCCATTCAATGAATCTTCTTTTATCAACTCATCCCAAATTGTATTCATTGAAAAAATTCCTGTTTTGTTTTCAAAAATAATAGGATTTAAAATTTGACAACCAGTATAAATATAATTTTTAACACTTTTAGTTAGAAAATTAAGATTATTTATATCAAAATCACCTTTCAAATTTTTATCAAAACTATTTTCTTTTGTAGCCAACAATAGAGCTGCTTTGTTTTTTCCTTGCTCAAATATATGTATTAATTTTTTTAAATCATTTGAGTAGCTTTTGACCCAAACTGTGTCACTATTTAAAACTATAAAATTTTCGTTTTTAAAAAAAGAAAGAGCATTTAAAATTCCTCCTCCTGTATCTAAAATTTCCAGCTCATGAGAAATAGCAATATTTGGATAATGTTTTTTAATAAATTCATTTATTTGTTCGTGTAAGTAATGAGTATTAACAATAATTTCCGATATACCATTGTCTAATAAAAATTTAATAGAATATTCTAATAGTTTGATTCCATGCACTTCTAATAGAGGCTTCGGACAATTTTTGGTGAGAGGCTGCAATCTTTTTCCAAAACCAGCTGCCAATATCATTCCTTTTTTAATCTTCATACAAAACTACTTTCTTTTTTCTAAAGGAATATATTGATTAAAAACTGCATTTAACTTAGAAAAAATTGGATTTTTTAACCTATGATGAAGCAATGACCAAGTATATGGAACTAAAGATAGATAATTTTTTTTTCCGTCTCTAAAATACAAACGATTAAAAATTCCAATAATTTTTAAGGCTCTTTGTACTGATAAAATATCAAAATCATTTTTAAATAATGAAATTTTTTTCCTAAAATTACTATTAGATTTGATTAAATAATATTCAAAAATTTTCTGTTTTAACTGGCTACTAGTTTTAATTCTTACATCGTCAATAAGGGATACAATGTCATAAGCAGGATTTCCCATTAGTGCGTCTTGAGAATCAATAATACCAACTTTATTTTGATAGGACATTAAATTAGATACATGAAAATCACGATGAACAAAATATGTGTTAGGAAAATTAATGGTAGAGAAAATAGAACTCAAAATTGATTTTGCCTTCTTTTTAAAAATTCTTATTTTGCTTTTGTGGACATGACGTGTAGCAAACCACTGAAAAAATAAATTACTTTCTTTCATTAAAACTTTAACATTGTAAACTTTATTAATAATTTTTTTCGCTTCTGAATTTATTTTAATAGATTGAATTTTAACTAACGTATCCACTATTTTTTTATAATATTTTAATCTATTGGTATTTTTTTTCATCAATTGAAAAAAGGTTTTGTCACCAAAATCCTCAATGATCATATAATTAGCTTTTAAATTTAGCTCATAAAGTCTTGGTGCTAATAAATTAAATTTTCTCAATAATAAGTTAACTTTTGAATATTGATCTAGATTTATTTTTTTTTGTTTACGACAGTAAATTAAAATATATTTTTTATTTTTAATTTTAATTCTATAAAAATTTCGAAAGGATGCGTCTCCTGCTACTTTTGGGTATTTATTATTTTTTAAATCTTCCGTAATATTTAACATTGCATGTTCTTAGATTGCTATCTTTAGTATGTTTTAAAATAATATCTATTCTATTTTTATTTTTTTTCTTTATTAACTCAGGCCACTCAATAATATTCAGAAAGATATCTTCTTGGTCGTAAAGACCTATATTAATTAAATCCTTAGCTTTGCTAATTCTATATAAATCGTAATGTGCAATATTAACTTTTTTATTAATAGTAAAATATTGTACCACATTGAATGTTGGACTAAGAACCTCCTCTAGTTTTTTTTTATTTTTTTTTTGAATAGACTGAATTAAAAATCTAGAGAATGTAGTTTTGCCTACACCTATTTCACCTTGTAAGTAAATAGAGTCTCCTACCTTTACTTTTTTTGATATTTCCTGAGCTAATTTTTGAAGTTGTTTTATGGAAATAAATTCCATTATAATTAATATCTATAAGAGTCGTGCTTAAACGGTCCTTGCTGTGCTACGCTTATATAGTCAGCTTGTTCTTTGGTAAGTTTTGTCAATTTTGCTCCTACTTTTTCTAAATGAAGATAAGCAACTTTTTCATCTAAATGCTTTGGAAGCACATAAACTTTATTTTCGTACTTACTTGAATTGTTCCAAAGCTCTATTTGGGCCATGACCTGATTAGTAAATGAGGCGCTCATAACAAAACTTGGATGTCCTGTTCCGCATCCTAAGTTTACTAATCTTCCCTCTGCCAATAAAATAATTCTTTTTTTACTTGGAAGTTCTATTTCATGAACTTGAGGTTTAATTTCTGTCCATTTGTAATTTTTAAGAGCGTCGACTTGAATTTCGTTATCAAAGTGTCCAATATTACAAAGAATAGCCCTATCTTTCATCATTCTCATATGATCCGCTGTAACAATATCTTTATTACCAGTTGCGGTAACAACAATGTCAGCGTTTTGAATTGCCTCTTCCATTAATACTACTTCGTATCCTTCCATGGCTGCTTGCAAGGCGCAAATAGGGTCTGCCTCAGTTACCATAACTCTTGCTCCGCTCTGTCTGAGGGAAGCGGCACTTCCTTTTCCAACATCACCAAAACCTGCAACAATCGCTACTTTACCTGACATCATAACATCTGTTGCTCTTTTAATTCCATCAACCAAACTTTCTCTGCATCCGTATAAATTATCAAATTTAGATTTAGTTACTGAGTCATTCACGTTAATTGCTGGAATTAATAATTTGTTTTGCGACTCCATTTTTTTTAAAGCCAATACTCCAGTGGTTGTTTCCTCTGAAACTCCTTTTACTGATTTTAATAAGTCTGCATACTCTTTGTGCATTAATGCTGTTAAGTCGCCTCCATCATCAAGTATTAAATTTGGTTTCCAATTTTTATTTCCTTCAATAGTTTGTTTTATACACCACCAATATTCCTCTTCCGTTTCGCCTTTCCATGCAAACACTGGAATTCCTTTCCTTGCTATAGCTGCGGCTGCATGATCTTGGGTTGAAAAGATATTACAAGATGACCATCGAACCGAGGCGCCAAGCGCAGTTAGTGTTTCAATTAACACTGCTGTTTGTATAGTCATATGAAGACATCCGAGAATATTGGCTCCTTTTAACGGTTGTTTAGAAGCATATTCTTTACGAAGTGCCATTAATCCTGGCATCTCCGTTTCAGCTAGAGAAATTTCCTTATCTCCAAAATCAGCAGATTCAATATTTTTTACTTTATAGTCCATTTTTTTTAACGTGCTTTAACAACTTGCATCTATGAAATCAATTAATTAATTACGTAACGGAAGTTTTATATCAATAACAGCACCTGATTTTGAATTCTTTGAAAAATTATAAGCCTCTATTGATCCCTTGTGCGAGTCAATAATATTTTTCACAATATTAAGTCCTAAACCAGAATGATTGATTGAACTGGCATCTGGACGATCACTATAAAATCTTTCGAAAATTTTACTGAGATTTTTTTCATCAAATCCTGGTCCATTATCTTTGACTCGTATTTGAACTTTTTTATCTTTTTGAGAAATTAATAATTCTACTTTTTCATTTTTTGGACTAAAAGAAACAGCATTTTCTAGCACATTAGCTATGACTTGCTCAATTCTACTTTCGATTCCAAATATTGGTGCAGCTTTTTCTTTTGAAGTATTTTTAAAAATAATTGATATTTTTTTTTGTAAAGTTTTTTGGTCTGTATTAAAATCCTCTATCACACTCTTAATGACTGGAATCAAATCAAATTCTTTTGCAACCGAGCGTGATTGTGCAGCTTCGTCTCTTAAAACTTGAGAATAGTCTGTAATAAGTCTTTCAATTCTATCAACATCATTGGCAATAATTTTTAGCAACTTATTTCTTTTTGTATCGTCCTTCGTACTATTTAATAAATCAGAAGCTCCTTTTAAAGATGCAAGTGGATTTCTAATTTCGTGGGTAAGGTCGGAGGCAAATCTTTCTGCTAAATCAATACGATCATATAAGGTGTTGGTCATATCGCTTAATGATCTTGATAAATTTCCAATTTCATCATCTCTATTTTCTATTTTATTGGAAAAATTAATTTTTTTTCTTTCTGGGGTTGCTTGATTTGCAAATACATTAAGCTCTCTTATAGGTTTGATAATATAAGCATTTAAAAAAAGAGAAAAAATCAAAATAACAACTGCAGCAACAACCACAGAACGAAGAACGAAATTTTTTCTCTCTTCTACTGCAAGCATAATCTCGTTGGAAATGTCAGAAATAACAATTATTAATTGTTCATTATTTTCTAATAGAATTTTTGAAAAAGTGTGAACAATAAAACTATTCTTAGAGATTTCTGAGGCGCTAAAATTATTAGTATCACTTAGTTTATTCATTTGCTGTTCAAAAAAAAATTGATTAGAAAAATCTTGATTAGAATTATCGCTTTTGGTTTTTTCTTCCTTTATTACTTTATTTATAAGACTTTGTTGTTCAATAATAAGGGCTTTAGAAAAGGCACTTTCATCTAGATCTAAAAAAACAGAATCTAGCAATAATTCTTTATCGTTATTAATAAATCTTATTTGGCTAACTTCATCCAATAAAAATTTAGACTTGGTAAGAAAATCTTTCAAATCTTTGCTGGTAATTTTAGTTTGTTGTATATTTAAATTTGCCTCTATATTTTTAATAACTCGCAAATGTTGATTAGATCGTTGCGATATTAACTCTGGCTGTATTGCTTTTAAATATAGGAAAGTAAAAAAACCAAGTATGGCGAATGTAAATAAATTAAAAACTAAAAACTGAGTTAATAAAGATCTAAAAGATAGTAATCTTGCGATCATTACTGGCCTACATTCCAACGATATCCGCTTCCATATCTTGTCTCTATAGCCGAAAAATCTTTATCAACTTTTTTAAATTTTTTTCTTATTCTTTTAACATGGCTATCGATAGTTCTATCCTCAATGTCATTATTTTCTCTATAAGCAATGGTCATTAAATGAGATCTTTCTTTAATCACCCCAGGTCTTTTGGCTAACTCATACACTATCTGAAATTCTGTTGTAGTAAGCTTGTCTGGAAGTGCTTGATTGTTCCAAGTACATTCTAGTTGTTCGGGATCTAATAATAACTTACCTTGTTGAATTATATTTTTGTTAACTGAAATTTTTTGATCTTTTTTTCTTAACTGTACTTTTATACGCTCAATAAGAACTTTGATTGAAAATCCACCTGATTTTTTTACAAAATCATCCGCTCCTAATTTCAAGCCAAGTAATTCATCTACCTCTTCATCCTTAGATGTTAAAAAAATAATTGGTATATCTGTTTTTTTTCTAAGTTTTTTTAAAAGTTCTTCGCCATTCATTCTTGGCATTTTAATATCGATCACCGCTAAATCTGGAGGTAATCTAGTAATTCCGATATAGGCACTTTCGCCATCTAAGTAAGTTTGAACTTTAAACCCTTCATTTTCTAGGGCCATAGAAACACTGGTTAATATATTTCTATCATCATCTACTAGTGCAATTGTTTTATTCATTTGTAAAAACCAATATAATCAAAAAAAGTCAAAAAAAAGACTCCTTATTAATGAGCTTCGCTCCAATTTTTACCGCTTTTTATATCTACTGTGAGTGGAATACTAAATTTTAAGAGGGGCTCTGATGCATGTTCCATTTCATAAGAAACTTGTTTTTGAACATTAACTACATCTTTTTCTTGGCACTCTAATAAAAGTTCATCGTGTACTTGTATAAGTAAATTTGCATTAATATTTTTTTCTTCGATTTTATTGTCGATTTTTATCATTGCAAGTCTGAGCACATCAGCTGCAGTTCCTTGAATAGGAGCGTTAATGCAGGCTCTTTCTTGAAAAGTTCTTAAAGTATGATTTTTATCATTAATATTTGGAAAGTGACATTTTCTATCAAATAAAGTTTTAACGTAGCCATTTTTTCTGCAAAATTTTATTGTTTCGTTCATAAATTCTTTTATCTCTGGAAACTTTGTAAAATATGATCTCAAAAAACTTTCTGCCTCTGTGTTGCTAACTGATATTTGCTTTGCTAGTCCGTAAGAAGATATACCGTAAATGATACCGAAGTTGATTGCCTTGGCTTTTCTTCTCATGTCTTCATCAACATCATGAATGGAAACTCCAAATATTTGGCTGGCCGTTAAATTATGAATATCTTCTTTGTTTAAAAATGCTTTTTTTAACTCAGTAACATCTCCCATATGCGAAAGAATTCTCATCTCTATTTGACTATAGTCAGCAGAAATAAGATTGGAATTTTTTTCTGAAATAAAGGCAGATCTTATTTCTTTTCCTTCAATGTTTTTAATAGGAATATTTTGCAGATTTGGGTTCGCACTTGCTAATCTGCCAGTAGTTGTTGCTGCAAGCAAGAAAGAGGTATGAACTCTTTTAGTTTTATTATTGATATAAGTTGGAAGCGTATCGGTATATGTATTTTTAAGTTTAGATTTTTGTCTCCAATTTAAAATTAGTTTAGGAAATTCATGTCCCTGATCAGCTAAATTTTCTAAAACTGATACATTAGTTGCTAGATTGCCTTTTTTAGTTTTTTTGGTTCCAGCAATTTTTAGTTTTTCATAAATAATATCTCCTAATTGTTTTGGTGAAGCTATATTAAATTCCTCTCCAGATATTTTGAAAATTTTCTTTTCAAGATTTTGAATTTCAATTTCAAATTTTTTAGATAATTTTCCTAAAATATTTTGATCTATTTTAATTCCATTGTTTTCCATTAAGGAGAGTATTTTTATCAAAGGTTTTTCCAAATTTTCATAAACGTTTAATACGTTTTCCCCAAATAATCTTTGTTCAAAAAATTCATAAAGTCTCAAAGTAACATCTGCATCCTCACATGCATAATTTTTAGCTTGCTCAATATCTACAAGATCAAAAGTAACCTGGGCTTTTCCAATTCCTGCTACATCTTTAAATGAGATGGTTTTGTGTTGAAGATGTATTTCAGATAATAGATCCATGTTGTGTCTATTTTTTCCTGCATCTAAAGCATAAGACATTAGCATTGTATCTTCCATTGAAGTCATTTTAATTCCGTACTTAAGAAAAATTCTATAATCATATTTAATATTTTGGCCAATTTTTTTAATAGTTGAGTCCTCTAAGTAAGGTTTAATAGTTGCCAAAACATCTTTTGAGTTAAGTTGTTTTTTGACAAGTGGATCTAATTTATTTTTATGCGCTAGTGGAATGTAAAATGCCTCGCCAATTTTAAAAGAGAGAGAAATTCCAACAAGATCTGCTACCATGGTATCGAGAGAATTTGTTTCAGTGTCTATTGCAAACAATCCTCTTTCATCCGCTTTGCTCAGTATCTTTTCTAACTCTTGAATATTCATGACCAAAGAAAATTTGTTTTCAGTGCTATCTATTGGCGAAGTAGAAATAATTTTTTTTTTTGGTTCAGTTTTGGTTTCACTTTTTAAAGTAGAAGTTTTTTCATTTACAAAACTTCCATGATTTTCCTCTAATCTTGAAAAAAGCCTTGTAAATTCCATTTCTTTTAGAAATGTTAATATTTTATCTAGATTTAAAGGCTTTAAGAGAAACTCATCTAATTCATTTGTAACAGGCACGTCTCTTTTTAAGGTAACTAGTTGTTTGCTTATAAAAGCCTTTTCTCTATTATCGAGCAAAGCCTGCCTTCTTTTCGGCTGTTTAATAGTTGAAGCATTTTCCAAAAGATTTTCTAACGAACCAAATTGATTAATTAATTCTGCTGCCGTTTTAATTCCTATTCCTGGAACACCGGGTATATTATCAGAAGAATCACCAGCTAAAGACTGAACATCAATAACCTTTTCTGGATACACCCCAAATTTTTCTTTGACTTCTTCTTTTCCAATATAATGCTCTTTCATTGCATCAAACATGAAAGTATTGTCATCAACTAATTGCATCAAATCTTTATCTGATGAAATAATTGTGACCTTTATATTTTTTTTTGATGCCTGTTCTTTGTAAGTAGCAATCAAATCATCTGCTTCATAATTTAACAATTCAATACTTGGGATATTAAAGGCTGTGACTGCTTTTCTTATATATTCAAATTGAGGTATTAAATCTTCGGGTGTATCATGCCGGTTTGCTTTATAATCTTTGTAAATGTCATTTCTAAAGTTTTTTCTAGCGCTATCAAAAATTACAGCTAAATGAGTGGGACGATCCTCTTTATCTAATGATCTTGCCTCTTCTAAGAATTTGTAGAGCATATTGCAAAAACCACTTACTGCTCCTACGGGCAAACCATCACTTTTTCTCGTAAGAGGGGGCAGGGCATAATAAGCTCTAAAAATATAACCAGAACCATCTATTAGATAAATGTGCTTTTTAGAGTTGTTCGTCATAAAACTAATTTCTTTTATAGAAATTATTAAGTAATAATACAATTATTACTTCATGAATAAATCCATAGCGCTTCAAATAGAAAAACTTAGCAAATTTTATAAACTCAAAAATGGTAATTCTTTACAAGCTCTAAGCAATGTTAGCTTAGATGTTAAACAGGGAGAAATTTTTGGCTTACTTGGTCCTAATGGAGCTGGAAAATCTACTTTGATTAATATTTTGGCAGGGATAGTTATTAAATCAGAAGGTAGTGTAAAAGTTTGGGGCTTTGATTTAGATTTAAATCCAAGACAGGTAAGAGCATCTATAGGAATAGTTCCTCAAGAAATAAATGTAGATCCGTTTTTTACTCCTCGAAGACTATTAGAAATTCAAGCTGGCTTGTATGGTGTAGCAAAAAAAGACAGAATTACAGATAAGATATTAGAATTGACTAGTCTAACGGATAAAGCCAACGCCTATATGCGTTCACTTTCTGGTGGTATGAGAAGAAGATTGTTGGTTGCTAAGGCAATGGTACATCAACCACCTATATTAATATTGGACGAACCAACGGCTGGTGTGGATGTTGATTTAAGACAAAAACTTTTAGAAAATGTTAAAGAGCTTAATAGGCAAGGAGTAACTATTATTTTAACAACTCATTATTTACAAGAGGCGGAGGAGCTCTGCGATCGAATAGCAATCATTAATCATGGAAAAATTGTAGCATTAGATAAAACTGAAAATTTACTATCCGAAATACATTTGAAAAAAATAAAATTTAAAATAAAAAATTTTAAAAATATAGGTGACAAACTTGCAGATAATCTTCCAATTGAATATTCAAAAAATAATGAAATATCTATTAAATATGACAAAACAATCATAAATATTGAGGACATCATTTTTAAAATAAAAGAAAAAGGTCTTGAAATTCAAGATATAATGACCGAAGATGCCGACTTAGAGGATGTATTTTTAAAATTAACTAATGAATAATGATTGAACTTAAATTATTAGATAAAAAAATTATAAACAAAACAATTTTTTATGTTTTACTAGTTTTTGCATCAACCTGTTTGCTTGCAATTTCTTCTAAAATAAAAATTCCATTTTATCCTGTACCAATGACCATGCAAACTTTGGTTGTTTTAAGCATTGGAATAACTTTTGGTCCAAGATTAGGGCTGGTGGCTCTTTCTGCTTATTTATTGGAGGGAGCAATGGGAATTCCAGTTTTTGCTGGAACGCCGGAAAAAGGATTGGGGCTTACTTATATACTAGGACCAACTGGAGGTTACTTGATCGGATATATAATAAGTGCTTTTTTGGCTGGAACAATAGATTTTAACAAACCAATTCACAAAAGATTTGTTTTTTTAATTATAGCTATTTCGCCGATATATATTTTTGGAATAGTTTGGCTTGGAATTTTATTTGGTTTTAACAAACCATTAATAGGTTGGGGCTTAAATCCATTTATTTTAGCAGAAATATTTAAATTGTTATTACTAAGTATTTTAATTCCAAAGTTATTAGTATTTAGAAAAATAATTTTAAGTAAATTGTAAATTTTTGAATTTTACTTTCAATCATTTCCAGGGGCTTTGGAAAATAAAAAGAAATATAAGTCCAAATACATCTGCTAGTGGATTTGCACATATTATTAAAAATAAAAATTCTAAACTAGTTTTTAATGAAAAATTTTTAACTAACTTAGATAAAAAAAATATTATTTTCGGTGAAAATCAATATTTGATTGAAATAAAAAACAAAGAACTGCATTTAATTTTTAAATCAGGACCAAGATTAGGAACAATATTTCAAAAATTTAGAATGAATACGATAAATAATAGTTCTTTATATTTTTGTTTAAAAGATACTTATCAAACAACTCTATATTGGATTAATCAAAACTATTTTCGAATAACTCACAAAATTAAAGGAAAAAATAAAAACTTATTTATTAGTAGTCATTATTATAAAACTAATAATATTAGTTTATTTAATAAATTTATTTAGGTGATCTTTTAGACAGAATTCTTTGCAATGTTCTTCTGTGCATTTTAAGTCTTCTTGCTGTTTCAGAAACATTTCTACTGCATAATTCAAATACTCTTTGAATATGCTCCCATTTAACTCTATCAGCAGACATTGGATTTTCTGGTGGCGCAGCCTTTTTATCTGGTGCTGCTAATAAAGCGGCTTCAACTGCATCTGCATCTGCTGGTTTTGAGATATAATCTATTGCTCCTGCTTTGACTGCAGCTACGGCAGTTGGTAAATTTCCATAGCCCGTAAGCATTACGATCCTACTATCTCGTTTAATCTTATGAATCTCATCCACAACGTCTAAACCATTGCCGTCTAAAAGCCTTAGATCAATCACCGCAAAGGTTGGGGGGCTCTTTTTAACCAAAATATTTGCCTCCTCAACTCCTTTTGCCAAAACAACTTTAAAGCCTTTGCTTTCCATGGCTCTTCCAAGTCTAAGCCTAAATGGATCATCATCATCGACGATGAGCAAGGTTTTATCCTCAAAATCGCTTATTTTTAGGGAGTTATTGTTAAGTTTCATCATCTATATATAGACACGAATTGTATATTCACAAGGTTTAATTTTTTTCAAAACTCTCATTGTAACTCAGGAGAAAAAATTAAAAAAAATTATTTTGTGAATACTTTTTTACTTTACATTAATTACAAATAACCTTAATTGCGGAATCAAGATGGCTTTTTTAATTAAAATTTAATTAGCCGACTAGTAACTAACGAGAGGTTTTATGAGATGGCAAAATTTCAGTCTGTTGACGAGTTGGTCAAAGCTACAAGACCAGTAAATCCAGTTTACTGTATTCGAAAAGAAAGTATTCAAACAGCTTCCAGGTGGTTTGTTCAGAATTTTCCAGGTACAACGTTATATGCTGTTAAATGCAATCCTAATGAACAAGTTTTACAAACTATATTTGAAAGTGGTGTAAAAAATTTCGACACTGCTTCTCTAGAAGAAATTAAATTAGTAAAAAAAATTCTTCCGGAGGCAAAAGCATATTTCATGCATACAGTTAAAAGCAAGGAAAGTATTTATGAAGCTTACTTCAACTATGGAGTGAGAGATTTTTCATTTGATTCTAAATTTGAATTAGAAAAAATTCTAGAAGTTACTAATCGGGCTAGCGATTTAACTCTTTACTTAAGAATAGCTATTTCAAACGAACATGCTGAAATTGATTTATCAAAAAAATTTGGTGCCACAATTCCAGAGGCCGTTACTTTATTAAAAAATGCTAAAGAAATTGCTCAAAAAGTTGGCGTTAGTTTCCATGTAGGATCTCAGTGTATGCATCCTGTGTCTTATGCCAAAGCAATAAAAGACATAGGAACATTAATTAAGAAAGCGGAAATTATACCTGACATAATTAATGTTGGTGGAGGATTTCCCTCTACTTATCCAGATTTATATCCACGACCATGGAGTGAATATATAAACGAAATTAAAAATGGATTTGAGAAATTAAACTTACCGGATACTACACAATTAATTTGTGAGCCTGGAAGAGCTTTGGTTGCGGAAAGTGGCTCTACTGTTGTTAGAGTTGAACTTAGAAAAAAACAAATTTTATATATCAATGATGGAACTTATGGATCATTATTTGATGCTGGGACACCAAGTTTTATTTTTCCAACAAGAATGATTCAAGTAGAAAAATCTTTTTCTAAAAGATTGACTCCTTTTAGTTTTTACGGACCAACATGTGATGGTATTGATTTTATGAAAGGCCCTTTTTTATTACCAAATAATATTAAAGAAGGTGACTATATTGAAATTGGCCAGCTTGGAGCTTACGGAATAAGTTTGAGAACACAGTTCAATGGTTTTTATTCAAATGAAATTCACGAAGTTTCTGATAAGCCTATCATGTCTATTTTTGAGGAAGAGACGAATAGCAACTATTTAGTAGCTTAGTTCAATAACAAAACATTATGGGACATAATAAATCTAGCTTTTTATCAACTGCTGTAGAACACATTGATATCACTTCTTTTGATGCAAGACCTATCATCAACTCTATGTCGAAAATGTCTTTTACATCAAGAGAGACAGGAAATGCTGCAAAAATATTTAACGAAATGGTTAATGATAAGGACTGTACGATATTTCTAACATTGGCGGGCTCAACTTCTGCTGGTGGCTGTATGCAGTTATATTCTGACTTAATTAAATACAACATGGTAGATGCTATTGTATCAACTGGAGCTTCAATAATTGATATGGATTTTTTTGAAGCCCTTGGATTTAAGCATTACCAAGGAAATCAATTTCAAGACGACAACGTATTAAGAGAAAATTATATAGATAGAATTTATGATACCTATATTGATGAGGATGAACTTCAATCTTGTGATAAAACAATTTGCGAAGTAGCAAACTCTCTTGCTCCAAAACCTTACACTTCTCGAGAATTTATTTGGGAATTAGGAAAGTACTTAAAAAAAAATTCAAAGAAAAAAGGATCATTAATAGAGACTGCTTATGATCATGGAGTGCCAATTTTTTGTCCTGCATTCACAGATAGTTCAGCTGGCTTTGGTTTGGTAATGCATCAAGAACAAAACCCAGAAAATCATTTAACGATAGACTCAATCAGAGAGTTTAGAGAACTTACTGAAATTAAAATTCAATCAAAAAACTCTGGATTGTTTATGATTGGGGGTGGTGTTCCAAAAAACTTTATTCAAGATACAGTTATATGTGCAGAACTTTTGGGTAAAGAAGTTGAGATGCACAAATATGCAATTCAAATTACCGTTGCGGATTCTAGAGATGGTGCTTGTAGTAGTTCAACATTAAAAGAAGCAAGTTCATGGGGGAAAGTTGACACGAGCAAAGAACAAATGGTTTTTGCTGAAGCAACTAGTGTTTTGCCTCTAATAGCTAGCGATGCTTATCACCGCATGAACTGGAAAAATAGACCGAGAAGAAATTATTCCAATATATTCAAAAAATGAGTTCTAAATTCAAAATTGGGATGATTCAAATGAAAATTGGATCAAACCCTAATAAGAATATTAATAACGCAATAAAAAAAATTAGAAAAGCAAGCACTCTTGGTGCAAAAATCATATGCCTTCCAGAACTTTTTTTGTATCCATACTTTTGCCAAGAAGAAAATCATAAAAATTTTACTCTGGCCGAAACTATTCCTGGCCCTACAAGTAAAATATTAGGTGAATTGTGTAAGGAATTAAAAATAAATTTACTATGTCCTATTTTTGAAAAAAAAGTTGCTGGCCTGTACCACAACTCATGTTTTGTTTTGAACGAAGAAGGCAAGATGATTGGTAACTACAGAAAAATGCACATTCCTGATGATCCTCAGTTTTATGAAAAATTTTATTTCACGCCTGGTGACCTTGGATTTAAATCATTCAAAACTAAATATTGCAATGTGGGAACATTAATATGTTGGGATCAATGGTTTCCGGAAGCTGCAAGAGCTACCTGCTTAAAAGGTGCTGATATTTTATTTTATCCAACTGCAATTGGTTGGCACCCAAAAGAAAAAAAACAATACGGCAAAAGCCAGCTACAATCCTGGATAACAATGCAACGATCCCACGCAATAGCTAATGGTGTCTACGTAGTGGCTGTTAATAGAATAGGATTGGAAAAAAATAAAAAAAACAAATTAGAATTTTGGGGAAATTCTATAATTTTTGACCCAAGTGGCAATATTGTAAAACAAGCATCATCAAATAAAGAAGAGGTTATTATTTGCGAAATTGATCTAAAAAAAATTGAGTTCGCAAGGCAACATTGGCCTTTTTTAAGAGATCGCAGAATTGATCATTATAAAGATTTATTAAAAAATCCATCTAATGGATAGGATAAATAATACCGATGGCTTTAGGATGCCAGCCGAATGGGAAAGGCAAGATTCTACTTGGATAGCATGGCCTCATAATAAAAATGACTGGCCAGGATTATTTGCTAATATACCAAATGTTTTCAGAGAAATTATACTAAACATAAGCAAGTCTCAAAAAGTTAATTTATTGGTTGAGGAGTACAAACAAATAGCAAAAATAAAAAGATTTCTTCTTCAAAAAAATATCAAATTATCTAAAGTTCATATTCACGTTGTGCGTACAAATAGAGTTTGGACAAGAGATACTGGGCCTATTTATTTAATTAATAAGAAAAAGAACGAAAAAATTTTATTAAACTGGGGTTTTAACGCATGGGCAAAGTATAAAGATTATCAATATGATAATTCAGTTCCTTTACAAATTTCAAATATTCAAAATATTCAAAGCATTACTCCTATGATTAGGATTAAAAGCAATTCTGTACCATTCGTACTAGAAGGTGGCTCCATTGATGTTAATGGCCAAGGAACTTTGATCACAACTAAAGAATGTTTATTAGGAAAAATTCAACAAAGAAATCCTGGATTATCTAAAATTAAAATTGAAAATATAATCTCTAAATACTTAAATATAAAAAAGTTTATATGGCTTAATAAAGGTATAGTGGGCGACGATACACACGGACACGTGGATGATATAACAAGATTTTTTGATACTAATAAAATATTCACTGCTGTTGAACATAATAAAAAAGATAAAAATTATCTTCCTCTTAAAGAAAATTTAAAAATACTAGAAAAGTCTACAAACCAAGACAATAAACAAAATGAAATTGTTGAAATTCCTATGCCAAATCCTCTGTATATTAAAAAAACAAGAGTTCCCGCTAGTTATTTAAATTTTTATTTTACCAACGATAGCGTTCTCGTTCCTATTTTTAATGATAAAAATGACGATATAGCCTTAAATATTATTCAAAAAAATATTAAAAATAAAAAAATTGTTCCAATTAATTGCAAAGATTTGATTTGGGGTTTTGGAGCAATACACTGCATGACACAGCAAGAGCCTTCCTTAAAATAAATAATATTGAAAAGTTATTTTTTAAAAAAAATACTTTCATCCCAAGTAATATTAATGAGCGCTCCTCCTAAACTACTTTTTTTAAATGTAATTGTTGCTCCAGTTCTCTCTAGCAATGTTTTTGATATAAAAATACCAAGACCCAGTCCTCTTTTGTCCTTAGAAATTAGATTTGACTTAATATATGGCTCTCCTAACTTTTGAAATATATCTTGTCTAAATCCTTTACCATCATCATTTATATTAATTTCCAATTTTTTATTGCTATTGTTAATTTCAATGACAATTGTTTTATTTGCAAATTTAATAGCGTTATCAATTAAATTTCTTAAAGCATAGATAATCTCAACTTTTCTGCCTACGATCAAATTATTTTGAATTTTACTATCATCAATTTTTACGGTCTTGTCTTTTGGTGGGTCAAATGAAAATACTATTTCTTTAATTAAATTTTTAAACGATATATTATCAATAAATGTATCTTGCTTGTTAGGATCTGTAGAAAAATCTTTTAAAATATTTTTACATCTCTGAATCTGAGAATTTAAAAGTTCTACGTCTTGACTAAATTTAGGATTATTTCCAAGTTGCTTTTTTAAATCTTCAACAACCAGAGTTATTGTTCCAAGGGGGGTTGCTAACTCGTGGGCTGCGGCTGCAGCCAAGCCTCCTAATGACATTAGTTCTCTTTCCCTTGCCAAAGTCTTTTCTAAATTATCAAAAGCAGCAGATCTCGTTCGGTGTTCAGCAGTAATAGAATGAGCATAATTTCCCAAAAAAATAATACCTACAGTTAAAGACACCCACAATCCTATTAGATAATGTTTTGGTAAAGAAATATCTGGACCTGGTAATGGGTAATAATATTGAGTTAAAAAAGTTAATAATAAAATTGATACCAATGCAATAATAAAACTGCTACGTTTTGATAAAAAAGTAACAGCTATAGTCGTTGGTACAATAGTTAGAATAGAAAATGGATTGGTAATTCCTCCTGTAAGATATAGCAAAAATGATAATTGAATTAGATCATATAAAATACTTAGTGTTGTCCAAAAATTATTCAATCTTTGAACTAATTTTTTTGCATATTCTAAAATAACATTAAGCAAGACTGATAATAAAATTGCAAGCAAACAACGATACAAAGGAAATTCAAATTGATAGTAAAAGAAAACTAGACAAACAGTAAATAATTGTCCAATAATTGCTATCCACCTAATATTTATTAAAGTTTCTAATTTAATATTTTCTTGGGTAATACCAAAAATATTTTTAATACTCATTTTAAATGTCTAGATTATTGACATTAATTGCGTTGGTATTAATAAAATCTTTTCTTTTAGAAACATCATCACCCATTAAAATATCAAAAATTTCAATATCTTCAGCTGAGGGGGATGTTTCCTCATTTCCAATCATTGATAATTTTTCACTAACGGAAGAATAATTTACTTTTAATAGAGTGTTATTTTTAGGATCTAAAGTTGTATTCCATAACTCTTCTGGATTCATCTCTCCTAGTCCTTTAAATCTCTGAAGGGTAAATTTAGATTTTTCAATCTCATAAAGTTCTTTAAATTGTTCTGAGTCCTTTTTAATAGATTTTAAAGTATCAGAATGAGAAATAATAAAATCTTCTAAAGCCTGTTCGTTTTTAATATAGGTAGATTTGGATCCTTTAGTCATTTTATAAAGAGGTGGTTGTGCAATCCAGATTCTTCCTGACTTAATTAATTGATTAAATGGCTCATTATTAAAGAATGTTAATAGCAATGTTCTAATATGTGAACCATCCACATCAGCATCAGTCATAATTACAATTTTGCCATACCTCAAATTTTCAATTTGAAATGGGTCAAATCCAGTTCCTAAAGCATTGATCAATGTAATTATTTCATTAGACGAAAGCATTTTAGCAAATACTTTTTTCTTCTCTCCAGGATCGTTTTTTTGTTCGACGTAGGTATTTAAAATTTTTCCTCTTAAAGGAAGAACAGCTTGAAATTCTCTATTTCTTGCCTGTTTTGCAGAACCACCAGCAGAATCTCCTTCAACAATAAAAAGTTCGGCTTTTTCTTTATCGCTTGTCTGACAGTCAGCTAATTTTCCAGGTAAACTAGTTATATCCAAGGCACTCTTTCTACGAACACTTTCTCTAGCTTTTCTTGCAACTTCTCTCGCTACAGCTGCTTGAATAATTTTTCCAATAATAACTTTTGTTTCTTTTTGATTTTTATCAAACCATACAGATAGTTTTTCACTAGTAATTGTTTCAACAACTGGTCTAACTTCAGATGACACTAATTTTTCTTTTGTTTGTGATGAAAATTTAGGATCTGGGACCTTTGTAGATAAAATACAAATTAATCCTTCTCTAACATCATCTCCCGAAATAGTGACTTTTTCTTTTTTAGCCAGCCCATTATCAGTTACATATTTGTTAATGAGTCTGGTAATTGCGTTTCTAAATCCTAATAAATGCGTTCCGCCATCTTTTTGAGGAATATTATTAGTAAAACATAATACTTGCTCATTATATGTTGCATTCCAAACTAACGAACATTCTACTTCAATACCGTTTTTTGAACCCACAAAATAAATAGGATCCTCTAAAATTTGTTCATTTGAATCGTTTTTAATTTTAGCTTTATTCTTATTTAGATCTTCAACGAATTCTTTTATTCCTCCTTCAAATTTAAATTTATAATTTTGCGGTTTTGCTTTTCTAAGATCCGTTAAATTAATTTCTAAACCTTTATTTAAGTAAGCTAGTTCTTTTAATCTTTTTTCTAGAATACTTGTTTGAAAATCAATCGAAGTAAAAATTTCTGCGGAAGGCTTAAAAGTTACCGAAGTTCCCTTTTCCTCTGATTTTCCAATTTCTGAAAGGGGCCTGATAGCTACTCCATTTTTAAATTCTATAAAATATTTTTTTTTCTCTCTAGATATTGTTAATTTTAAGTTTTCTGAAAGTGCGTTTACAACTGAAACTCCTACTCCGTGCAACCCTCCAGAAACTTTATATGTATCATGATCAAATTTTCCTCCAGCATGCAGTTGTGTCATAATAACTTCAGCTGCAGAAATTCCCTCGGATTTATGAATGTCTACTGGGATACCTCTACCGTTATCCGATACTGTAACAGTATTATCTGCATTAATGCTAACATCTATTTTGGAACAATGGCCGGCTAATGCTTCGTCAATAGAGTTGTCTACAACTTCAAAAACCATGTGATGCAAGCCAGTACCATCATCCGTATCTCCGATGTACATCCCTGGTCTTTTTCTAACGGCATCAAGACCCTTTAAAACTCTTATTGAATCCGCACCATAAGAATCTAGTTTTTCGATATTTTCTAAATTTTTGCTCATTTTTTGATTATAAAAGGAGACTTCTTATATCATTTTTATCGATCAAAATGGAGCTAGCAATTATGCCAAATCTATAAAAAAAGCTTTATTTTCAATAACTTGAAAGATTTTTTTATCAGTTCCAGTGTACCAGGCTTGGGTATCTAATTTAGCAACTTCATTAAAAAAATTTACCATGTTTTTTTCGTCTATGTGTGACGAGATTTCATCAAATAACATAATAAATGGAATATGTTGCTGTTTGAAAGTCCAAGCAAAAGCTAAAATAATACTAAGCAGAATAGATTTCTGCTCTCCTGTTGAACAAAGTTCTGCATTTAAGTTCTTGTTGCAATCTAAAAAATTTATTTTATCAATACTAGGGCTAAAAGTGTTTCGTTTAACAGACTCATCTAAAGACCGATTAATAAAAAGCATTTTTATAATCTCCTCAACACACTTGTCTTCTTGTGGAATAATTTGCTCTAAATTATTTTCTATATTAATTTGAAATTTTTTAAATGTTGTAAGATAATCTTTTGACAAAGAATTCAAGGAAAGTATTTTTTTTCTTCTTTCAATTAATATCTTGTAGAAAATTTTTGACATTTTTTCTTCAATTATAGAAATCCATTTTTTATCTCCATTATTAATCAATAATAAGATTCTTTCATCAGATAATTTTTTAAAATCCGATAAATTTCTTTTAAAATTTTGATCTAAATTAGAAATAAGCTTATCTATAAAAGTTTTTCTTGTTGATAAGCCTTCATACATTATTTTATCCATATGAGGTGACAGCCAAATAAAATTTATTAATCCATTTATTTGCTGTTGAGAAGATTTTTTATTATCAATAAAAAAATCTTTATTAATTTGATCCAGTTCATTAATAAGTTGATAAGAAATATTAGTAGAATAGTTTTCTTGCTTCAACACACAATCTACTTTTAAAAACTTACTTTTAACTTCATTTTTATTTTGAAAAAAGTTTTCTAATTTATTGCCTCTCATTCCTTTAGAATTTGAAAAGAAAGAAAGAGATTCTAATAAATTTGTTTTTCCAATTCCATTATTTCCAAATACTGCAACTTGACTACCTTCAATATTTGAATGAAACGAGGAGTGGGACTTAAAATTTTTTATTTTTATTTGTTCAACACTTGCCATTAGCCATTAGACAACTCTCATTGGCATTACAACATAGGTAGTGTCGAGATCTTTTTGATCTTTGATAATAATTGGAGAGGTTGCGTCTTTTGGCTTTAAAATTATATTATCATCCTGAATATTGTTGGCAATATCCATCAAATATCCTGAGTTAAATCCTATTTCAATATTCTCGCCGTCGTAATTAGCATTAATCTCTTCTATTCCCTCTCCAGAAGAAGCGTCATTTACAAAAAATCTCATTTTATTGTTTTCTATATTTATTTTAATCACGCCTTTTCTATCTATCGATAAGGACTTTATTCTATCAACCGCACTGATGAATTCTCTTACATTGGCCTTTACTTCTTTTCTAGGGTCGCTTGGTATCACCCTTTCGTAATCAGGAAATTTGCCATCAATAACTTTGGAAATTAAAATTACATCATTAATAATAAATTTTATTTTAGATCGTACTGACAAAATTTTGATTAATAGATCAGATTCTTCACTAATAATGTTAATAATTTCAAATATAGTTTTTTTGGGGAGAATTACTGGATGAAAATTTTTGTCACTATCCAAGCTTATTTGCGTTTTACTCAATCGGTGTCCATCAGTAGCAACAGCTACTAACTTAGGGTTTTCATCTTCTGTTTTATGTAAATAAATTCCATTTAAATAGTGCCTTGTTTCATCGCTGGATATTGAAAATTTAGTTTTATTTAAAAGTTTCAATAAATGTTTTGCTTTTATTTCTACATAATCACTTTCAATGGAGTCTTCTAAAATAGGAAATTCACTTGCTGGAAGACAAGTAAGATTAAAATCTGATTTTCCTGATGTTAATTTTAATCTTTTGTCATTTTGTAAATTCAAGTAAATACCAGACCCGGAAGGCAACTTTCTAACTAAATCATACAAAACTTGAGCCGTTGTCGTTGTTGATCCTTCTTTGATGATTTCTGCACTAATTTTTTCTGTTATGATAATATCCAGATCTGTAGCTGAAACTTGAATTTTATCTTCGAATGCTTCTATTAAAACATTAGATAAAATAGGTAATGTATTTTTCTTTTCTACTACACCTTGAATATGCGTGAGACATTTTAGAAAAATATCTCTATCTACTTTTATTTCCATTTAATTACTCTTTAGGATTTTGTTACTTATATCCTGAACCTCGTATTCAAATTTTTTATCTGCCGCCATTAACTCTTCCACTTTCTTAATAGCATGAATTACCGTGGTATGATCTCTTCCTGTAAATTTTCTTCCTATATCTGGTAACGATTTAGTCGTTAATTTTTTTGATAAATACATGGCTACTTGTCTTGGTCTCGCAATGTGTCTTGATCTTCGAGATGATAAAAAATCGGACATTGGTAGATTATAATAATTTACCACTAATTTTTGAATATCTTCAATAGTTATAACTGACTGCATGTTATTGAGTAAATCTTTTAGAATTAGCTTAGCATCCTGCAACGTTGGAACTTTATTTTGAATTCGCGAAGATGCAATAATCCTATTCAAAACGCCGAGCATATCTCTGATGCTAGATTTAAATTCATTAGCAATAAAAACCAATATTTCATCATTGACTAGCACTTCTTTACCAAAGTAGGTTTCTTCAGTTTTGCATCTGTTTTTAAGAATTTGAAGTCTTAATGCAATGTCAGGAGGCTGAATATCAACAACCAAACCTCCAGACAATCTGGATTTTATTCTATCTTGAATTCTATCCAAATCATTCGGCGATCTATCACAAGATATAATAACTTGCGATTGATTTTCGATTAAACTATTAAAAGTATAAAAGAACTCTTCTTGTGTTACTTCTTTACCACTAATAAACTGAATATCGTCTAAAATTAAAACGTCTACATTTCTAAATACATCTTTAAATTTTTGAGTATCTTTATTTTTGATTGATTTAACAAACTGATACATAAATCGTTCTGCTGATAAATAAATTATTTTTTTATCAGTTTTTTTAAGCTCATTTCCTATAGCATTTAAAATATGTGTTTTTCCAAGTCCTACAGATCCATAAATAAATAATGGATTGTAATGTCCTAGTGTTTCGGAGACCCTTTTTGCTGCTGAAAAAGCAAGTTGATTACTTTCTCCAACTACAAAATTAGAAAAAGTTAATCTGTGGTCTAATCTATTAGTGGCGTAACCAGCATCTTTTGAATCAGCTATTTGAGAGCCTGTAGCAAAATCGACAATGTTTGTTTGATTGTTTTTTTGATTATAAAAACTTTCGTGTATTTCAAATTGAATTCTCGTAACTGATTTATCTAATTTTTGAAAAAAATCTAAAATTTTGTCTGCGTAATGAGATACAATCCAATCTCTTACAAAACGAGTTTTAACGACAAGTGTCAGAGAGTTATGCTTTATTTCCTTTGCTTCAACGTTTTGAATCCAGCTCTTATAAACATCCAGACCATAAATTTCTTTTAGTTTTATTTGAACTTCTGACCAATTTTTTTTTAGGTCATCAGTATTTTGTAGAGCTGTTGTAATTGTCATAATTATTAGAGAGCAGTGTTGTACAGATGTAAGATATTAGTGCAATGAATTTATTAAACAAATAAAAAAAAAAAATTCACTTAGAAGGTGAAGATGAAAAAAATTATTTCATGTCAACTTTAGATTGATTCAATTAAAAGATTAAAACAACTTCGAATTGTTATGTTCAATTTTTTTTACTATTAGAAATTGATTTAAATAAAAAAATTTATTTAAGTGCTGATATTTTTTTTGAAATTCTAGAAATTTTTCTAGCAGCAGTTTTTCGTTTAATAGAGCCTTTTTTTGATACTTTCATTAATTGCGATTGAAAAGTAGAAAAAAATTTCTTAGCTTTTTCTTTATCTCCATTTTTTATAAGGCTTTCCATTTGAGTTACTGCTCCCTTATATTTACCTATCCGCACTCTATTAATTGCAGTTTTTTTCTTAATTACTTTGGTTTTTTTCTTAGCGGATTTTGTATTTGCCATAAACGCCGTTGCTTATATATGGTGGTTTAAAACGGGTCAACTACTATTCTGATTGACAATTAGTGCAAAAAAAAGTTGCCCTACCACCCGTGATACTTTTTTTTATAAATCCGCTACAATTTTGTCTTGCACACTTTTTATTTTCTTGTCCATACACTTTAAAAGTATTTTGAAACTTGCCATATTTCCCTTCGGAGTTGTGAAAATCTTTAATTGAAGACCCTCCCATGGCTATAGATTTTTTTAATATTTTTTTAATATAATTTATTAAAACTTTTATTTCTTTTTCATGAAGCGCTAGACTGCTTCTGTTGGGATGTATTTTAGACAAAAAAAGAGCTTCATTAACATAAATGTTACCCAGTCCACAAATGAAAGACTGGTCCATCAAAGTATTTTTGATAGATTTATTAAACCTAATTATATTTCTTTTGAAAAAACTAAAGTTTAACTCATCAGACAATGGCTCCACCCCTAATTTGGAGAGATGTGAACAATTTTTAAACTCAGTAGCAGTATAATACTTGATAAAGCCAAACCTCCTCGTATCGTTGTACACCACGGTATTTTTTTTAAATATAAGGTATATATGGTTGTGCTTATCTATTGGTAGAGTTGACGCATAAAAACTTGTATCTATCAAACCTCTTATTTTATTTTGTTTTACCAATACTCTTCCCGTCATACCTAAATGAAGTATAAAAAAGTTTTTATCAGAAAGATGAAAAATTAAGTACTTAGAACGCCTAGTAATTTTATTTATTTTTTTACCTAATAAGTTTTTTTTAAATTTCTTACTAATTTTATACCGTAAATTGTAATTATTAATTTTTATATCTGCGATATATTGGTGTTCAACATACTTCTTTAGTGTTTTTTTGGTAATTTCTACCTCTGGTAACTCAGGCATAAAAAATAAGCTATTATAAAAATATCAATGTTTTATATTTGTATATATTAAAATGAAAACCACCAAACTTAAAAAAAAATTAGTAAAAAAAGTTTTTGATAAAGTTCATCACGAATATGACATCATGAATGATATGATGTCACTTGGATCACATAGATTATGGAAAAAAGAATTTATCAATGTCATGAATATTAAAAAAGATGAAACTATCGTTGATATGGCCTCTGGTACTGGGGATATTGCTAAATTAATTTGTAAAAAAAATTTGTGCGGAAAAATATTAAGAATTGATCCTAACTATTTGATGCTAAAAAACGGTACTAAGTTTTTTAAAAATGATAGTAAAGTTATGGAAATTTGTTCTACTGGAGAAAATATTCCATTAAAAGATACTAGCGTTGATACCTACGCAATTAGTTTTGGAATAAGAAATACCTACAATACAAAAAGGGCACTTGATGAGGCCTACAGAATTACTAAAAAGGGTGGAAAGTTTGTTTGTCTGGAATTTTTCAAAGTAACAAAGCCAATTATAAAAGAAATGTACCAACTATACTCACAAGCTATCCCTTTAATCGGAGAAGCTATTGTGGGCGATAAAGCCCCCTACGAATATCTAATTAGCAGCATACAAAAATTTTATACTCAAGATGAATTTAAAAAAATGCTAGAACAGTCTAAATTTAAAAATGTGAATTATATTGATTTAATGGGTGGTGTAGTTTCAATTCATACAGCTTGGAAAATTTAGGTGATAAAAAAATTATATAGTTTATTTAAAATTGGAAGAACGCTGGCAAAGGCTGACGCGCTTAATTATTTTGAAGAAATCTATAATCCTCCACTAATCGTTATTATTGTATTTAAAATTTTAGGTTTTAATTTTAAATCTACTAATCAATATACCTCTACTCCTTCAAATGAAAAGTTTATTAGCGCAGTAAAAAAATTGGGGCCTACATTCATAAAGCTTGGTCAATTTTTAGGTACAAGACCAGATATTGTTGGTGAAGTTTTGGCATCGGATTTACAAAAACTTCAAGACCGAATGCCCGCCTTTAGCCTTTCTCAAGCAAAAGAAAGTTTGCGATCAGAACTTGGAGAACTAACTTATAGCAAAATATCAAATATATCTGAGCCGATAGCAGCTGCATCTATAGCACAAGTCCATTTTGCCAATATCAATAATAGTGAAAAACAAGTTGCAATAAAAATACTGCGACCAAATATAGAAAAAATATTTAATGAAGAATTAGAGGCGCTTATGCTTCTGGCTTATTTAATAGAATTATTTTTACCAAAAACTAGAAGACTAAAACTTATTGAGGTTATTTATTTATTAAAAGAAATTACTAGCATAGAAATGGATCTTAGATTTGAAGCTGCTGCTGCTAATGAGTTAAAAAACAACACTGAAAACGACCCTCATTTTAAAGTTCCTTTGATTTATTGGGATTTTACTAGCAAAAGAATTTTAACTTTGGAAAAAGTAGATGGAATACCAATAAGAGATTTGGAAAAAATTAATGACAGTAAAATTAATAAAAAAGAATTAGCAAAATCTGTTATTCAAAATTTTTTGAGACAAGCTGTTGGAGATGGTTTTTTTCATGGTGATATGCATCAAGGAAATTTATTTGTTGATTTAGAAGGAAATATAATACCGGTTGATTTTGGTATTATGGGTAGATTAGATAAAGATAATAGAAAATATCTAGCTGACATTCTTTATGGTTTTATTCAAAGAGATTACGAAAAAGTTGCAGATGTTCATTTTAAAGCCGGTCTTGTTCCTAGTAACGAGTCTAAAGAATCGTTTTCACAAGCATTACGATCGATAGGAGAACCTATATTTGGACAGTCCATTAAAAATATTTCCGCTGGAAAATTACTTGCACAACTATTTGAAATTACTGAAAGATTTAATATGACTACACAACCACAACTACTGTTGCTTCAAAAAAATATGGTTGTAGTGGAGGGGGTTGCCCGATCACTAGATGAAGAAGCAAATATTTGGGATATTTCAAAGCCTATTTTAGAGGGTTGGTTAACTAGAGAAATAAGTCCAAAAGCACAATTTGAACAAGCTATTAATACTACTGGTGAAATCTTAGAAAGGCTTCCAACAATTCCAAAGCTAATGGATCAAGCAACAAAAGCTTTGGAACTATTCGTTGCAAAATCTAATTCTGTTTATACGGATCCAACAATTTCTAAAAATTTAGAGTTAGCAAAAAATAAATTAAAAAATGAGAAAAATTCTTTTATCATAAAAATGTTGGTTGGCTTAATTATTTTATTGTTACTATTTAAATAAATTTTATGAGTGCTTTGAACGAAAAAAAAATATTACTTATTATATCTGGAGGTATTGCTGCATATAAAATATTAGATTTAATTCGAAACTTAAAAAAAAAAAATTGTGAAATTAAAACAATTCTAACTGAATCTGCAAAAGAATTTGTTACTAGTCTTTCCATTGCATCTCTGTCTCAAAATAAAGTTTATGAAAATAAATTTGATTTGAATAATGAAATAGAGATGGATCACATAGCTTTGTCTAGGTGGTGTGATGTTATCCTTATAGCCCCAACAACTGCAAATTTGATATCTAGGTTAGCCAGCGGATCTGCCGACGATTTTATTTCAACAGTTATTTCAGCGTCCAATAAAGATATTTTTTTAGTTCCTGCAATGAATGTTGAAATGTGGAACAATCCAGCTACTGCGGAAAATGTAAGGACATTACTTAAATATAAATATAAGTTTATTGGACCAGTAGTAGGTGATCTTGCTTGCGGAGAGGTGGGAGAAGGAAAGATGTCTTCAATTAATGAAATTGAAAATACACTTGCACATTACTTTGTGAAAAAAAACAATAGTTTTAGCAAATTAAAAGCTGTTGTAACCGCTGGTCCCACTAGAGAATACCTTGACCCCGTTAGGTATTTATCAAATGAATCCTCTGGAAAGCAAGGGTATGAAATAGCTAAAAAACTTTTCGACTCCGGTTTTGATACAACTTTAATTACTGGACCGACTAATTTAAATTATCCTGAAAACTTAAAAATTATTAGAGTAACAAGTGCCCAAGAAATGTTGGAACAATGTCAAAATTTATTTCCGATAGATATAGCTGTTTGTGCAGCCGCGGTTGTAGATTTTCAGCCTAATTATCAAAATGAAAAAATTAAAAAAGAAGAATCTTCCGAGTATAATTTTAAACTTTCGAAAAGCGTTGATATTCTCAAACACCTATCTAATCATGCAAAATACAGACCAAAATTAGTAATTGGATTTGCAGCAGAGACTAATAACATTTTAGAAAATTCTTTAAAAAAAATTAAAGATAAAAATTGCGATTGGATTATTGCTAATGACATATCTGATAAATCAATAGGATTTAATTCGGATAATAATGAAGTTACTATTATTTATAAAAACCAACAAATAGAAAAAATTTCAAAAGCAGCAAAATCAGAAATAGCTTCTGAAATTGTAAATCGTATTATTAAATCTTTAGGTACAAACAATGTCAGAAATATTAATTAAAAAAATATTTAAAGACGTAAATCTACCAAAATATGAAACGGGTGGATCTTCCGGACTGGATCTAGAAGCCTATGTTAATGCTGATATTATTTTGACACCAGGAGAGAGAAAATTAATTCCAACTGGCATTAGTGTTGCAATACCAGATACAATGGAAATACAGATTCGTCCTAGATCAGGCCTGGCTTTTAAAAACGGAATATCAGTAGTTAATACTCCCGGAACTATAGATTCGGATTACCGAGGTGAAATAAAAGTATTGCTAATAAATCATGGTAAGGAAAATTTTATAATTAAAAAATTTCAAAGAATAGCCCAGATGGTTGTTAGCCCAATAATTAAAGTAAAACTAAAAGTAGTTGAAGAACTACCAGAAACTATCAGGGGTGAGGGTGGGTTTGGCTCTACAGGTCAGTAAATTATGGTGATCTCGAACGAACAAATCAAAAGATATGCTGGCCAAATTAATTTAAAAAAAATCAGTATAAGCGGCCAAGAAAAAATTATGAAAAGTAAAGTTTTGATTATTGGTCTCGGAGGTTTAGGCACTCCAGCCTTAACTTATTTATCAAGATCTGGAATAAAAAATATAGGGATTGCTGATTCTGATAAAGTTTCGATTTCTAATTTGCACAGACAAATTCTTTATGAAAAAAAAGATTTGTTTAAATATAAAGTAGACATAGCCAAAACAAAAATTATGGCCATGGACCCTGACATAAAAATAAAGTCTTTTAAAAAAAAAATTACCAAGCAAAACATTGAAAGTGTTGCAGGAACTTATGACATTATACTAGATGGAACAGATAGTTTTCAGAGCAAATTACTTATTAGTGATTACTGCAAAAAGCATAATAAGATACTTATTCTTGGAGCTATTAACCAATTCGTAGGCCAACTATTTGTTTTTAATTTTAAAAACAAAAAACTTAATTCTCCCTGCTTAAGGTGCTTTATGCCAAAAGCTCCTGATCAAGAAAATAATGATTGCCAATCACAAGGAATAATAGGAACTATCGCAGGTGTAATTGGAACTCTCATGGCCAATGAGACAATTAAAGAAATTTTGTCATTCAAAGATACTATTTCTGGAAAAATTTTAATTATCGATCTTCAAAAAACAATATTCAGATTAGTAAATCTAAATAAAAATTGCCAAAATCATAGGTAATGAACACTAGAAATTATTTATTTTTATACTTTTTCTTTTTGTATTGTTATCCAGTTTTTTCGGAGATAGATCAAAATTCAAAATACTTAAGCTTAAAAAATAATAAAGTTAATGTACGAATAGGACCTTCTCCTACTTCTCCCATAAAATGGATCTACGAAAAAAAAGATCTACCTGTATTAATTATAGATGAATATTATAATTGGAGAAAAATTAAAGATTTTGAAAATGATACAGGGTGGGTTCACGTTTCACAACTATCAAAAAAAAGATCTATTTTATTAATTGAAGACGATGTCTTGGTTTTTAGCAAACCAACAATATATTCACGCCCCTCTGCCAGGACCTCAAAACTTGAGGTTGCAACTATAATAAAATGTTCTTTAAACTGGTGTAAGGTTAAAAATAATCTTTTTTCGGGGTGGATTAAAAAAAATTCTTTATGGGGCTTAAATAAAAATGAGATTATGAACTAGTTTTTTTGATAAAAATTATTTATAAATGATTATAATCAAATAAAACTATCTTAAAATTAATCCTAAAATGGCAAAAAAAGAAAGCTACACATATCAAGATCTTATAGATTGTGGAAATGGAGTTATGTTTGGGGAAGGTAATGCAAAGCTACCGTTGCCTCCTATGCTGATGTTTGACCGAATTACTAAAATTAATAATGATGGCGGCATTTATGGTAAAGGTCTTTTAGAGGCTGAATTAGATATAAAATCCAATCTTTGGTTTTTTGACTGTCATTTCAAAAATGATCCTGTAATGCCTGGATGCTTAGGACTTGATGCAATGTGGCAACTAGTTGGATTTTTTTTAGGCTGGGAGGGTAATCCTGGAAAAGGTAGGGCGCTTGGAGTGGGGGAAGTTAAATTTACTGGGGAGGTTTTAGAAACCGTCAAAATCGCAAAATATATAATAAATATAAAAAGAATTTTAAAAAAAGATGAGACTTCAGTTGGTCTTGCAGATGGTGTACTTTTGGCAGATAATAAAGAAATCTATAAAGCAAAAAGTTTAAAAGTAGGACTGTTTAAGGGGGTTAAGTGAAAAGAGTAGTTATAACTGGCATGGGTATTGTCTCTTGCTTGGGAAACAATCAAGAAGAAGTTTATCAATCACTTATTAATGGAAAATCAGGCATTACTTATGCTGAGGAATATAAAGAATATAATTTAAAAAGCCAAATTCACGGCAAACCAAATATAAAATTAGAGGATTTTATTGATAGAAAAACTATCAGATTCATGGGATCAGGTTCAGCTTATAATTACATAGCTATGCACGAAGCAATAAAAGACTCTGGCCTTGAGGAAAAAGATGTAAGTAATTTTACTACAGGAATCATTATGGGTTCTGGCGGTCCTTCTATTGAAAATGTTGTGCTCTCAGTTGATAAAACAAGAGCAAAAACTCCAAAATTAATGGGACCATTTATTGTTCCAAGAACTATGGGTAGTACTGCATCGGCTACTCTTGCTGTACCTTTTAAAATAAAAGGGGTAAATTACACAATTAGTTCTGCTTGTGCCACTAGCGGCCACAGTATTGGAAATGCCATGGAATTAATTCAGTACGGAAAACAAAACATAGTTTTTGCTGGAGGCAGTGAAGAGCTACACTGGGCTATGACAGCAATGTTTGATGCCATGACCGCCTTATCCTCAAAATATAATGATACACCCGAACAAGCATCAAGAGCTTATGATAAAACAAGAGATGGTTTCGTCATAGCAGGTGGTGGTGGAGTTTTGGTTTTGGAGGAACTTGAACATGCAAAAGCAAGGGGGGCAAAAATTTATGCTGAACTAACAGGTTATGGAGCCACATCTGACGGATACGATATGGTTGCTCCTTCGGGTGAGGGTGCTGTTCGTTGCATGCAAATGGCTTTAAGTACAAAAAGAAATAAAAAAGTCGACTATATAAATACACATGGAACTTCTACTCCAGTTGGAGATATTACGGAATTGCGGGCTGTTGGTGAAGTATTTAAAGATGAAATTCCTAAAATTAGTTCAACAAAATCTTTATCTGGTCACCCACTTGGCGCTGCTTCTGTTCATGAGGCGATATATTGTTTAATTATGATGAAAAATAAGTTTATAGCAGCTTCTGCCAATATAACAGAGATGGACGATGAAGCTAAAAAATTTCCAATAGTTACACAGATACAAAAAAATATCGAACTTAATTGTGTCATGTCCAATAGTTTTGGTTTTGGTGGAACTAATGCTGCTCTAGTATTTGAAAAAATATAATTATGAAATTATTACAAAACAAAAAAGGTTTAATCATGGGCGTTGCAAATGAGCGTTCAATTGCATGGGGCATTGCACAAAAATTGTCAGAACATGGAGCAGAACTGGCTTTTACATATGTTGGTGATGCTCTTAAAAAAAGAGTTGTTCCTCTTGCAGAATCTTTAGGTTCAACATTTACGCTTGATTGCAATGTAGAAAATAAAGATCAAATTGTTCAAACATTTGCTGATATTAAAAAAAAATGGAGTAATCTTGATTTTGTTATCCATGCAATTGCTTTTTCAGATAAATCAGAATTGTCAGGTGAATATTTAAATACAACAAGAGAAAATTTTTTAAGAAGTATGTTAATTTCTTGTTTTTCTTTTACCGAAATTGCAAATGAAGCAGCACCAATCATGAATCAAGGAGGAAGTATGCTAACCCTTACTTATGAATCTACAAAAGTAATTCCAAACTATAATGTAATGGGAGTTTGTAAATCAGCGTTGGAAACAAGTACAAAATATTTAGCAAGAGATCTTGGCGGCAAAGGAATTAGGGTGAATGCAATTAGCGCTGGTCCAATTAAAACGTTAGCTGCATCTGCTATCGGAGATGCAAAATTTTTATATAAATGGAATGCTGATCACTCTTTATTAAAAAGAAATGTAGATATTCATGATGTTGGGAATTCGGCTGTTTATTTGGTAAGCGATCTTTCTTGTGGTGTTACAGGCGAAATTCATTATGTAGATGCTGGTTATAACAAGGTTGGAATGCCAGACCCTAAAAATATTACTTCTTAAATTTAATTTTTAGACTAATTAATTATTTATTATCTTCTGCGGCTTCTTTCATAGATAGTTTCACTTTACCTCTATCAAATCCAACTACTTTTACAGAAACTTCGTCGCCTTCTTTAACTACATCGGAAACATTTTCTACTCTCTTTGCAGCTAATTGAGAAATGTGAACCAGTCCATCTTGTTTTCCCAAGAAGTTAACAAATGCTCCAAATTCCATAATTTTAACTACTTTTCCTTTATATATTTTTCCCATTTCAGGTTTGGCAACGATATCTTTGATCATTTCGACTGCCTTATTTCTAGACTCCTCGTCTGCAGCGGCAATGGTAATTACACCATCATCATTAATATCAAGTTTGGCTCCTGACAGTTCAACAATTTCTCTAATAGTAGCTCCACCTTTTCCAATAACTGCAGCGATATCTTTTTTGTCGACTTGCATTTTTTCCATCTTCGGTGTGTTTTTAGAAAGTTCTTTTCTAGACTCTTTCATAGTCTTTGCCATTTCTCCCAAAATATGAATTCGACCTTCTTTAGCTTGTGCTAAAGCTTTTTCCATTATTTCAAAAGTAATCCCAGTAATTTTTATATCCATTTGCAACGAAGTAATTCCATCGTCTGTTCCTGCAACTTTAAAATCCATATCTCCCAAATGATCTTCGTCTCCTAATATGTCACTGAGGATAGAGTAATCATTACCTTCTTTAATTAAACCCATCGCAATTCCAGCAATTGGTTTTTTAATAGGTACACCAGCGTCCATTAAAGCCAGTGAAGACCCACAAACAGTAGCCATCGAAGAAGAACCGTTTGATTCTGTAATCTCCGAAACTATTCTAAACGTATAAGGAAACTCTTCTTTTGAAGGTAGAGATGCATTAATTGCTCTCCATGCTAATTTTCCATGACCAATTTCTCTTCTGCCGGTTCCAATTCTTCCAACTTCTCCCACTGAAAATGGAGGGAAATTATAGTGAAGCATAAACCTAGATCTAACTAATCCGTCTAATGTTTCTAATCTTTGTTCATCATCTTGAGTTCCTAAAGTTGCAACGACTAAAGCTTGCGTTTCTCCTCTGGTAAATAATGCGGAACCGTGGACTTTAGGCAAAACACCAACTTCACATCTAATATCTCTAACTTCATTTAATTTTCTTCCATCAATTCTTTTTGAATCTTTAAGAATTTGAGTTCTTACAATTTCTTTTTCGACATTTTTAAACTGATCATTAATTTCAACCGCTGAATATGTTTCATCACCATCAAATAGTTTTTTTGTTTTTTCTTTAGCTTCACCAATAAGATTAGATCTTGTTTGTTTATCTTTTTGATCAAAAGCTTTTTGTAAATCTGCAGATACTGCTTTTGAAATTTTATTTTTTAGTTCTGTGTAATCTTTTTCTTCAATAATCCATCTAGGTTTCGCTGCTTCTTTTGCAAATTCTTTGATCAAATTAATAACTTCATTTGCTTTATCGTGTCCAAATTTAACCGCATCTAGCATTTGTTTTTCTGATAAGCCTGATGCTTCAGACTCAACCATCAAAACAGCATCAGCTGTACCAGCAACAACTAGTTCTAGACTTGAGCTAACGATTTGTTCTTTAGTTGGGTTTAATATAAAATTTCCATCTATCATTCCAACTTTTGCGGCTGCAACAGGTCCCATAAAAGGAATTCCTGATATAGCCAAGGCTGCGGAACTGGCAATTAACGCTAAAACTTCTGGGTCATTGTCTTTGTCATAAGATATTACAGTAGGTAGTACCTGAACTTCATTTCTAAAAGAATTTGGAAATAGCGGTCTAATTGGTCTGTCAATTAATCTTGAAATTAATGTCTCAGATTCAGTTGGTCTCGCTTCACGCTTAAAATAACCACCGGGAATTTTTCCTGAAGCATAATATTTTTCTTGATAATTTACTGTTAAAGGGAAAAAATCTATATCTGGTTTTGCTGACTTTGCTGCAACTGCAGTTGCCAAAATGACCGTGTCACCACAAGTAAGCATAACCGCTCCGTCTGCTTGCCTTGCAACTCTACCTGTTTCTAAAGTTAATTTTTTACCGCCCCAATTAATTTCTTTTTTTACGATGTTGAACATGTAGTTTTATTTACGCAAACCTAACTGCTCTAACACTTTTTTATAAGTAGAAGGCTCTTTTTTACTCAAATACTCTAATAATTTTTTTCTTCGAGAAATAATTTTAGCTAATCCAGTATTGGAATGCTTATCTTTTTTATTTTTAGCAAAATGAGTTGTTAGGTACTTAACTCGTTCTGTCAAAATTCCGATTTGAACTTCTGATGAACCAACATCAGTTTTGTGTTTCTGTAGACTTTTTATAATTTCTTTTTTTTCAATTTTTTTCTTTGGCATAGTTTTTTAAATATTTAAAATTCTTTTGGGATAAAAAAATCCAGATTTCAACTCTCCGAATGCGAGTACCTGGTTTTGATTTTGGGCTATTAACTTCTTAAGATCAATTTCTCCAAACTCTTCCAACATGCTTACTTTCATTCCGTTTTTAATAAGCTTTATTCTTTTATCTTCTAATTTTATGGATGGTATATGTATTAAAACCTTATTGATTTCAAGTAAGTATTTTTGGAGTTCTTTTTTTTCCATTTTTTTAATGATAAAATCCATATTTAATGAGCTTTTTTGTGTAAATTGACCATATCTACGTCTTACAATTTTAGAGGCATAACCAAATGTATTTAAAGAATATGCTATATCTCTAATTAAACTACGAACATAGGTTCCTAAACCACAATGTACCAAAAAAGATGTCTTTCCTTCAACATGCGCAACTATCTTAATATTATAAATTTCAATTTTTTGTGCTTTTAAATCGAATGTCTGATTATTTCTTGCTAGATTATAACAACGCTCACCATTAATTTTTTTCGCTGAGTATTTTGGAGGAACTTGTTCAATGGTTCCAATAAAAGAATTTAATTTTTTTTTGATGCTTTCTTTAGAAGGTATAATTTTAGAAGAATGCGTCACTTCTCCCTCCGCATCTAAAGTGGAGGTTTCTTTTCCCCACACTGCTTCAAAATAATATGTTTTTTTTAATTCTGATAAATAAGGGATGGATTTTGTAGCTTCATCAATAGCAACTGGCAATATTCCCTCTGCTAATGGATCCA
>VTPP01000023.1 GCA_008638225.1 Pelagibacteraceae bacterium
TAACAAGACTGGAATTTGGTCCTTTTAAACTTGGTAATCTTAAGCCAGGAGAAATCAGATTAGCCGAACAAAAAGAAATCAAACTATATGAGAATTATCTCGGGAAAATTTAAAAAAAAAAAATTATTATTACCAAATTCTGAAATTACTAGACCTCTTCGAGATTATGTAAAAGAAAGTTTGTTTAATTTATTAACTCACTCAAAACTAATTAATCTTGAATTAAATAACTCTGTTGTTTTGGACATCTTTTCTGGTGCTGGATCTTTTGGGATAGAATGTCTGTCGCGAGGTGCGCAAAAAGTTATATTTATAGAACAAAATAAAAACTCAATAGATATCCTAAATAAGAATATCAAAAATCTATCTTTAAATGAACAATCAAATATAATTTGTAGTGATTTCTTTAAAGTTGACCTAAAAACTTTACTAGAAGAAAATATAAAATTAGTTTTTTTAGATCCTCCATTTCAAGCTGAATTTTTAAATGAGTTATTTGATAAATTAAAACAATTTCAAAAAAAACTGTCTAACGCTTTAATTGTAATGCACTATGAAAAAAATAATAAGTTTAATTTTGACGTTTATTTAAATATTATTTTAAAAAAAGAATACGGTCGATCCGTCATCATTTTCGCAACTATCAAGAATTAAAAGTATTTATTTTAATATCCTCAACAGCTGGCTGGTCGTAAGGATTAATATTTTGAGCATATCCCAAAATTATTGTTTCTAAAATATTATACGAAAATAGTTCTAACATATTAGACTCTCTACTTTGAAACTTGTCTATAAATTTTATTATTCTATGTGGTATTTTTTTATTTCTAAAAGTTTTCACAAGTCCCAAATATTGCGATTGAAGAAGATTTCCTGGTGTTTTTTTTTGTATAATACCCATATCTAGATCTGCAAAACTTTTAAAATGCTCTGAATGAGCCGGTGGGTAAATATTAAAAAATTTATCTTTTGGTCCTCCAATAAATAGCTGCGCCATACTGTGGTGATCTTTAGGGCAAATAGATGTTGTTGGAGTCATTACATTTTCATTTTTTCCTAAACTCTCTGCAAATAGTTGGTGGAACCAATAAGAATAGTTTTTTAGAGAATAGTCATACAGAAGATTTACATTAAATTTAACGCCCTGTTCTTGAAGCGACAGTATTATAGCTGCATTTACTGTGGGGTTTGATTGATCATCGACATTATTTTCCATTAATTTTGATACAACGGAGTTTGCACTATCAGAAATTTCTTTTGGATTGATATCGAATAAAATCATACCGGTTTCTGAAAATACTGAGTATCTTCCACCTATTTTTTTGTTGTGTGACACAACCTGAATACCGTTCTGATTGGCAAAATTATTTAAAATATTATCGGCCACTTCAGTTACAATGACTAAGTTGTTATTAATAAGTTCTTTATTAGATATTGATAATAAATGCTGATATATTAAATTTAGCATAGCCAAAGTCTCAAAAGTATTGCCAGATTTTGATATGATGTAAATTTGAAATTCTTTTAGATCGTGCTTTTTAAAAAAGTCATCAATATATCTTAAATCATAATTATCAAAAAAATAAATAGAATTTCCTAAATACATACTTAAAGCTTTGGCGCCTGCAGAAGAACCACCTAAACCCACAACTAATGTGTTTTTTTTCTTAACTATTTTTTCTCTAATAGTTTTTATTTTATTTTGATAATCAAAACTAAAGGAATTAAGAATTTCATTAGACTTATTTTTTATTTCAGCAATAAGTGCTTCTGATGCTTGTTGGCATTTTTCTAAATTTTTTTTATAATTTTCTGTTGTTTTTATATTATAGCCTAAAGTACCATCAAAGAAAAAATCAAGGTCTATACCTACATTCATTTACTTTATTTTTTTTAAAATTTCTTGCTCGAGGTTTCCAGAATCTAAACTGGGTGATTTTGTCTTTTGAGTTTCATTAGTGTTTAGCTTGCCATCCAAAACTGATTTTAAAGAATCTTTAGTATTTGTTGTCTCTTGTGGTTTTGTTTTGCTATCGGGTGGTAATAGTCTGTAGTCGGGCGGTAATACCAATGGGTCTCTTTTTTCAATTAAAAACTCGTTCGGAACGTCTTTTTCTATACCCAATCCCTTTTTCAAATCTGAGCAAGAGTTAAGAGAAAAAATACTAAATAATAAAGTAAAATAAAAAATTATGTTATTGCGCATTTTTTTTTGAAAATAAGTCATTTAACAATAATAATATAATGCCTAAAGTAATTATAATATCCGATACATTAAACACAAACCAGTGAAAATCCTTATAATGTAGGTCAATAAAATCGGGTACTGCATTGTAAGCAATTCTATCATATAAATTTCCAAATGCTCCGCCAATCACTAGTGAAATTGGAAATTTTTCTAATTTACTACTTGATGTAAAAAACCAATAAAACAAAAAAATTACAACACATATAATTAAAAAACTTATGATATGATAAGTATAACTTTCACTTTCCATCAAACCAAAAGCTATGCCTGTGTTCCACAAAAGAACGAAGTTCAAAAAAGGATTGTAATAATAACTATCAGTTTTGTAATTTAAGAAAAAATCAATAACGTAAATCTTTGTTAATCTATCAAATAAAAAGCATACAAGAATAATTAAAAAAAAAATCCAATTTTTTTTTATTACGCTTTTAAACAATTCCACAGTTAATCCTGTCACATTTATTTGGTAAAACTTTCCAACAGTGGGTACACTTGGTTCCCTCTGCTTTACTAACAATAATTTTTAAACTCTGAACAGCTTTTTCATCTTTTTGAACATTATCAAATTTAATATTTTGGTTATTCAAAGTGCTCGCTGAACAAATAAATAGTTCCGCCAAGTCGATTTTGTACAAAAGGGCCGTATGTTTTGTGTCTAAGTAGATATGAACATTTGCCTCCAAACTTGATCCTATCAATTTTTCATTTCTTTTTACTTCGATTGCATTATTAACTTCCGATCTAATTGTCTTTAAAAAATTCCATTTGCTTTCTACTTCTTGATCTGCCCAGTTTTTTGGGAATGATTGAAATTGATGTAAAAAAACACTTTGTTTAAATTTTTCCTTCTTTATAATTTGATAAATTTCTTCACATGTAAAAACTAGAATTGGTGATAACCATTTTAAAAGAAATTCTAAAACAATAGAAAGAACTTTTATACAATTAGATCTTTTAACTGATTGTAAATCATCACAATAAAGGCAATCTTTTCTGATATCGAAATAGAGGGCTGAAAGATCGACAGTACAAAAATTTAATAAATCCACATAAATCTTGTGGAAATTAAAATTGCTATTTAAATTTTCAAAACTGTTGTCTAATGATGAAACTTTGTTCAAAATATATTTTTCAATTTCCTCTAAATTGCTAATATCTATTTTTGTTTCGAAATTTATTTCGTCATTCAAATTTCCAAGTAAAAATCTAAATGTATTCCTAATTTTTCTATAAGACTGAGAGTGTTGCTCTAAAATTGAATCATCAATTTTTAAATCATCGGAATAATCAGAGGCTACAACCCATAATCTCAAAATATCAGCTCCATATTTTTTAATTACGTCATCTGGGGAAACTACATTGCCTAATGATTTTGACATTTTTTGTCCTTTTCCATCCACTACAAATCCGTGACACAAAATACTTTCGTAAGGTGCTCTACCTCTTGTTCCGCATGAGTGAAGTAATGACGAATGAAACCAGCCCCTATGTTGATCTGAACCTTCTAGGTACATATCTGCTGGCCATTTTAAATCATTTCTTTTTTCTAGAACATAAGAGTGAGTACAGCCGCTATCAAACCATACTTCAACAATATCGTTTACCTTTTTAAAATCTTCGACTTTATAATTATTACCTAAAAAATCTTCTGATTTTTTTAAAAACCAAGCATCACTTCCTTCTTTTTTAAAAATATCTTCTACTCTTCTAAATACCTCATCATCAATAAGTGGCTCATTTGTTTTTTTATTTACAAATATAGGAATTGGCACCCCCCAAAATCTTTGTCTAGAAATGCACCAGTCAGGTCTGGTTTCAATCATAGATTTCAATCTATTTTTTCCTACTGCAGGGTAAAATTTTGTATTATCAATTGCTTGTAAAGCCACTTTTCTTAAATTGTTCGTATCCATAGAAATAAACCATTGCGGTGTTGCTCTATGAACTAAAGGAGCTTTTGATCTCCATGAATGTGGATAGCTATGGATCAAAATCCCTGTGCCTAAAAGCATGTGATTTAATTTTAGTTCTTCAATGATAATTTTATCAGCTTTAAAAATATGAGTTCCTTCAAATTTTTTTACTACATTGGTATAATGACCATTGTCATCAATAGTATTTTCGGCTCTAATATTGTGCTTCAATCCTAAATTGAAATCGTCAGGACCATGGCTTGGCGCGACATGAACAATTCCTGTACCCTGCTCTAAAGTAACAAATTCGGCATTTAGTAAAGGAACATCAAAATCATATCCACAGTCTTTAAATGGATGAAAACATTTAATGTTATTAAAATCTGATCCTGAAAAAAATTCGATGATTTTGTACTCGCTAATATTACATGCCCTCAAAACTTCATCGACTAATCTAGAAGCTAGTATGATTACTTCTTTTTTTCCTTCTTGAATTATTTCAACCAAAGAATACTCATAAGTTTGATTAAAAGCTAAAGCCCTATTGCATGGAATCGTCCACGGAGTAGTCGTCCAAATTACAACTTTAACATTTTGCAAATTTTTGAAAGATCCTTGAATTGGAAATTTAGCAAAAATAGTATTAGATTTGTGATCCGCATATTCAACCTCCGCATCAGCTAATGCAGTTGCTTCAACAACAGACCATAAGACTGGTTTAAAACCATTATACAAACTACCATTTTTTAGAAACTTTAATATTTCGGCTGCTATTTGAGCTTCGGAGTCCTTGCTCATTGTAGTGTATGGATTACTCCAATCTCCTTCTACTCCTAATCTTTTAAATTGCTCTTTTTGCGTAGCTATCCAAGATGATGCAAAATCTCTGCATTCCTTTCTAAATTCAATAATTGAAATATTCTTCTTATCTTTTCCTTTTTTTTTATACTCCTCTTCAATTTTCCACTCTATAGGCAAGCCATGACAATCCCATCCTGGAACATATGCTGCATTTTTTCCTAAAAGTTGCTGATACCTAATAATAATATCTTTTAAAATTTTATTAAGAGCTGTTCCAATATGAATATTTCCATTGGCGTAGGGAGGTCCATCATGAAGAACAAATTTTTCTCTATCTGAAAATAATAGTCTTTGCTGATTGTACAAACCAAGGTCGCTCCAAAATTTTAGAAGCTCAGGTTCTTTAACTGGAAGATTTGCTTTCATACCCAGCTGTGTTTTGGGCAAATTTACTTTTACATCAGTCATGGTCTTAGAATTTTTTTTGCTTTTGTTATATCTTTTTTTATCTGGCTAATTAATAAATTTCTATTTTTAAATTTTTTTTCATCTCTAATTCTTTTAATAAAAAATACTTCTATCTTTTTTCCATAAAATGAGTGTATTTTTTGGAATAAATTTATCTCTAACACTTTGTGATTTCTTGAGAATGTTGGTGCAACTCCAAAATTTGCTATACCAGAGTACTTTTTATTATTTACCAAAGCTTTAACTGCGTAAACACCTGTTTTTGGATTAATATTATTTTTGATTTCAACATTGGCAGTTCTAAATCCTAGAGATCGTCCTAATTTTTTTCCAGCTATAACTTTTTCTTTTATACTCCAATATCGGCCAAGTAATTGACTTACTAATTCTACATTCCCTTTTTCGATTGCGGAACGGATACGTGTTGATGAAATTTTTAATTTTTTTTGCTTTGAAAGCTTTATATCTAAAACTTTATAGTTAAAAATTACTCCGTATTTTTTTAGGAGAGTGATAGTTCCTTTTCTTTGGTGGCCAAATCTAAAGTTTTTTCCCACCAGAACATGACTTGCTTGCAGCTTGTTAACAATAATATTTTCAATAAATTTTTCTGCAGTTACTTGTGAAAATTTTTTATTAAAATTACAAATAAAAACGAAATCTACTTTATTTTTTTTTAACAAATCTATTTTAATATCATCAAGAGTAATTCTGATATTTTTTTTTTCTTTTTGAAAAAACTCAGATGGCAAAGGAGAAAATGTAATAATACCAAATTTTTTTTTATTTTTTTTTGCTATTTTTTTTCCAAGTTTAAAAATTTCTTGATGCCCTTTATGAACTCCATCAAAGTTACCGATTGCAATTACAGATTTTTTTATATTTATATTTTTTACCATATCAAATCTTTCTGATAATAATGAATTTGCAATTGCTGCAAATTAACGGAGCTTTTTAATTCTTCAAAATTAATTTCATCATTTCGAATAAAATCTTTATATATTCCGTTTAATATTAATAGAGAACTTATGTTAAATAAATTGGCTCCCATAATATCTGTTTTTAAATTATCACCTATTGCAAAAGGAATAATTTTTTTTTGCTCATATAATTGAAGCATGTTCATTTTTTTTAGAGCAGTGCTGTAAATATCTGGATACGGCTTGCCATAATATGAAACCTTGCCGCCTATCTCTTCATATTTTTTTGCTAGTGCACCGGCACAATACTCAAGTTTTGTTCCCCGAATAACTACCTCGTCAGGGTTGGCGCAAATCATCGGTGTTTGTTTATTTTTAAAATATTGTAAAATAGCCTCGTATTCTTTAATATCTTCTTTTTCTGAAAAAGTTAGTCCTGTGCAAATAATTTCATCACATTCTTTTTTGTTTGAAATATGAATTTTTTCATTTTCAAATAAATCTTTGTCTCTATCTGGCCCTAAGTGGTAAAATTTTTTTTTCTCTTTATTCTCAATTAAATATTGTTGCGTTATATCACCAGAGGTTATTAACAGATCGTACAATGTGTGAGGCAATCCTATTTTTTCTAAAAAGAGATTAACTGTTCTGTTAGGTCTTGGAGCGTTAGAAATTAATATAACTTTTTTTTTATGGTTTTTTAGTTCTTTTAAAACGGTAATTGCTTCTGCATAGCACTC
Organism: Pelagibacteraceae bacterium; assembly: GCA_008638225.1. Taxonomy (GTDB): domain Bacteria; phylum Pseudomonadota; class Alphaproteobacteria; order Pelagibacterales; family Pelagibacteraceae; genus IMCC9063. Next base: position 7,091 of record VTPP01000023.1, read on the forward strand.
AACTCCGTTATGCATTACTCCCCACAAATCTATGAAATAAACATCATATTTTTCAAATATTTGTTTTAATCCTTCTATTTTGTGTGGTTTTGTAGAATGCATAAAGTTGTTTACTATAAACACTAGGAAAAACATAGGTTTTGGCAATTGTCCTAGCACTTGAAATTTGAAAATTGATAATCATATAACTAGCCATAATTAACGACACAAGGAGTATAACAATGAAATTTAAACCTTTACATGACAGGGTATTAATCGAATCCCTAGAAAGCGAAGAAAAAACAGCCGGTGGAATTATTATTCCAGATACGGCTAAAGAAAAACCACAGGAAGGAAAAGTGATTGCTGTTGGCTCTGGAGCTAAAACAGAAGATGGAAAAATTATCCCTATGGACGTCAAAGTTGGTGACCGAGTTCTTTTTGGAAAATGGTCAGGCACTGAGGTTAAGATAGATGGAAAAGAGTATAGCATCATGAAAGAAAGCGACATCATGGGAGTTGTCGGAAAATAACTAGATTAAATTAGGAGGAAATAAAAAATGGCAGGAAAAATGGTACTATTTGATACTGAAGCAAGAAACGCAATGCTAAGAGGTGTTGACATCTTAGCTAATGCAGTAAAAGTTACTTTAGGACCAAAAGGTCGTAATGTAGTAATCGATAAGTCTTATGGTTCACCAAGAATAACTAAAGATGGTGTTACTGTAGCGAAAGAAATTGAGCTTGAAGATAAATTTGAAAATATGGGAGCTCAAATTATTAAAGAAGTTGCTAGCAAAACAAACGATGAAGCTGGAGATGGAACTACAACTGCAACAGTTTTAGCTCAAGCAATTGCAAAAGAAGGCTGTAAGTATGTATCTGCTGGAATGAATCCTATGGATTTAAAAAGAGGTATAGACACTGCAGTAGAGGCTGTAATTCAAAGACTAAAAGATAATTCTAAGAAAGTAAAAACTTCTGAAGAAATTGCGCAAGTAGGAACTATTTCTGCAAATGGTGAAAAAGAAATTGGTAAAATGATTTCTGAAGCTATGCAAAAAGTTGGCAATGAAGGTGTAATTACTGTCGAAGAAGCAAAAGGTCTTCAAACAGAATTAGAAGTAGTTGAAGGTATGCAATTTGATAGAGGTTTTTTATCTCCTTACTTTATTACTAATGCGGACAAAATGACGACTGAGTTAAATGATCCGTTAATTTTATTGTGTGATAAAAAATTATCTAACTTGCAATCTATGGTTCCTTTATTAGAAGCTGTAGTTCAGTCTTCTAGACCTTTGTTAATTATTGCTGAAGAAGTAGAGGGTGAAGCTCTTGCAACTTTAGTTGTAAACAAATTAAGAGGTGGATTAAAAGTTTGCGCAGTTAAAGCACCTGGATTTGGTGATAGAAGAAAAGCAATGCTTGAAGATATTGCTATCTTAACAGGTGGACAAGTGATTTCAGAAGATCTTGGAATTAAACTTGAGAACGTAACTTTAAAAGACCTTGGTTCTTGTAAATCTATCAAAGTAGATAAAGACAATACTACTATTATTGATGGATCAGGAAAAAAATCAGACATAGAAGCTAGATGCAATTCAATCAAAAAACAAATTGATGAAAGCACATCTGACTACGATAAGGAAAAACTTCAAGAAAGATTAGCTAAGTTAGCTGGTGGAGTTGCTGTAATCAAAGTTGGTGGAGCAACTGAAGTTGAGGTTAAAGAAAGAAAAGATAGAGTTGATGATGCGCTTAATGCTACTAAAGCAGCTGTTCAAGAAGGAGTTGTTACTGGTGGTGGATGCGCTTTGCTTTATGCTCTTGATGCCTTAGACGGTATTAAAGTTAAAGGCGATGATCAAAAAGCTGGTGTAGAAATTATTAGAAAAGCTCTACAAGCTCCTATCCGACAAATTATATCAAATGCGGGAGTTGATGCTTCTGTGGTTGTTGGAAAACTATTGGAAGGTAAAAAAGGTAACATGGGATACGATGCTCAAGCAGAAGAGTATGTAGACATGTTTGCTAAGGGAATTATTGATCCTACAAAAGTTGTTAGAACTGCTTTACAAGATGCAGCTTCTATCTCAGGATTGTTAATTACTACCGAAGCTATGATTGCCGATAAGCCTGAAGACAAAAATTCATCTAGTGGTGGTGGAATGCCTCCAATGGGTGGTATGGGTGGTATGGGTGGAATGGGTGGAATGGGAATGTAATCCTATACTAATAAATCCAAAAAGATTTATAAAAAGGCCAGTTAAGTACTGGCCTTTTTTATTTGAGGTTCTTTAAAAAATTATTTTTTTGAAATTTTTTTGAAACAAATAAACAAGCTGAACTCTTTAAAATATTTCCATCATTAACAATTCTAAGATTATTGGCCTTAAGAGTAGATCCGGTTGATGTAATATCAGTAATAAGTTCTGCAGAACCAGTGAATGGATAAGATTCAGTTGCTCCCAGACTTGCAACAACTCTAAATTGACTCACACCCTTAGATAAAAAGAAAGTTTCGGTTAAATTTGGATATTTGGTTGCCACTCTCATTCTGCGACCGTATTTCTCTCTAAATTCAAAACTAACCTCTTCTAAATCTGCCATATTTTGCACATCAAGCCAATCTTTTGGAACTGCAACAACCAGATCGGCAAAACCAAAATTTAGCTTTTGAAATATTTTAACATTTTCTGAATATACTTCTGGAAATTCCTGTAACAAATCTAGTCCAGATACGCCCATATCCAAAGTTCCATCATTAATTCTTTCAATAATCTCTTTTGCATGCAAGAATATACCCTCCACTTCATTTTTTCCTTCGATATTAAAAAAATAATTTCTTTCTCCAAATGAATTTTTTATTATTAACCTTTTACTTTGAAAAAAATTTATGGCATCCTCTTTTAATCTACCTTTGCTCGGCAAGCCTAATTTTATTTTATTCATATTATAAGTTTATCAATTGATTTAAATTAATAGCTCCACCAAAAGCTGGGATATCTTTTTTGTAACCAAGAGTTTTAAGCAAAGTGTCGTATTCTCCACCTCTAGCAATTTCTATTAATTTAGATTTATTTAAAACATAAGCTAAAAAAACTAATCCTGTATAATATTCTGCATTTCTTCCAAAATTTGTTTTGAAATAAATTGTATATTTTTTGCCTAGCGCATCGTTAACACTAGAAATTTTTTTTAGATAAATGGCTAAATCTTTATTTCTTAAATTATGATTAAAAAAAAATAAGCGAATAGCATTTTCTGCTTTATCAATTGGTAAATTAATTTTTAAAAAGTCCCTAATAATTTTTACGTTTTTTTTACCTTTAAAATTATCTCTAGGATCTTTTAATTTTTTTTCAAAACGTTGAATGATTTCAAAAACCGTCCTACCTCCAATAAACTGATTTTTATCCATCTTTTTAAGTTCTTTTAGACGTTTTGTATCAACCTCAATTGTTTGCTGATTAAGATCATAATTAGTTTCTAGTCTTTTGAGCAAATCTTCAAAATATTCTCTTCTAGAAAAATGTTTTATTAGTCTAAATTTCCATCGTTCTGGCAATTCTAAAGAATTTACTAATATTTTAAACAAGCCAATATCTCCTATTGTAACTTCTAGTTTTTTAATTTTTTTAATAGGTTTGAGAACTGAATTGATAAGATTTATTTGAGATTTTTTATTGTTGGAGTTTATGATTTCGCAACCTATTTGATCAAAAACCTTTAGATTACCTTTTTTGTCTAAACGATAAGCAGTGCCAAAATAACAATATTTCTCTTCTTTATTTTTTTTTTCTTGGATATATTTAATAGCAGTTGAAACCGTAAGATCGGGTCGCAAACTGATTTCTTTACCAAGTAAATCTTTGTAAGTTAATGTAGTTTTTTTAAACTGCTCACCTGATCTTTCTGTTAATAGATTAGTGTCTATTAACAAATCTAGATCAGTAAAATTAAAATTATTTTTTTCAAAACTACTTAATATTTGTTTTGAAAAAAATTCTTTTAACCTTTTTTTTTCCAATCCTTGCTTCATTTTTTGATTTCACTAATTAACTGATCAAAAGGTATGGTTTTTTGTACTTCGGTAGACTGTTTCCAGTCATCTCGATCTTTAAGATCTTCTGAAACTTTCTTACCTATACTTAAATTTTTAATAGTAATAAGGTTTTTGGCAATCTCATCATCGCCACATAGAATTACAAACTTACATCCTCTTTTATCAGCATATTTAAGTTGCGATTTTATATTAGAATTTCCTGAATAAATTTCTGCACTAATACTCTCAAATCTTAATAAATTTAAGATTTTTATATAATAATCCATATATTTTTCATCAAATACACATATTAAAATTGGACAATTTTTTTCTACTTTAATTTTATTTTTTTGGATGATTGCATAAATTAAACGGTCTAGGCCAACGGATATGCCCGTAGAAGGACAATCTTGATTATTAAATCGTTTAACAAGATCATCATATCTTCCTCCTCCACCTATAGAGCCAAATTCAATTTCTTGTCCCTTATTATTCGTTACTTTAAAAGTTAAATTGGCTTCAAAAATAGGACCGGTGTAATATTCAAGACCCCTTACAAGAGTGGTGTCGAAATTATAATTTTCAAAATTAAATAATGAAAAATATTTTTTTATGAGTATTAGCTCATTTATACCAGCTATCATTGTTTCGTTGTTGTTAGCTATTGCTTTAATTTTTTCAAAATTATTTTCAGAAAGTTTTTTAATGTTTAAAAAATCAATAATTTTTGTAATTTGATTATCTTTTAATTCTGCTCCCTTAGTGAAATCTCCTGACTTATCTTTTCTTCCCTCCCCAAGTAAATATCGGACGCCTTCAATCCCTACTCTGTCTAATTTATCTATTGCCCTTAGAGTTATGGATTGCTTTTGTTCTTCGTTAATATTTAATTGCTCCAAAAGACCTTTGGTAAGCTTTCGATTTGAAACTTTAATTATGAATTCATTTTTTTCTAAGCCACAACTAGTGAGAATTTCTGAAATTAAAAAACATAACTCAGAGTCTGCAAATAGATTACTGGTACCTATATAGTCTGCATCAAATTGCAAAAATTCTCTGAAACGACCCGGTCCTGGTTTTTCATTTCTCCAAACAGTCCCTAATTGATATCTCTTAAAAGGTCTTGGAATAGAATCAAAATTTTTAGCAGAATATCTTGCTAGTGGTGCTGTTAAATCATAACGAAGTGAAAGCCACTTTTTTTCATCTTCGAAAGAAAAAACACCCTCGGAGGGTCTTTCTTTGTCTGGTAAAAATTTTCCAATACTTTCTGTATACTCAAAACTAGGTGTTTCAAGATATTGGAAACCGTATTTAGACATAATCTTTTTAATGTTCGAAATTAAAAAATCTCGAATTAAAAGCTCTTCTTCTTGTCTATCTGCAAAACCAGCGGGTAATTCACTGCTGGGTTTAAAAGTTTTTTTATTCATTGTTTTGGTACAGCTGGGTGGACTCGAACCAC
>VTPP01000024.1 GCA_008638225.1 Pelagibacteraceae bacterium
CCAGCAGATGGTTGATGTACCATTACTCTAGAATTAGGAAGTGACATGCGCTGACCTTTTTCACCTGCAGCTAATAAAAAAGAACCCATAGAGCATGCTTGACCAATACACAAAGTCGCAACAGCTGGTTTGATGTACTGCATGGTATCATAAATTGCCAAACCATCGGTTACAACTCCGCCTGGACTATTAATGTACATAAATATTTCCTTTGAATTATTTTCAGATTCTAAAAATAATAACTGTGCAGATACTAAACTTGAAACATGAGAGTTAATTGGACCAACAAGAAAAATAATTCTTTCTTTTAATAATCTAGAATAAATATCGTACGCTCTTTCGCCTCTGGGAGTTTGCTCAACAACCATCGGTACTAGAGTATTCATATACACATCAAAAGGATCTTTCATACGAATCAGAACTTACTATTATTAACTATTTTTTGCTACTTTTTTTAGATTTATCTTCTTTTTTTTCTTTATTAGTAGAGCTATCTTTTCTGCCCTCTTCGTCAGCTGAATTAAAAATCTTCAAAAGCTCATCTTTACTCAAAACTTTGGTAGTGGTTTTGGCTTTGCTTTTGATCAGCTCAATAACCTTATCTTCAAACACTGGTCCTCTTAGCTTCATTAGTTCAGCTGGGTTTTTTTGATAAAAATCTCTAATATTTTTTTCCTGACCTGGGTAATTTCTTAGTTGTTTTTCTAATTCCATTTTTAATTCGTCTGATGTAACTTTTATATTATTTTCTTCTCCTGTTTTATTAAGGATAAGTGCAAGTTTAACTCTGCGTTTTGCAATTTCTAAAGCTGATTTCTTATCAGCATCTGACAATTTAATTTTATCATGATCATGCTCATGACTAAATTTCTCGCCCTTTGCTTTTAATTCATCCATTTTTTCATGAACTAAAGTATGCTCAACATTACGAATTTCATCATCTAGTAGGCTTTTTGGTAATTCAAATTTAAAACTATTATCTAATTGATCTAAAATTTCTTTTTTTAAAAGCTGCTCGGAAACCCCTTCAAATTCTTTAGAGACTTGCTTACTAATCATACCTTCTAAATCTTTTAAATCTTTTGCACCAAAATTTTTTGCAAATTCATCATCTATTTTTTGATTTTCGGACTTTTTAACTTCAATAATCTTGCACTTAAATTCTGATAGTTTGCCCGCTAATTCTTTATTTGGATAATTATCAGGAAGATTAACTTTTGCTAATTTTTCATCTCCTTTAGCGCATCCTACTAATTGCTTATCAAAACCAGGAATAAAAAGATCTTTACCTAATACTATTTGAAGTTTCTCACCTTTATTACCCTCAAATGCTTTTCCTTCAACAGTTGCTTCAAAATTAAAAATAACTAGATCATCATTTTCTGCTTTGCCATTCTTATCAACATATTTTTTATTACCTTCGGCAATGTATTTTAGTCTTTCATCGATATCTTTTTTGTCTGACTTAACTTCATATTTATTTAAGGTAATTTTTTCAAATTCAACTTTCTTAATTTCAGGCACTTGCTCAACGGAAATAGTAAATTCTAAATTTTTTCCTTCTCCAGATGTTTGAATATCTATTTTTGGCTGACTTGCTGGTGTTATTTTGTTTTGTTTTAAAGCCTCGTATGTTGATTCTTGTAAAATTTTTTCAGCCACTTCTCCATAGACAGAGGCCCCAAATTGTTTTTTTAACAATTCCATTGGTGCTTTTCCTGGTCTAAATCCTTTTAAATTAACTTTGTCTTTTAATTCCGAAAGTCTTGTTTCAATTTTTTTTTCAATATCTTTTCTTTCTACTATTACTTTTAAATCAGAATGTAGACCTTTAGATGATGTAACCGTTGCCTTCATAATTCCTCTTCTGGTGCGGTATGAGGGACTTGAACCCCCATGCCTTTCAGCGCTAGATCCTAAGTCTAGTGTGTCTGCCAATTCCACCAATACCGCTATTAATTTTTGGCTATTTATAGAGTTTTTTGATTATTAATCAATTATAGATAAATCTAGCTGTCTATCTATATTATTGAGCGGTCCAAGCACCATCCAATGATATATTCGAACCTGTGATTTGATCAGCCTCTTTGCTACACAAAAAATATATCATTGCAGCCACATCCTCTTTTTTAACAAATTTAAGTGATGGTTGTTTTTCTCTTAACATTTCAATCCCAGCTTCTTGAATAGGAATATTTTTTTTCTTAGCGACTGTAACAATTTGGTCTTGAATTAATTCGGTAAGTACAAAACCTGGGCACAAAGAATTGCAAGTTATTGGCTCTGCAGCAGTTTCAAGTGCTGTAACTTTTGTCAAACCTACTAGACCATGCTTTGAAGCAGTGTATGCAGATTTATTTATTGAGCCTATTAAACCATGTGTTGAGGCAATATTTATAATTCTTCCCCATTTATTTTTACGCATAATAGGCAAAATTTCCTTAGTGAATAAAAAAGGAGTGGTGAGATTAATTTCCATCATTTTTCTCCAAATTTTTTCTGGGTATTGTTCAATGGGCATAACAAACTGAATTCCAGCACAATTAACTAAAATATCAATTTTCTTGAATTTTTTTATAGATTTACTAACTACTTTTTTAACGTTTTTAGAGCCCGTTAAATCAGTGTTTATTAATAAACATCTTTTACTTTTAAATTTTTTTTGCTGTTGCCCAATAATTGTTTTATTAGCAATACCTGCGGCAATAACGTTGAACCCTCTTTTGTAAAATAGCTCCAGAATAGAAGATCCAATCACACCAGAACCTCCTGTGACTAGAATGGTTTTTTTCATAAGTTATTATATGTTCTGTAATTTAATAAATCACAATATATTTTAAAAACTTGTATTAAGTTGCAATCTAAAGTTGATAAACCTATACCAATCCATGCACATTTATGCATATCAGGCATGGCATAAAAACATTCAAAAACTGCTCTAAATAGTATTAATTAACTCTAAATTTTAATAAATTAAGTACAACAAGGAGCAAAATGACAGCTGAAAATATTTTAAAATTAATTAAAGAAAAAGAAATTGACTACGTAGATCTACGTTTCACGGATGTTAGAGGAAAACTTCAACACATGACTCAAGATATCAGCACCATCGATGCTGATTTTTTAAATGAAGGAACTTTTTTTGATGGTTCTTCAATTGCTGGGTGGAAAGCGATTAACGAATCTGACATGATCTTAAAGCCAGATTTAACAAGAACATTTGTTGATCCGTTCACATCTCACAATACCCTTGTTATTTTTTGTGACATTATGGATCCAATTAAAAAAGACTATTACGAAAGAGATCCAAGATCGATTGCTAAAAAAGCTGAAGCTTATTTAAAAACTACTGGAATTGGTGATACTATTTATTTTGGACCTGAACCAGAATTTTTTATATTTGATGATGTAAAAATTTCAAACACAATGCAAAAGGTTTCTTTTCAAATTGATAGCAGTGAGGGTCCATATAATAGTGATAAAGAATATCCAAACGGAAATTTAGCTCATAGACCTGGAGTTAAAGGTGGTTACTTTCCAGTACCGCCAGTTGATAGCTGCCAAGATTTAAGAGCTGAAGCATTAAAAGCAATGAAAGATATGGGAGTTAAAGTTGAAAAGCATCACCATGAAGTTGCTCCTTCTCAACATGAGTTAGGAACTATGTTTGATACGATGGTTACTAATGCTGACAACATGCAAATTTATAAATATGCAGTTCAAATGGTTGCAAACTCATTTGGAAAAACTGCTACTTTTATGGCTAAACCAATTAAAGGAGATAACGGATCTGGAATGCACTGCCACCAATCTATTTGGAAAGCAGGCAAACCACTTTTTGCTGGCGATAAGTATGCTGGTCTATCTCAAGATTGTCTCTATTACATTGGCGGAATTATTAAGCATGCAAAAGCACTAAATGCATTTACTAATTCTACAACAAATAGTTACAAAAGATTAATTCCTGGATTTGAAGCTCCGGTAATTCTAGCCTACTCTGCAAGAAACAGATCTGCTAGTTGCCGTATCCCATTCAGCGCTAGCCCTAAAGGAAAAAGAGTTGAAGTGAGATTTCCAGATGCTGCTGGAAACCCCTACTTAACTTTTGCTTCCATGTTAATGGCTGGAATAGATGGAATAAAAAATAAAATAGATCCAGGCAAACCTTTTGATAAAGATTTATACGCTTTATCAGCTGAAGAACTTAAAGATGTACCTCAAGTTTGTGGCTCATTAAGAGAGGCTTTAGAAAATTTAGACAAAGATAGAGCTTTCTTAACTACTGGGGGAGTATTCACGGACGATCAAATTGATGCTTATATCGAGCTCAAAATGAACGAAGTATATAACCTAGAACACACTCCTCATCCAGTTGAATACCAAATGTATTACAGCTGCTAATATAATAATTTTAATTTAAAACCCCGTATGAAAGTGCGGGGTTTTTTTTTGCCTAATAGTATAAAAAATTGGCCTGTACCTTTTTTAAAATTAATCTATTGCTTTAAACATGGTTAGTAAAAAAAATAACTATTCCGCTAAAGATATTGAGGTTTTAGAAGGTCTTGCTCCGGTTAGAAAAAGACCTGGAATGTATATTGGTGGTACAGACGAGACCGCTTACCATCATCTTGCAAATGAAATTATCGATAACTGTATGGATGAAGTTGTGGCTGGTGAAGCATCAGAAATTACCGTCATTCTTAATAAAAATGGATCTTTAAGTATAATGGATAATGGACGAGGAATACCAATAGACAAACATCCCAAAAAAAACAAAACTGCCCTTGAAGTTGTGATGACTACACTTCATTCTGGAGGTAAATTTAAAGAAGATGGTGTGTACACAACATCTGCTGGTCTTCATGGTGTTGGTTTATCAGTAGTAAATGCCCTTTCTTCAAGAATGAAAGTTGAAGTTTTTAAGAAGAAAAAAATTTATTTTCAAGATTATTCTAGAGGAAAACCTTTAAATAAATTAATTCAAAAAGGCAGCTCTTCAATAACCAATGGAACAAGAGTTACATTTTTACCTGATGATGAGATTTTTGGAAAAGACTTAAAATTTACACCCTCAAGAATTTATGAGACATGTCGAAACAAAGCGTTTCTTTTTAAGGGAGTTAAAATAAACTGGGAGTGCGATAAAAGCTTACTAAATAGAAAAGACACAATTCCAAACAAAGACACGCTCTTTTATCCTGAAGGATTAGAACAATATTTAAGATCAGAACTAGAAAATGCCAAAACAATTCATGATAAGCCAAGCTCTCTAAAAGGAGAATTTGAAGAAAAAAAAGGAAAGGTAGAATTTGTCATTCAGTGGCATGATAACAAAAATAATTTTACTCGGTCATTTGCAAATACAGTCCCAACCATTAATGGCGGAACTCACGAAAGTGGTTTTAGAGCCGGTATAGCCAAAGCAATAAGAAAATACGCAAAACTTAAAAATAACAAGACTGTCATTAAGGCTTCTCAAGATGATATATTTAACAACGCTAGCTATATAGTTTCCGTATTCATTGGAAATCCAGAATTTGAAGGACAAACTAAAAACAAATTATCCTCTGCATTTGTACTTAAATACTGCGATCAAACTGTCTCTACCCTATTTGAAGATTGGCTTAATAGAAATGCAAAAGCTGCAAAATCTATAATTAGTTTTATTGAGGAAAAAATAAGAGAACGAAACTTATATGAACTCAATGATAATGTGGAAAGGCAAACTTCTTTTAGAAAAATTAGGTTACCTGGAAAATTAGCTGACTGTGCAAGTGATAAAACAGAAGGAACTGAATTATTTATTGTAGAAGGAGATTCTGCTGGTGGTTCAGCAAAACAAGCACGAGATAGGTATACACAAGCTATACTCCCTTTAAGAGGAAAAATACTAAATGTTAAAAATTCAAATACTGCAAAAATTTTAGCCAATACTGAAATAAGCAATTTGCTCCAAGCTCTAGGTTGTCAAAGAGGAAAAAATTATAATCGAAAAGATTTACGATACGAAAAAGTAATTATAATGACGGATGCCGATGTGGATGGTGATCATATTTCCACCTTGCTATTAACTTTCTTTTTTGTTGAAATGCCAGAACTTATTAAAGACGGAAGATTATATATGGCCGTTCCTCCGCTATACAAAATCACAACAGGTTCGCAATCTTATTATGTTAAAGATGATAAAGAAAAAGATAAACTCATAAAAAATTTAAAAAAAAATGCCAAGGTTGAGATAAGCAGATTTAAAGGCTTGGGAGAAATGATGCCGGCCCAATTAAAAGAAACGACTATGAATAAAGAAAGTAGAAATTTAATAAAAGTTTCTGTACCCACTAATAAAGCCAAATACAAAGTGACTAGTAAATTAGTGAACGATTTGATGGGAAAAGATGCAGACCTAAGACTCAAGTTTATATCTGAAAACGCTGGAAAAAGTTTAAATTTAGATATTTAACACTTGGTGCCCTCGGCCGGACTCGAACCGGCACTCCCCGAAGGGCAAGGATTTTAAGTCCTTTGTGTCTACCAATTCCACCACGAGGGCACTGTTTGTTTTTAAATAAAACAATTCTTTTTATAATTTGAAGAGTTTTTTAACAACTAAAATATATTTAATTGGAAGTATGCTTTCTAATCATTTCCTCAACTTCTTCTTTGCATCGCAATACTTTAGCTTCATCCACTGCTCGCATAACCAAAACTGTTCCAAAACCACCTTCTTGAGAATATGGATAACTGCCTATGTCTATGTCCGGATATCGATCTTGAATATTGGAAAGATCAACTGCAATACTACTTTCCCTTAGTTTGGCATCACAAGAAACAGAAATAATTTTTTTTCCGCTTACTAAAACTTTTTTTAGTTGAGGAAGCATTAACTCAACATAACTAGGTATGCCAGGTAAAACAAAGACGTTTTCTATATAAAAAGCTGGAGCTGAGCCCTGCTCATTATATATTAAGTTTGCTCCCTCTGGCATTTTTGCCATTTTTTTTCTACCTTCGTTGAAATCTGAATTGGCATAATATTTTTCTAAAATTGCATAAGCTTCTTTATTGTAATCACATTTCTTCTCAAAAGCTTTTGCCACAGATTCTGAAGTAATGTCATCATGAGTTGGCCCTATACCGCCAGTAGTAAAAACATACTGATATTTTTTTCTAAGTTCATTAAGCGTATTAATAATTACACTTTCTTTATCAGGAATTACCCTAACCTCTTCAACGCTAATTCCCAGCTCACCAAGCCATTTTGCTATGAAGCTAGTATTTTTATCAACAGTTCTTCCAGATAATATTTCGTTACCTATTATTAGAATAGCTGATGTAAATTCTTTACTGAAGTTCATTATGAAATTTAAAAATAAATTAATATCGTCAAAATTTCAAAAAAGATACAAAAGATTTTTTGTTGAAGTAAAAAATAATGGAAAAACTTTAATTTCACATTGTGCAAACTCAGGTTCTATGCTCGGCCTGCTAAATAAAGATAATAAAACCTGGGTCTCAACCTCCGATAATCCTGATAGAAAACTAAAATTTACACTAGAAATTATAAACGATGGAAAATCTAATGTTGGAGTTAATACTCATTTAGCAAATCAGATTGTTGAGGAAGGAATTCAAAAACAAAAAATAAAAGAAATAACAAAATATGAAAGTTACCAACGTGAAGTAAAATTTGGGGAAAATTCTAGATTTGATTTTGAGTTAATAGGTAAAAATAAAAAAGCTTTTTTAGAAGTAAAAAATGTAACTTTATCAAGAAAAAAAGGAGTCGCTGAATTTCCTGATGCCATTACCAGCAGAGGTCTAAAGCATCTTGGAGAATTAGAAAATGCTATTAAGAAAGGTTACGAATCTTATCTCATTTATCTTGTACAAAGAGAAGACTGCAATTATTTCAAGATCGCTGAGGATATAGATAGTAAGTATCTTCATGGTTTTTTGCAGGCAAAAAAAAATGGAGTTAAATTTTTATGTTATTCATGTAAAGTAAATGACGAAGAAATTTGCATTAACAAACCAATTAAAATTATATTTAAATAAGTGGCTATACAGCAATACACATTAACTGATTTTAAAAAATTGAAAAAAGCAGGAGAAATAACTGCTAAAACTTTAGATTTTTTAGAAGATAAAATAAAACCTGGAATTACAACTGAATATATAAATAAAATTACTACTAAATTCCTTCACTCTCATAACGCAACCTCTGCCCCGCTCTTTTACAAAGGTTTTCCCAAATCCATTTGTACTTCAGTTAACCATGTAGTTTGTCATGGCATACCTTCTGATAAAATTTTGAATGATGGTGATATTGTTAATATAGATATCACTAGTTACGTTGATGGATTTCACGGAGATGCTTCAAGAATGTACTCGGTTGGAACGCCTTCTGTCAAAGCAAATAAACTAATTGAAGTGACTAGAGAATGTCTCGCAAGAGCAATTAAAATTTTAAAACCTGGACTTTCACTTGGTGACATTGGTCATGAAATACAGAGTTTTGTCGAAAAAGAAGGTTTCTCGGTTGTCAAAGATTTTTGCGGTCATGGAATTGGAAAGTTGTTTCACGAAGAACCTAGTATTTTGCATTATGGAAAAAAAGATCAAGGAATGAAAATTAAAGAAGGAATGGTATTTACTATTGAACCAATGATTAATGCTGGAAAATTTGAAACAAAAGTATTAAATGATGGATGGACGGCTGTAACTAAAGATAAATCATTATCAGCACAATTTGAACATACAGTTGGTATAACTAGTAATGGATACGAGATTTTTACACTGTCAAACAAATACGATACAAATTTACATTAATGATTCCAAGATATAGCAGAGATTTAGTCACAAATATTTGGTCCCAAGAAGAAAAATATAAAATTTGGCTGGACATTGAAATATATGCTGCTGAAGCAATGGAAAAATACAAAATTATTCCAAAAGGTGTTGCTGCCAAGGTAAGAAAAAAATCAAAAATAAATGTGAAAAGAATTGATGATATTGAAAAAATAACCAAACACGACGTAATAGCATTTTTAACCTCTATCGCAGAAAAAGTTGGGCCAGAAGCAAAATTTCTTCACCAAGGAATGACTTCATCTGATGTTTTGGATACATGTTTTAATATTCAATTGCAAAGATCAGGCAAAATTTTACTAAATGATATTAACGATCTTCTAAAAACTCTAAAGCAAAAAGCCTATAAGCATAAAAATACAATTTGCATGGGTAGAAGTCATGGAATTCATGCTGAGCCTATTACTTTTGGTTTAAAACTTGCAACATACTATGAGGAATTTAAAAGAAATAAAAAAAGATTAGAAGATGCAGTAAAAGAAATATCTACTTGTGCTATTTCTGGTGCGGTTGGAACGTTCGCCCACATCACTCCAAAAGTAGAAGAGTATGTTGCTAAAAAATTAAATTTAAAACCAGAGCCAATCTCAACACAAGTTATACCAAGAGATAGACACGCGCAATTTTTCAGTGTCTTAGGAATTATCGCAAGTTCAGCTGAAAGACTTGCAACAGAAATAAGGCACTTGCAAAGAACAGAAGTATTAGAGGCTGAAGAGTATTTTTCTTCTGGACAAAAAGGATCTTCTGCAATGCCTCATAAAAGAAATCCAGTCCTTTCTGAAAATATTACAGGGTTAGCAAGGCTTGTCAGAAGTTACGTTTTTCCAGCCATGGAAAATATTGTTTTATGGCATGAAAGAGACATTAGTCACTCGAGCGTTGAAAGAAATATAGGCCCCGATGCAACGGTTACTCTTGATTTTTTATTAAGCAGATTAAATGGGGTTGTTAAAAACTTAGTAGTTCATAAAGACAATATGGCTGCCAACATGAATAAGTTCAAAGGATTGGTTTTTTCACAAGGTGTGATGTTAAAATTAACTCAAAAAGGGGTTAAAAGAGAAGATGCTTATAAAACTGTACAATACAATGCAATGAAAACATGGGATAACAACGAAGATTTTTATACCAACTTAAGTAAAGATAAATTAATTAAAAAATACCTAACAACTAAAGAACTTGAGAAACTTTTTGATCTTAATTATCATACCAAAAATGTTAATCATATCTTTTCCAGAGTTTTTAAATAATGAGTAGAAGAAAACTAGTTTACGAAGGCAAAGCAAAGATTTTATACGAAGGACCAGATAGGGGTACCTATATTCAATATTTTAAAGACGATGCCACCGCTTTTAATAATCAAAAAAAAGCAATTATTGATGGAAAAGGAGTTTTAAATAATAGAATTTCAGAATTTTTATTAACCCAGCTTAATGAAATGGGAATAGAAACTCATTTAATTAAAAGGGTCAACATGCGAGAACAATTAATTAAAGCGGTTGAGATAATTCCAATTGAATTTGTAGTTCGAAATATTGCGGCTGGCACTTTTTCAAAACGACTTGGGATATCTGAAGGAACTCAACTAAAAAGGCCCATCATCGAATATTATTTTAAAAATGATGAATTAGGAGACCCATTGGTTACAGAGGAGCATATTGATATTAATAATTGGGCGACGATTGATGAACTATCCTCAGCAACAGAAACTTCTTTGAGAATAAATGATTTTTTAATTGGGCTATTTAGAGCAGTTGGAATTAAATTGGTAGATTTCAAATTAGAATTTGGGCGAATTTGGAAAGATGATGAAAAGAGAGTTATTTTGGCAGACGAGATTAGTCCTGATACATGCCGACTATGGGATGTAAAAGATGAAAGAAAATTAGACAAAGACAGATTCAGAAGAGATCTTGGTGGACTCATGGAAGCCTACCAAGAAGTTGCCAAGAGACTAGGAATCATGCCAGAAGGTAGCAACATCAAAGAAATTAAATCAGGAATTTCTAAAAACTTTAAAATAAAAAAATAAATTGAAATTTGAAATTTTTGTTACTCTAAAAAAAGATGTTTTAGATCCTCAAGGCAAAGCTGTTGAGGGAGCAATTAAAAATTTAGGATTATCCAATATTTCTAATATCAGACAGGGGAAATATTTCACTTTAGAAATTGCTGAGACAGATGAACATAAAGCTAAACAACAAGCCGAGGATGCTTGTAAAAAACTTTTAGCAAATCTTACTATCGAAGAATACTCAATTAAAAAGCTAAGTTAATGAAAGCATCGGTTATCGTATTTCCAGGATCGAATTGCGATAGAGATGTTCAGGTAGCTTTAGAAAAGTTCCAAATAGCCACAACCATGGTTTGGCATCAAGAAACAGAACTTCCTAAAAGTGATTTAGTAGTATTGCCGGGAGGTTTTTCCTACGGAGATTATTTAAGATGTGGAAGTATGGCTTCTAAATCTAAAATCATGAAAGAAGTTATCAAATACGCTGGTACTGGTGGATATGTTTTTGGTATTTGCAATGGCTTTCAAATATTAACTGAAGCAGGTTTGTTACCTGGAGCTCTTTTACGAAACAATAAGTTAAAATTTATTTGTAAAGATGTGCAAATTAAAACTATTAATAACCAAACAGCTTTTACTAAAAAAATATCTGAGCATAAAATACTCAGCGTTCCTATAGCACATAATGATGGTAATTTTTTTGCTTCGAAGGAAGAAATTCAATCACTAAAAGACAATAATCAAATTGTGTTTCAGTATTGTGATAAAGAAGGAAATATTTCTGGAGAGTCTAATCCAAATGGGTCCTTTTTAAATATTGCTGGTATTGTTAACAAAAATAAAAATGTGCTTGGCATGATGCCTCATCCTGAAAGAGTTATTGATCAGCTACTTGGTGGTACAGATGGTCAAGAAATATTTAGATCTTTATTGTAAATGGAACTAACAACAGTTGATCAGGCTAAACAATTAGGACTTACTGAATCTGAGTTTGATAAAATAAAAGAACTTATAGGAAGAATACCAAATTTTACAGAACTGGGAATTTTCTCAGCAATGTGGAATGAACATTGCTCCTACAAGTCATCAAGAGTTTGGCTTTCAAAACTTCCTACAAAAAATAAATATGTAGTTCAAGGACC
>VTPP01000007.1 GCA_008638225.1 Pelagibacteraceae bacterium
ATCTACGCTTCAAGGATTGGGATGCTACCCAGGAGAAGACCCGCAATTTTTAGGAATGCTTGGCATGCATGGAACTTATGAAGCAAACAATGCAATGCATGACTGCGATTTAATGATTAACATCGGAGCACGATTTGATGATCGAATAACTGGAATGGTAAGTAAATTTTCTCCAGGATCAAAAAAGATTCACATTGATATAGACCCATCTTCAATCAACAAAGTTGTGAAAGTAGATGTGGCAGTTGTTGGTGACGCCCAAAGCATCATGAGTTCAATGATTGAAATTATCAAAAAAAAATATCCAGGTTTTAAAAGCTCTAACAAAGAAAAAATTAGCGATTGGTGGAAACAAATTGGAACATGGAGAGAAAAAAAATCACTTTCATTTAATCAGGGAAAAAATGTTATTTTACCTCAGCATGCAGTTCATAGACTGTACGAGCTAACTAAAAATCAAGATACTTTTATTACAACAGAAGTAGGCCAGCATCAAATGTGGGCTGCACAGCATTATAAATTTAGCAAACCCAATAGATGGATGACCTCTGGAGGTCTAGGAACTATGGGCTATGGTTTGCCGGCGGCAATTGGTGTTCAAATTGCTCATCCAAAAAAATTAGTTATTGATATTGCTGGTGAAGCTTCAATTTTGATGAATATGCAAGAGCTATCAACTGCAGTCCAATATAGACTTCCGGTTAAAATATTTATTTTAAATAACGAATATATGGGAATGGTAAGGCAGTGGCAGGAGTTATTACATGATAAAAATTATTCAGAAAGTTATTCGGAAGCTTTACCAGATTTCGTGAAACTAGCAGAGGCTTACGGAGCAGTAGGAATCAGGGCTAATAAGCCAGATGAGCTGGATGAAAAAATTAAAGAAATGATCAGTGTAGATAAGCCAGTTATTTTTGATTGTGTAGTTAAAAAAGAGGAAAATTGTTTTCCAATGATTCCTTCAGGCAAAGCTCATAACGAAATGATTTTGGGGCCAAATGAAAAAGAAAGTATTTCTGAAGAAGGAAAGGTTTTAGTTTAATGTCAAAATCTGCTTACAGTATAGATATTAGCGAAGAAAAGCTCGAGAGAGTTATTATTGTAGCCTGGGTAGATAATGAAGCGGGTGTGCTAGCAAGAGTGTCAGGACTATTTTCTGGAAGAGGTTACAATATTGAGTCTTTAGCTGTTGCCAAAGTAGACGAAGAAAGAAATATTTCTAGAATTACAATTTCTACTAATGGAACAAAATCTGTTATTGAACAAATTAAAGCACAATTGCTAAAACTAGTGCCTGTTCATAATGTAGCTGATTTTAAAATTGATGAAAATTCTATTTTTAAGGAATTGGCTTTAATAAAATTTGTTACAGATTCTGAAAAATTAAAACAAGCAGAAAAAATTTGTATTGACTTTAAAGTAGAGTTTTTAGATAAAACCTCAGCATCTTTTATTGCACAAATTGTTAATACAAGAAGAGAAATTGATGATTTTATTAAGAAGGCAAAACCATTTGGTTTAGTCAGTATTACTAGAACTGGTCCTTTAGCCATGTCAAAAGGATCGGAAACCACAAGAGATAACAAAGGAAAAGTTTTATGAAAATGTTTTATGAAAAAGATGCTGATGTAAATTTAATTAAATCAAAAAAAGTAGCAATTATTGGATTCGGAAGTCAAGGACATGCACATGCCCTTAATTTAAAAGATAGTGGCGTTAAAGAAATAGTGGTTGCTTTAAGAGAAGGCTCTCCTAGTATAAAAAAAGCAGAACAAGCTGGCCTAAAAGTGATGAGCATATCAGACGCTGCGGAATGGGCAGATGTAGTAATGATTTTAGCACCAGATGAATTGCAATCAGGTATTTACAAAAATCACATAGAGCAAAGAATGAAACAGGGATCGAGTTTAGCTTTTGCTCATGGATTAAACATTCATTATGATCTTATTAAATCAAGAGATGATCTAGATGTGTTCATGGTGGCACCCAAAGGCCCAGGCCACTTGGTAAGAACAGAATTTCAAAAAGGAGGAGGAGTTCCTTGTTTAATGGCAGTCCACAAAGACAGTTCAGGTAAAGCAAGAGATTTGGCATTGTCTTACGCATCAGCCATAGGCGGTGGAAAATCAGGAATTATAGAAACGACTTTTAAAGATGAGTGCGAAACAGATCTTTTTGGAGAGCAAGTTGTTTTGTGCGGAGGATTAGTAGAGTTAATTAAAAAAGGTTTTGAAACTCTTACAGAAGCTGGTTACCCACCAGAAATGGCATATTTTGAGTGTCTTCATGAAGTTAAACTAATTGTAGATTTAATCTATGAAGGCGGAATTGCAAATATGAATTATTCTATATCCAATACAGCAGAATATGGAGAGTACGTATCAGGTAAAAAAATCGTAGATGATAAAACTAAAGAAAGAATGAAAGAAGTATTGAAAGATATTCAGTCAGGAAAATTTACTAGAGATTGGATGAAGGAAAACGAGTCTGGGCAAAAAAACTTTCTTCAAATGAGAAAAGATCTTGCAGATCACCCAATTGAAAAGGTGGGGGAAAAGCTAAGGGCTCTTATGCCATGGATTTCCAAAAATAAGATTGTAGATAAGAGCAAAAACTAAAGAAAATAAGACTTTTCTTTCTTTTTTTTATTAAAGTTGTAAAAGCAATTTACAATTAATGCGTTAAAAGTAGATTTTTGCCAGAAGCTTTATTAAATTAAATACATGAATAAAAACCAAGTAATTATATTTGATACAACTCTTAGAGATGGAGAACAATCTCCAGGGGCTTCAATGAGTTTAGAAGAAAAAGTTCAAATTGCAAAAGCTTTTCAGGATTTGGGAGTTGATATATTAGAAGCGGGGTTTCCAGCTGCATCACAGGGTGATTTTGAATCAGTAGCAGCTATTAGTAAAATTTTAACCAAAACTATTCCTTGCGGATTAGCTAGGGCTGTTAAGAATGACTTAGATAAGTGCTATGAGTCACTAAAATATTCTAAAAATTTTAGAATTCATACATTCGTTTCAACTAGCGATCTTCACATGAAATTTAAGTTACAAAAAACTAGAGAAGAAGTTTTGGATTTGATTAAATTTAGCGTTGGGTATGCAAAAAAATTTACGCCAGATGTGGAATGGTCTCCAGAAGATGCTACGAGAACAGAATCTGACTTTTTGTGCAAAACAGTAGAACTTGCAATTCAATCGGGTGCTACAACGATCAATATTCCTGATACAGTTGGGTATGCAACCCCGTCAGACTACGAGAGAATTATTAAGGATTTGTATAACCGCGTTCCGAATATAGACAAAGTTGTTGTTTCTACCCACACCCATAATGATTTGGGCTTAGCTGTTGCAAATGCATTAGCAGGTGTTTCTGCAGGTGCAAGACAAATCGAATGTACCATTAATGGAATTGGAGAAAGAGCAGGGAATGCTGCTTTAGAAGAAGTTGTAATGGCAATTAAAACAAGAAACGATTTAATGCCATTCACAACAAATATCGATACGACAAAAATCAGTTCTTGTTCTAAATTGTTATCTAGTACTATTGGATTTCCAGTTCAATATAATAAAGCAATTGTGGGAAAAAACGCTTTTGCACATGAGTCAGGAATACATCAGGACGGAATGTTAAAAAATAAAAATACTTATGAGATTATGACCCCAGAGAGTGTTGGCGTTAGTAAGTCTTCCCTTGTTATGGGCAAGCATTCTGGTCGTCATGCTTTTAAGGAAAAATTAATTGCTTTAGGTTATTTAAATTTTGAAGAAAAAAAAATTGATGAATCATTTAAAAAATTCAAAGATCTTGCGGACAAGAAAAAACATGTTTTTGATGAGGACATAGCTGCATTAGTAGATGATGAGTTAATGAAGGATAATAATGTTATCAAACTAGTTTCCCTAGATGTCTTTGCAGGTACCAATGGTCAAAAAGCTGTATTGGAACTTGATGTGTATGGAAAAGTATTGAAAACAGAACAGTCTGGTGATGGGCCAGTTGATTCTATATTTAAAAGCATTAAAGAACTTTTTCCACACGAGGCAAATTTGCAATTGTACCAGGTACACGCTGTAACAGAGGGTACTGATGCCCAAGCTACGGTAAGTGTACGAATTGAGGAAAATGGAAAAATTTCTGTAGGCCAGGCAGCAGATACGGATACATTGGTTGCATCTGCAAAAGCTTATATTAATGCGTTAAATAAACTGATAATCAAAAGAAAACGAACTGCTCCAAACAATGAGTTTTCAGCTGCAATTTAAGAAAAGAGGAAAAAATGTTTAATAAAATAATGTCAATGTGGTCAACAGATATGGCGATTGATCTTGGTACAGCAAATACTTTGGTTTACGTAAAAGGAAAAGGAATTGTTCTAAACGAACCATCTGTTGTTGCTATTATAAATGACAAAGGAAAAAACAGAGTTTTGGCAGTTGGAGATGATGCAAAACAAATGTTAGGAAGAACACCAGGAAGTATTCAAGCTATTCGTCCATTAAGAGATGGTGTTATCGCTGATTTCGTTGTGACAGAAGAAATGATTAAACACTTTATTAAAAAAGTTCATAAGCGTTCAGCTTTTGCAAATCCAAGAATTATTATTTGTGTGCCAACAGGATCAACCCCAGTAGAAAGAAGAGCTATTCAAGAAGCTGCTCACGCAGCAGGAGCAAGAAAAGTTCAACTAATTGAGGAACCAGTTGCGGCTGCAATAGGTGCGGGACTTCCTATTTCAGAACCAACAGGATCTATGATTGTAGATATTGGCGGAGGAACAACTGAAATTGCTGTTATGTCACTTGGTGGTATTGTCTATTCAAAATCCTTACGATTGGCAGGTGATGCACTTGATCAGGCTATTATTACTTTTATGAGAAAAAGATTTAACTTGTTGATTGGAGAATCTACAGCAGAAAAAATTAAAAAAGAAATTGGTTCAGCTATTCCATCTAATAATGAAAATACTTATATTATGAAAGGAAGAGATGTTAGAACAGGAGTGCCCAAGGAAGTAAAATTAACAGAAAAAGATACAGCTGAAGCTTTGGCCCCAGTAGTTAGCCAAATTGTTGCAGCAATTAGAGAGGCTTTAGAAAATACACCACCAGAATTAGCAGCAGATTTAGTTGATATGGGAATGGTTCTTGCAGGAGGAGGAGCTTATTTAAAAAATTTAGACAAATTAATCGCAAAAGAAACTGGCTTACCAGTATCTATAGCTGAAGACCCATTGTCATGCGTTGCACTTGGAACCGGAAAGGCTTTGGAGCAAGAAGGAATATTCTCTGCGATGTTAACCGAATATTAAAAAGGTTAAATGCAAGCAGATAATAGCTGGTTCGATAAAAGTAATTTAAGAGTTTTTGTAGTTTTTATTGTTTGTTTTGGTTTTATTTATTTAGATAGCATTAATCAAAAAATATTTAACAAAACAAAATCTATTATAAATGATGTAGTAGCATATACATCTTATGGCGTTACATATCCGATTAAAAAAATTATAACACTTCCTAATTTTATCAAGGAAACGATCAAACTCAAAGATCAACATCAACAAATAAAAGCACTAGAAAATCAGATAGAAGAACTAACTGAACAAAATAAATTTTTAAAAAAAGATTTTAAGAAATTTGAAACATTTTTAAGTGAAGAAAATTCCGTTAAATTTGAAACAGTTAAAGCAAAAGTATTAATTGAAGCTAAAAATTTTATTTCAGATTCATTTATTATAAATAAGGGATCAGAAAGTGGATTAAAAATAGGAAATCCAGTAATAAAAAATAATTATCTTATCGGTCAAATAACTGAAGTTAACCAAAAAACATCAAGAGGTATATTTTTAACAGATATTAATAGCAGAATTCCAGTTCTGGTCGGGGAGAATCTTTATCAAGCAATTTTAATAGGAAGTCCATTAGTAACAAGCAAATTGTCATTAGAATTTTTACCAAAAAACTCTGAATTAAAAAATGGAGATATAATTTACACTTCTGAAATTGAAGGAGTTCTCAAAAAAGGAATTCTTGTAGGAACTATAATCAAGAGTGCTGAGAATGAAGAAAATATTAAAAATACTTACAGTATAAAACAACATTATGAGAAACTTGAAGTAGATTATGTTTCTGTTCTTGTTAAATAATTATGTTTAGAGCTAAAAAGAATTATAACAATATAATAGCATTAGGTTTTTTAATAACTTCAATTTTATTTAATTCTATTTTTGATGAGTTGTCGTTAAATGCAAATTTAAATAAATACTTTAATATTCAGTTCTTGCTCATTTATTTTTTTTCTTTCAATCGCTTTATATATTTTTCAATTTCACCTTTGTTTTTTTTAGGATTGGTAAATGATAGTATTGCGGGAAGCCCATTTGGATTGTCTTCCTGTATATATATTTTAATTTATAAAATAGCAGTCTACCAAAACACAATAAAGCTAAGATCTATTTTTAAAGCAGAATGGATAGCCTTTGGCATTTCTATTTTTGCTGCCTATATTTTGATCTTCACTATTTATTCTTTTTTGGGGAATAGTTATGACTTTAGAATGCTCATTTATAATTTTGTTGGAACATTTTTTATTTATCCAATAGGTTGGATTTTTTTAAAATATATATTTTTAAAAATGGAAACAGTCGGAAATGAATAAACTTGAAAAAAAAAAAATATTAAATTTTTTACTAAAAAATATTAACCAGTTTTCTTTTTCAGAAATAAAGCGAGCTAAAATATTTGAAAAAAATAAAACTTATCGATACTCGCAAGATAAAGAGATATCTGAGATAATTATAGCGTATTTTTTTGAACAGAATATTGAAAATTTGCGCTCTCAAAGTGTTAAAATCAAGGAGATTAAAAGCATAACACTAAAAATAAAAAATTTATTAGAATACCAACTACAACATGATTTTGAGAAAAAACAATTTCTAAAAAAAGCTTTTTTATTCTTGATAACTGAGAAGAAATTTTCACAAATGTTAGATTACTTTTTTAAAGCAAGTAGCATGATGTGGAAAATTGCAGGTGATACTTCTGATGATATTAATTACTATACGAAAAGAATTATTTTATCCTCTGTTTATTCTAAGATTTTTATAAAAATGATGAGCTGTTCTGCTTATGATCAAAAAGACATAATCAAAGACATTGATAATTCCTTAGACAAAGTTAGAAAATTTAATGATTTTAAATCAAAACTTAACTTGTCTAATATCCTTGCCGGATTGAAAAATTTTGACTTTACTTCAAAAAAAACAGGACGAGGTTTTTAGATTTTTAAAAGAATTTTATTGCTTTTTTATTAATGTAGTAATGTGACCCATTTTTCTCTTACTTTTTATTTCTTTCTTCATATAATCAAAGAAAAATTCTTCATTCTTAAATTTTTTATTTCTATAGTTAGTAATATCAGCTCCTATAATATTCAACATTTGTGCATCTGATTTTTTTTGAAGAGTAATATTGTCTAGGCCGCAAACAGCTCTAACATGGTTTTCAAACTGGCTAACGTTAAAAGCATTTATTGTTA
Organism: Pelagibacteraceae bacterium; assembly: GCA_008638225.1. GTDB lineage: Bacteria > Pseudomonadota > Alphaproteobacteria > Pelagibacterales > Pelagibacteraceae > IMCC9063. Next base: position 7,546 of record VTPP01000007.1, read on the forward strand.
AATGTCCAGAGTTGTGAACTCTTGGTGCAATTTCATTTACGTATAGTTTATTATTATGGTCAATAAAGTACTCAACACACATAGTTCCAATGTATTGCAATTTTTCTGAAATAATTTTTGCTATAGTGTGAGCTTGATTAAATAATTCTTTAGAAATATTGGCAGGTATGGTCGAACTCCTTAATATTTGTTCTTGATGAACATTTTCTATTGGCTCATAAATAGAACAATCTCCATTTTCAAATCTAGTGATAATAACTGATATTTCTTGTTTTAAATTAATAAATTTTTCTAAAATAAAATCAACCGATGGTAATAATTCTTTTTTAACATCTTCCATTGAATTAATCACAGATTGGCCCTTGCCATCATAACCAAGAAGGCAAGTCTTAAGTATTCCCGGAAGTAATTTTTTATTTTTTTCAATATCATTTTTTGTTTTAATAAATGCAAATTCAGTAGTTGTAATTCCCAATGAATTTATGAAGTTCTTTTCAGAAAATCTATTTTGAACTATTTTATTAATTTTAGGATCGGGCCGGACTTGTTTCATATTTGAAATTTCTTGTAATATTTCAAAAGGTATATTTTCAAATTCAAATGTAATAAAATCGCACGAATGAGCAAATTTTTCTATCTCGCTCTTGTTGTTATAGTCTGTGTATATAAAATTATTACAAAAATTTTGTGCAGGAGCGTCAGGATCGTCGGTTAGAATTGTTGTATTTATATCTAATTTTTTAGCAGCCTGGCAAAGCATGCTACCTAGTTGTCCTCCACCAATAATTCCAAGTATTGGCTTCTTGTTGTCCATCCCTTAATTAGGTTTTTTTTTAACAGATTGTGTTTGCTTATTCCTCCATCTTACTAAATTGGCTTTAATTTTTTTATTATTAAGAGCAATAATAGAAGCAGCTATAATACCAGCATTAATAGCTCCATCTTCGCCAATCGCAACTGTTCCAACTGGTATTCCTTTTGGCATTTGCACAATTGACAATAAGCTATCTAAACCTTTTAATTTTTTACTTTCAATAGGTACGCCAATGACTGGAAGTGTGCTCATAGACGCAATCATTCCTGGAAGATGTGCGGATCCTCCAGCTCCAGCTATAATGACAGAATAATTTTCTTTTTCGGCAGTTTTTGCAAATTTGAACATTCGATCTGGAGTTCTGTGAGCTGAAATAATCTTAGCGTCAAACTTAACTTGAAGTTTTTTTAGCGTGTCGGCACACCATTTCATAGTTGGCCAGTCAGATTTACTACCCATGACAATAGCCACTTTTTGCTGTGTATTATTTTTTTTTTTCACTAGAAAAATTTATTATTCAGCAAGATTTGCTTGCTTTGCTTTTTCTTTTTTTTTCTCTTTTTCAATTCTCTCTTGTTTTTTCTTTGCTCTTTCAACAGCCTTCACTAAGTCGGTCTGTGTACATAAATTGGCTGCAACAGGATCTTTAGGAGAAATATTTGACATGTTCCAATGTTTTCTAGTTCTAATGCCGACCACAGTATTTTTTGTAGTTCCAACCAGTTTACATATTTGACTATCAGCTAATTGAGGATAGTTCTTTGTTAACCATGCTATAGCATTTGGACGATCTTCTCTTTTTGCAATAGGAGTATATTTAGTTCCGACCATTTTTTTTACCTCAATATCCATATTTTTTTGATTCATTTTAAGAGGTCTAGAAGGATCTTCGGAAGATAATTGAATTTCTTCTCTCGTAAGTTGGTTGGATAATATTGGATTATATGCTTTAATTCCTACCGCAACATCTCCATCAGCTATTCCTTTTACTTCAAGTTCATGTAAACCACAAAAATCTGCAATCTGTTTAAAAGTTAAAGTAGAATTGTCTATTAACCAAACAGCTGTCGCTTTTGGCATTAATGGTTGATTCATAAAAACTACGCCTTTTGTAAATTTGCAAATCGTTTATTGAATTTGCTTACTCGTCCTTTGTCTTGAAGCTTTTGAGTTACTCCCGTCCAAGCAGGATGTGATTTTGGATCGATATCTAATTTCATAACATCACCTTCTTTACCCCATGTTGACATAGTTTCAAACTCTGTACCATCAGTCATTTGTACAGTAATTTTATGCAGGTTTGGGTGAACGTTTTTTTTCATAATAAGATGGCTTTTATAGCAAATAAGTCAAAATAAACAAGAAACTATAATAATTCCCTATTAAAGGGTTTTTTCTTGTTTGAGGTTGTTTAAAAAATAAAAAAAGCCCAAAACAAACAAAAAAACAATATCAAAATAAAAAGGGTAATTTTTTCCTAAATGCAAAAACATAAGTCCAGCTAATGGTTGTCCAATAAACCTAGCAGCCGCTTGGGATGAGTAAGCCGAACCCATCGCAAGCCCTCTGATTTTAGTGGGTGAATTTTTAGATATGAGACTATTTAAGCAGGGATTGGTAACCCCTATGCCATAACATAAAAGAATTATGGCAACTGGCATTAGATAAAGATTTGAAAAAGGGATTGTTAGAAATCCAAATATTAAAGATACATAACCGCTACGTATAAGCTGTTTTTCATTATAGTATTTTAATAAAAATCTTAATAATCCGCCTTGAACAAGTATTTGAGTTAAACCAGCTAATAACATTACAAAGCCAATTTCTTTAGGGCCCCACTTAAATGTTTCTCTTCCCCACATTGCAATAGTTCCTTCCATCCCAGAAAAAGTTAAATGAATACAAAATATTAGTATAAAAAAAGGAAGAAGACTTTTGTTTGCTACAACTTCTAGCTGAGACTTAAATCGATCAATTGAGTACTTAATTTTATAGTCTTTTTTATTTTTTAAACTTTCGTCTAAAAAGAAAAAAACAAACAAAAGATTGATTAAATTAATTATACAAGCAAACCATGCAACATTGCTTAATGATTTATATGTAAAATCAGAACCTGCAATCAGACCACCCATCAATGGACCTAAAGTAAAGCCCAAACCAAAGGCAACACCAAACATCCCCATCCCTTTTGCTCTGTTTTTATCATTTGTGATATCAGCGATGTAGGCGGTTCCGACAGATACGTTTGTTTTAAATAATCCAGCAATTACTCTAGATATAAAAATTATCATTAGAGAGCCGCTTAATGCCAAAATAATATTAGCAATTAATTCTGCAATACAATTCATGATTAATAATGGTTTTCGTCCTAATTTATCTGACAAACCGCCCCAAAACGGAGACACAAAAAATTGAAAAAAGGAAAAAGAACCAAATGCTAAAGTAATAATAAATATATCGCCTCCATAACTATGAATTAGGAATGGCAGGGTTGCTATGAGTACTCCACTAAATGCAACCACATCTAGGAATAAGAAAAAAACAAATTTTATCATTTAGTTGATGATAAAATTTTCACTGTCTCAGAATCAAGTCTTGAATTAGTTGCGAGTAATTCTTTATTATTTAAATCAAATGTTTTACCTTTAAAGTCAGTTATTGTGCCACCTGCTTCTTTGACAATAATCAAGCCTGCAGCAATGTCCCAATATTTTAAATTTTTATGCCAAAAAATTTCAGCTCGTCCAGCGGCAACATATGCCAAATCCAAAGCAGCACTGCCTAATTTTCTTACTTGATGACATTGGTTACTCATTGCTATGTATTCATTATAGAAATTTTGTTTATTTTCTTCTGCAAAAGCAGGACCACCTGTCAAAGCCACCGATTCACCTATAATATTTCGAGAAGATACTCTAATTCTTGTGTTGTTTAGATAAGAACCCCTACCTTTTTCTGCATAAAACATTTCATTTTTAATAGGATCAAAAATAATTCCAACAATTATTTCTCCATTTTTTTCTAGGCCAATAGAGATAGCAAAATGAGGAATACCATGCATAAAATTAGCAGTTCCATCGATTGGATCAATAATCCATGTAAACTCACTTTTTTTTTCTTTAGTAGTTCCCCCTTCTTCAGCTAAAAAATTATAACCAGGCCTTGCTCTCTCTAATTCTTCAATAATAATTTCTTCAACTTTTTGATCTGTTTTGGTAACGAAGTCACCAGGCCCTTTTTTGGAAACTTGAAGTTTTTCTATTTCTCCAAAGTCTCTAATAATAGTTTTGGATGCTTTCATGCATACTTTTTCTAAAACGTTTATTTCTGGTGATAGTAGAGGCATTTAATTTGCCTTCTTCACATACTCTCGAGTTTCAGAATCGATAACAATTTTATCACCTTGATTGATAAACGGTGGAACTTGAATTTTTATATTATTTTTAATAACTGCTGGCTTGTAAGAACTTGATGCTGTTTGTCCTTTTACTACTGCATCTGTTTCTAAAACATCAAATTCTAAGTGTTTTGGCAAAGTAACTTTTAATGGTTTTTCATCATAAAATTCTATAACTACGTCTAAATTTTCTGTCATTAAATGCTCATCTTCTCCCACCAATTCTTTAGAAATAGTAATTTGTTCATAGTCTTTAGTATCCATAAAAAATAAATTTTGATCGTCACTATAAAGGTACTGATAGTTTCGTTCATCAAGAGACGCCTTCTCGACAGTCTCGTCTGATCTAAAACGTTCGTTTAATTTTGTACCTTTAGTGATACTTTTTAATTCTACCTGGTTAAACGCCCCACCTTTTCCTGGCTTAACATGTTGCGCTTTAAGACAAAGCCACAAATCTTTTTCATGTTCGATTATTGTACCAGGCTTAATTTCAATAGCTGTAATTTTCATATCGCAGGGTAATACACCTTTTTTGACATGAAATAAATTACTTTAATTTCTTTAATGCTTGTAATGGGTTGTATTTCTTATTTTTCCATACAAAACTTGAGCAAGCTATTAAATTAGCTCCATTATCTAACAAGGTTTTATAGTTTTTGTCGTTTACTCCTCCAATGGCAACAATAGGCTTTTTAATTTTATTTTTAGCCCATCTTAGCAATGAGAGATTTGCTTTAAATTTCACTTTTTTTGTTGAAGTTTTAAAAAAGGATCCAAAGGCAACATAAGAAGCTCCTTTTTTAATAGAGTTTAAGGCTAGCTTCTTTGAGTTATGGCACGTTGCTCCTATTGTTTTAAGATTCTTAAATTTAGTTTTAACAAATTCTAATTTAGGATCTTTTTGACCGAGATGACATCCATCGCATTTAAGTAAATCGGCTATGTCTGGAAAATCGTTAATAATAACTTTTGTTTTTTTACCTACAATTTTGTTTATTTTTTTAATTTCCTTAATTAGTTTATTTCTAGAAAGCTTTTTTAAGCGTACCTGGAGATAGGCAATTCTGTTTAATTTTAATAATTTGGGTAGAAAGCGGTAAAATGATCCATCCAGAGTGTTTGGTGTAATTAAATAGATATTTTTCGTTGGCAATCTAAATAGCTACTTCTTTATTGCTATCCCATTTGCCAGTAGCAGCAAGGCTATTCATCCATGCTCTTTGATCAAATACGGCTTGAGCAGACTTTGTATCTTCAATATTTTGTGCCCATTTTTTTAAAGCACTTTGTTGCAAAGCCCTTCCATAAGAAAAAGTAAATACAAATTTAGTATCATTAATTTTGTTAATTTCGTTTAGATTTTTAGTAGCATCTAGTTCGCTTTGACCGCCAGAAAGGAATGCAATGCCAGGAACTTCTTTGGGGACATTATTTGTTAAGCACTTTAAAGTTTTTGCTGCTACTTCAGAAGTTTCATTCGTTATTCCAGACTCAGATCCATTTAAGATCATATTTGGTTTTAAAACAATACCTTTAAGATTTACTCCCGCAATTTTTAATTGATGAAAGCATTCTTGTAATACAGAGGAGGTTGCATCAAAACATTTATTCATGTCGTGTGCTCCATCCATCAAAACTTCAGGCTCAACGATTGGAACCATATTAGCGTCTTGAACTAGTTTTGCATATTTAGCTAGTGCAATAGCATTTTCCACGATTGCTTTTGTGCTTGGAAAATTTTTAGATATTTTATAAACGCCGCGCCATTTTGTAAATCTTGCCCCTAATCGATAGTATTCTTTTAATCGATCTGGAAGTCCGTTTAATCCTTCAGTAATTAATTCATCAGGAGAATCCATAAGCGGCTTGGTGCCGGCATCCACTTTAATTCCTGGTAATATATTTTGTTTATGTAAAAGCTCAGGAATAGATAAGCCACTGCTAGATTTTTGTCTAAGTGTTTCGTCATATAAAATTACACCACTAATATATGCGCTCGCTTTTTTTGAAGTAAATAAAGCCTCTCTAAAACCTAGCCTATTTTTTTCTGTAGATGGAATCTTAACAGAATCAAGTCTTTTAGTCATAGTTCCGGTGCTTTCATCAGCTGCAAGAATACCCTTACCGCTAGCAAGCATTTGAAGTGCAATTTTTTCAATACTCATGAAAATAAGTTATAATTTTAATTTTTAATTTCAAGAACTTTTAGACCAGGAAGTATTTTTCCCTCTAACCATTCTAAAAAAGCTCCTCCTGCTGTGGATATGTAAGTAAAGTCATTTTCTTTTTTAGATTTTTTAATAGCAGCAAAAGTATCGCCACCGCCAGCAATCGATATTAATTGCCTTTGCTTTGTTAATTCGGAAATAACCATTGAGATTTGATTAGTACCTATTGCAAAATTATCTTTTTCGAAAAAACCAAAAGGACCGTTCCAAAAAACAGTTTTGGACTTTCTTAATATACTAGAAATATTTTTTATTGTTTCATTTCCGATATCAAGAATCATATCATCATCTTCAATTTGATTTAGTTGCTTGTTAATTCCTTTATCTTCAAAATTTTTTGCGGTGACCACATCTGTAGGTAAGACCAATTCACAGTTATTTTGTATTGCTGAATTTAAAATACCTTCTACCGTTGAGTCTATGTTATCTTCAATTTTAGATTTTCCTACTTTGAAGTTTTTATATTTTAAGAAATTATTAGCCATGGCGCCGCCGATAATCATATAGTTTACCTTGGGCAATAGATTGGTTATTAGATCAATTTTTGTGGAAATCTTTGATCCACCAATTAGGCAAGCAACTGGTCTTTGAGTGTCAGAAATAATAGAGTTTAACGCTATTAACTCTTCGTTAATAGTTTCTCCTGCGTAAGAGTCTATAAATTTTGTAATTCCATGAATTGAAGCGTGTTGACGATGTGAGCATGAAAATGCTTCGTTAATATATAATTCGCCAAGGTCAGCAAGTGTTTTTGAAAAATAGTCACTATCCTTTTCTTCTCCAGCATCAAAACGCAAATTTTCTAACAAAAAAAGTTTTTTCCCTCTTTGTATTTGATCTTCAATATTTTTTTTAAAATTTTCATCAATAAAAGTAATTTCTTGTCCTATAATTTTCTCAGCTGCTATTTTAATCGGCTCTAGCGAAAAACCAGCTTTACCTTTTATCTGCGGTCTTCCTAGGTGAGAACAAAGAATGACAATGGCGCCTCTGTGCAAAAGATTTATTATAATTTTTTTAACTTTGGTAATTTTAGTTGAATCCGAAACTACTTGGTTCTGAAGAGGAACATTAAAGTCTACTCTGAGTAAAATTTTAAGATTATTAAGGTCTTTATTTTTATCTAGGAGTCTTAGTTGGCGCATTACTCTTGAGTTATTTTTTTAAGAACAGCGCGAGGTCAATCATTCGATTAGAAAATCCCCACTCATTGTCATACCAGGCAAATACAGTTGCAATTTTTCCATCTACTACTTTAGTTAGTAATGTATCTGCAATAGATGATCTTGGATCATGATTAAAATCGGAAGAAACAAGAGGCTGTTCGCTTATTCCTAAGATATTTTTTAAGTAAGTTTTGCTAGCTTTTTCTAACGCTAAATTAATTAGTCGTTCATTCATTTTTTTCTTGGCCGTAAAAGAAAGTTGAACTAAAGAAACATTTGGCGTTGGAACTCTTATAGATATTCCGTCTACTTTATTTTTTAGATTGGGCAATATTATTCCCAACGAAGTAGCAGCACCAGTGCTTGTTGGAACCATAGAGTTTGGTGCGCTACGCGCTCTACGTAAATCTTTATGTGAATTATCCAATAATCTTTGGTCGCTTGTGTAAGAGTGAATGGTCGTCATATAGCCTCTTTCTATGGAAAAATTTTTATCCATTACATATGCGATAGGTGCTAGACAATTTGTCGTACAGGATGCTACAGAAATAATTTTATCTTTCTTAGATATTTTTTTTTCATTAACGCCATAAACGATTGTTTGATCTGCGTTTTTGCAAGGTGCAGAAACCAGGACTCTTTTTGCTCCTGCCAATATGTGCTTACTAGATTTTTCTTTAGAATTAAATTTGCCAGTGCATTCAAAAACAATATCAATCCCCAGTTTTTTCCAAGGTAAATTTTCTGGATCATTTTCATTAAAACAAAGAATATTATGACCTGCTACCTTGATACTTTTTTTATCAAAGTGTACGGGCACATTAAGATTTCCATGAATGGTGTCTTTTTCCAATAAAAAAGCACTTGTTCCTGTGTCAGCCCTATTATTTATAGCAACAACTTTGATAGATTTAATTTTATTTTCAATAATAGATCTTAGAACCATTCTTCCAATTCTTCCAAATCCATTAATTGCTACTTTAATCATTATTTTCCTAAAATTTCTTTTGCCTGCTGGACTATATTATTACTAGTTAATTTAAAATGTTCATATATTTTTTTATAGGGAGCGCTTTTTCCAAAACTATCAATACCAAGCTCCCTTCCTTCATTTCCAGTATATTTTTTCCATCCCATAGTAGAGGCAGCCTCTATAGAAATTTTTGTAGTTGTTTCGTTTAGAATTTTGTTTTTATAAGTTTCTGATTGTTGATCAAACAGTTCTTGGCAGGGCATAGAAATAACTTTGCAATGAATTTTGTTTTTAGCTAACTCATGACTTGCTTCAATTGCTATTTCTACTTCTGATCCTGTTGCTATTAGGGTTAGATCTATTGTTGAATTCGTTCGAAGAATTTCATAAGCACCAAACGAACATTTATTTTCTTTATTAAATTCTTTTCGTACAGGAATTAAATTTTGTCTAGTAAGAGACAGGACACTCGGAGTTTTTTTTTGTTGTAATGCTAACTCCCAACATTCAATAGTTTCGGTAGTATCAGCTGGCCTAAATACATTTAGGTTTGGTATAGCTCTTAACCCAGCAAGTTGTTCTACAGGTTGATGGGTTGGCCCATCTTCTCCAAGACCGATGGAGTCGTGAGTCATTACATACACAACTCTTTGCTTCATTAAAGCAGATAGTCTGATAGCTGGTTTGCAATAGTCGCTAAAAATTAAAAAAGTTCCACCATATGGAATTAAATTATCGTGCAAAGCAATTCCGTTCATGATGGCGGCCATAGCATGTTCTCGGACTCCGTAATGAATATAAGTTCCAGAAAAATCTCCTGGTTTAATAATTTTTTGACTTTTGGTTTTAGTATTATTGGATCCAGCTAGGTCTGCAGATCCACCAATCAGTTCGGGTATTTCTGTGGTTAATAACGTTAGAATATCTTCCGAAGATTTTCTAGTAGCTGTTGGTTTTGCATCTTTAACAGCGGCAATTTTTGCATTTATAAAAATATTATTAAGTAGTTTTGAATTATCTTGAGATAATTTATTTATTTTATTACCTGCTTTTTTTTGCCATTGTAATCTTAATTTTTTTCCCTGCTCACCAATCGCTCTCCAAGCACTTAATATTTCTTTTGGTATATCAAATGGCGCATGTTTCCATTTTAATTTTTTTCTTACTAAATTAATTTCATCTTCACCAAGCGGACTTCCATGAACAGAAGATGTTCCCGATTTATTAGGAGACCCAAATCCAATAACAGTTTTGCATGAAATGACCGTTGGTTTTTTTGCTTTTTGAGTTTTTTTTATGGCTTTAAATATTTGTTTTTCATTGTGACCATTTATATCGAGGTACTCCCAGCCATATGCTTCAAATCTTTTTTTATAATTATCAGAAACAGCAAGGCTGGTTGGACCATCAATAGAGATGGAGTTATTATCAAAAAACATGATTAAATTTTTTAGTTTTAAGTGTCCAGCCAAACTTAAAGCTTCGTGACTTATTCCTTCCATAAGACAGCCATCACCAGCAATCACATACGTTTTGTGGTCATAAATATCTTTACCTTTTTTTGCCTTTAATATTTCTTCAGAAATTGCAAAGCCAACTGCATTTGCAATACCTTGTCCAAGAGGACCAGTGGTTGTTTCAATACCGGTGCCGTGTTCATATTCAGGATGACCAGCACAAATAGAATCTAATTGCCTAAAATTTTTAATGTCATCCAGCGAAACACTTTTATAGCCAGTTAAATATAAAAGGGAGTATAGCAACATAGAACCGTGGCCCGCAGACAAAACGAATCGATCTCGATTAATCCATTCCGGATCACTTGGATCAAATTTTAAAAAATACTTGAATAGTACAGCGCATACATCTGCCATTCCCATAGGCATTCCAGGGTGACCTGAATTTGCTTTTTGCACAGCATCTATTGATAAAAAACGAATTGCATTTGCAATATCGGCGTGGGTAACTTTTTTCATTAAAACCTTTTTAGACTTTGCTTCTCGAAATTAATAATACTTTGTTATATAAATAAATAAATAATAAATAATAGATAATAGAATAAATGAATAAGCTTAAAGACAAAGAAGAGCACCTTTTTAATTCACTGTCTAAATTGGATTCAATTAGTGATTTAGTTCATAATTCCAAAAAAAAGATTGTAGATCTTGAACAATTAAAATTAGATTTGGAGCAGGAAAAATTAAGTTTACGTTTAAAGTTATCCACACTTGAGACAGAAAACATTTCTTTGAAACAAAATTTACAAAATCTTCATGATAAAGTTAATTTAGAAGATAAATCTTCACTCAATTTAAGACTAAAAATTGAGGAAATTGAAAGTGAAAATATAAAATTAAAAAAAGAAATTTCGTCGATGGAAAGAGATCTTCAAAATTCAAGATATCAATTAGCAGAAGCAAATGAACGAAAAGAAGCGGTAGTGAAAAAAATTGATGAGCTCAGTCAAGAAACGGACGAACTGTTGGATGGTCAGCCATGGTAAATGTAAATGTACGTTTTAATGGAAGAGATTATTTATTAGCTTGTGAAGATGGACAAGAGCAAGAATTAGAAAAGCTAACGATAGAACTCAATAAAAAATACGAACAATTAAAATCAGATCTTGGAAATCTTGGAGAAGGTAAATTATTGTTAATTACCGCAATTCAGGTTGTAGATGAAGTGTATACTTTAAAAGCAAGCATGGAAAAATTCAAACGTCACAATAAAGAATTGGAAACAAAATTTAAAGAAATTAAAGATTTATCTATTCAGTATAAAAACGACAGAGATAGAGAAGTAAGAAATTTAAATGAAGAACTGGCAAATCTTAAGGCCATGATTTCTCAAAATGAAAATAGTTATTCCGAGGTATTAACCAAAGTTAATAATTCAATTAATAATTTTTTATCCAAAGCTAATTAGCTTTAATGAAAGATAAGCTAAGAAAAAAGTTTAGTAAGTTGCGTGCAAAAAAATACGCAGAATTAACAGTATCGCAGATTAATACCATTGTTTCTTTCTTATCTAAAATTATCAAGCGACATAAAATCAAAACAATAGGAGCGTACCAGCCTATTAATTTTGAACTTAATATGAAACCAGTTCTGCAAATATTAAAAAAAAAATGCACAATCGCCTTGCCTGTAGTGCTTAAAAAAAACAAAATGGAATTTAAAGTTTGGAATGAATATGATCCGCTATATGTAAATAAATTTGGAATTTTAGAGCCATCCTTGAAAAATAAAAAAATTATTCCTCAATTATTTTTAACACCATTGCTTGCTTTTGATTTAAACTTTAATCGTCTTGGTTATGGTAGGGGCTATTACGATAGATATTTTTCTAAAAATAAAAAATTTTTAACTTTTGGAGTAGCTTTTTCGTTTCAACAAACAAAAGCAATTCCTGTGAACAAAAACGATGTTCCGTTAAAAGGAATTATTACAGAGCAAGGTAGTGTTATTAAAGAATGAATTTTTTGTTTTTAGGCGACATCATGGGTAGAGCGGGAAGAAATGTAGTTATTGATAAGCTTCCAGATATTATTAAGTCACGCCAAATAGATTTTGTGATTGCCAATGGAGAAAATTCAGCTGGTGGTTATGGAATTACAGAGGCTATTTGTGAAGAGCTATTCGCAGTTGGCGTTGATGTAATTACTACCGGAAACCATATTTGGGATCAAAAAGAAACAATGGATTTTATTGTAAAAGAAAAAAGATTATTGCGTCCATGGAATTACGGAGAAGGAACACCCGGAAATGGATTTGAAATTTACGAAAAGAATAATTCTAAAATTGGAGTGATGAATTTAATGGGCAACGTATATATGAAAAAAAATACAGATCCCGTTTTTCCTTTTATAGAGGAAAAAATGAAAAAAATTAATTTAAAAAAAGATTTAGATTTTTTATTTGTAGATATTCATGCTGAGATCACTAGCGAAAAACAAGCCATGGGTTATTTTTTAGATGGAAAAGCTACCTTAGTTGTGGGCACCCATACCCATACTCCAACCGCAGATTTTAGAATATTAGAAAATGGAACTGCTTATCAAACTGATGCAGGTATGTGTGGAGATTATAATTCAATAATAGGAATGGAAAGTGACAAAGCTTTAAAACGATTTTTCACGCAGGAAAGAACTGAAAGATTAAGCCCAGCTAATGGGGAGGCAACTTTATCTGGAGTTGTGGTTGTAGGCGATATTAATACCGGATTAGCAAAAGAAATTACACCAATTATTATTGGCGGACGTTTAACAAATAAATTTAAATAATATGGCAGGTCATTCGCATTGGGCAGGTATTAAGCACAAAAAAGGAAAAGCAGACAAACAACGTTCCAAGTTATTTTCTAAATTAAGCAGAGAAATAACGGTCTCAGCCAGATTAGGGCTTCCTGAGGTTGATTTTAATCCCAGATTAAGATCTGCAGTTCAGGCTGCTCGTGAAGCCAATATGCCAAAAGACAACATTGTAAGAGCAATTAAAAAAGCACAAGGTCCAAGTGATGATGCTAATTATGAAAAAAGCCAATATGAGGGATTTGGACCTGGAGGAGTTGCTTTTATTATTGAAGCATTAACAGATAATAAAAATAGAACAGTTACCAACTTAAGAATTTTATTTGAAAAAAGTGGTTGTTCTCTAGGTGTAGAAGGATCTGTTTCATATCAGTTCGAAGAAATGGGTCAAATCAAAATTAGAAAAGAGTTAATTTCTGAAGAGGAAGTATTTGCGCTTGCTTTAGAAGCGGGAGTAGAAGATTGTATCAGTGGTGATGAATATCATGAAATTTTTTCTAAAAAAGAAAATTTTAATGATGTTAGAACCGTTGTTGAAAAAAAAATTAAAGATCTTAGTTTTGCTGGAATTATTTGGAAACCAAAAAATACAGTTTCAATTAATAAAGAAACATTTGAAAAAATTATCGATTTTATTGATTTGCTAGAAGATGATGAGGATGTTCAAAATGTTTATACAAATTTTGATGTGGATGAAAATATTTTAAAGGAGATGCAAGCTTGATTGTGTTTGGAATAGACCCTGGAGTAAGTGGAGCCATCAGTGTATTTGAGAATAAAAAAATCGTCACATTTTTTGATATGCCAACTATGATTGAAGGTAAAAAAAATAAGAGACAGGTCAATGCTGCTCAATTAGCTCATGAAATTAAATCTAGAATAACAGATCGTGAGACAACCTCGGTTATTATAGAGCAGGTAAGTGCGATGCCAGGACAAGGTGTGACCAGCATGTTTAACTTCGGCCAATCTTTTGGCGTCATTAAAGGTATATGTTCAGCTCTTGGAATCTCTATTTATTTTATTAGACCAGTAAAATGGAAAAAGCATTTTAATTTAATTGGATCTGAAAAAGATGCTAGCAGAACTAAAGTTATTGAAATGTTTCCTGATTTATCACCTCAATTAAATAAAAAAAAAGATTCTAATAAATCAGATGCTATTTTAATTGGAAAGTATTTTGTAGATCATTATTCCAACGAAAGTTTTCATGGCTAAACATTTTGAACATAATGTTCGTGTATATTACGAAGATACCGACGCTGGTGGGATTGTTTATTACGCAAATTATTTAAAATTTTTAGAGAGAGCCAGAACGGAAATGGTCCGAAGTCTAGGCACTAACCATAATACACTAATGGATAAATACGGATTACAAATTGTGGTTGTTCATCTTGATATTGCCTTTAAAAAGTCAGCCTATTTAGAAAATCATTTAATAGTTAAAACAGAACTTAAAAGTCTGTCAGCTGTAAAATTAGAAATGAAACAAACTGTATTTTTAGTAGATTGTTGGACTACAAAAAAAAATGAGCAATTGTTAGTTAAGGCAAAAGTTATTTTAGCTAGCGTTAATAAGCAGGGCAAGCCAAGCAAAATGCCAGTTGCAGTCATGGAGCTTTTCAAAAGTTGCCTTTAATAACGAATTTATGTAACTCTAAAAAGACAAATTAATGACAACATTAGAAAGTACAAAATATATATGGATCCAGTTACAGCAACCGCAACGGCCAGCCTAGCAAGCGCCGATTTTTCTATTTTCACCCTTTTCATTCGTGCAGACATTGTAGTGAAACTTGTAATGCTCTCTCTTCTAGCAGCCTCAATATTTTCTTGGGCGCTAATTTTTGATAAATTTAAGATTTTTAAAAAACTATTTAAAGAAACAGCTTTAGTTGAAGATCAGTTTTGGTCATCAAGATCAGCAAGTGATTTTTATAAAAAAACAGATAGCTCATCTGACAATCCTTTAGTTGTGGTTTTTAGAGCTGGCATGGAGTGTGCGCAAGATAGCAAAAGCAAAGGACAATTAACGGAAAGAACTAAACGAGTAATGGATGTTGCGATTGATAAAGAAATAGAAAAATATGAAAAGAATCTTTCTTTCCTTGCAACGGTAGGTTCGGTTGCGCCATTTGTTGGATTGTTTGGAACAGTTTGGGGAATCATGAATTCTTTTCAATCTATAGCCATTTCAAGAAATACAAGTCTTGCAATTGTAGCGCCAGGAATTGCGGAAGCTTTATTTGCTACAGCACTTGGTTTACTTGCAGCAATACCCGCAGTTGTTGCTTATAATAAGTTCTCAAGCGATTCTAGAAAATATACGCAAAAATTAGAAAATTTCACACAAAGTTTTTTAACAATAATATAAAATGGCTTTTTTGTTTTCAAAATCCAGATCTCGCTCTAGATCTTTAATGAGCGAGATTAACGTTACCCCATTTGTCGATGTCATGTTGGTTTTATTGATTGTGTTTATGGTGTCAGCACCCATGTTGACTGTGGGCGTTCCCGTTAATTTACCTAATAGTGACGCCGATTCTTTACCAGATGACAAAGAACCTTTAACATTATCAATTAATTCTTTGGGAGAGATTTTTATTCAAGATACTAAAATTGGATTTAATGAATTAATTCCTAAACTTTTAGCAGTTTCTAAAAATAGAACTGACACAAGAATTTATGTTCGAGGAGATAAAAATATTAACTACGGAAGGGTCATGGAGATCATGGGTAAATTGTCTGGATCTGGATTTTCTAAAGTAGCGCTCCTTTCTGAAATAAAAAGGTAGTTCATGTACAAAAGTGTTTCGCAGTCCGTACTTTTTCATGTTCTTTTTGTATTATTTACAGTTGTCTCCTTACCTTTTGTAAAAAAAGAGGCCATTACTGCTCAACAGTTAATTGCGGTAGATATTATTCAGATTTCTGAAAAAACCCAATTACCCTTTGCACCAAAAGCTAGAGAAATCATAGAAAAAATTAAAAAAGAACAAGAAGAAAGAGTTGTAACTAAACAAGCTCCACCAAAAATTATTCCCAAAGAAAAATTAGATGCAGTGCCGCTTCCAGATCAAGTAAAGAATAAAAAAAAGGAAGAAAAAACAAAACAAAATCCAGAAGAGATTAAAGAGTTGAATCGTCAATCCTCAGAATTTGAAAAAAAAGAATTGTTTGATCCTAACAAAATAGCTGCACTGATTGACAAGTCTAAGGAAGAAACTGCTGACATTCAAAAAAAACAAAATTTAGAATTAACTCAAAACCAAGACAGCTCAGTTAATTTAAATAAAGGAATTACGTTGAGTCAAGAAGATGCTATCAAAGCACAAATTTATAAATGCTGGAATATTCCTTTAGGACTTCCATTTGATCAAGATTTATTGGTACGTATTAGATTAAAATTAAAACAAGATGGCTCTATTTTATCCTCAGAAATATTAGATCATGCTAGAATGAACCAGCCAGGCCAAGGTTATTATAAAGTGTTGGCAGAAAGTACTTTGCGAGCAGTTAAGTTGTGTGATCCTTTAAAAATGCCAGCAACAGGATATGAAAAATGGAAAGATCTTCAGCTTAATTTTGATGCAAAGGAAATGCTAAGAGGATAATAGATCAGTCATGAAAAAATTTTGTATATCTTTTTTTTCCATTCTTTTTTTTACCCAAGCAAGTTTTGCATTAGTAAAAATTGATATTACCAGAGGTAATTTAGAACCTTTGCCAACCGCTGTTTCTAAATTTTATATTGAAGATCCGTCTAAATTTTCAGAGGAATTAAAAAAATTAAATTTAGAAGAGAAAATATCAGAGACAATTTCTAATAATTTAAAACGATCTGGTCTTTTTTTTATTATTGATCCAAAGTCTTACATTCAATCACCCAACATTGCACATGTGAAACCAACCTTTCAAGATTGGACCCTTATTAAAGCGCAGATTATGGTTTCTGGGAAATTAGTAATTGATGAACAAAAAAGATTACGAGTAGAATTTAGACTTTGGGATGTTGTTGGAGGAAAAGAAATTGAAGGGTTGGCGTTGTTTGCAACACCGCAAAGTTGGAGAAGAATTGCCCATATTATTTCTGATAAAATTTATGAACGAATGACAGGAGAGTCTGGTTATTTTGATACTAGAATTATCTATGTTGCGGAGTCTGGACCTAAAGATCAGAGAGTAAAAAAATTAGCTATTATGGATCAAGACGGATATGGCAATAAATATCTGACATTAGGAAATGAGCTTGTGTTGACTCCAAGATTTAATCCAACCGCTCAAATGATTACATACATGTCTTATTTTAAAAATTTACCTAGAGTTTATTTGCTTAATATAGAAACAGGATCACAGGAAGTAGTGGGTGACTTTCCTGGAATGACATTTGCTCCAAGATTTTCTCCTGATGGAAAAAAAATTATCATGAGTTTTGCTAAAGATGGAAATTCAGACATTTATACAATGGATTTGTCTTCAAGAGTGGTTGAACAACTAACAACCCATCCATCTATCGACACATCCCCTTCTTATTCTTCCGATGGAAAGTATATTACCTTTAATTCTGACCGCAGTGGTTCACAACAAATTTATGTTATGCGAAGTGATGGTTCTAATGTGAAGAGAATATCCTTTGGCGAGGGTTTGTACGGAACACCAGTCTGGTCGCCAAGAGGAGATTTAATTGCATTTACTAAAATTTTTAAAGGAAACTTTTATATCGGAGTAATGCGAAGTGATGGATCTGGAGAAAGATTGCTTACTGAAAATTTTTATCAAGAAGCTCCTTCCTGGTCTCCCAATGGAAGAGTTTTAATTTTTTATAGAGAAAAAAAATCAGGTAAATCAGGTGCTGGTGGCGGATCTTCTTTATGGTCCATAGATTTGACCGGTTATAATGAGAGAAAAATCGATACGCCAACAGATGCATCGGATCCAGCCTGGTCTGGATTGTTATCTAAATAAATAAAAATAGGGTTATTTCTACTTAATTAGTCATTTTTATTGTTGCTAAAAAAACACTAATTATATAGAAAACACCTTAAGATTAATCATATTGTGAGAGGTAAATAAATGTTAACAAAAAGTTTAAGAAATACTTTTTTAGTAATTGCTTTAGGAATTTTTATTTCAGCATGTTCAACGACTGCTCAAAAAACTCAAAAAAAGGGCGACGATGTATATACTGGAACTGATACAGTAAAATTTTTAGCGACAGGTGTTGCGGATAGAGTGTTTTTTGGAACAAATAGTTCAAGACTGACTACTGCTTCAAAAGCAACTTTAGATAAGCAAGCTGATTATATTAAGAGCAGTAAAATTTCTGTAGTGATCGAAGGTCATGCTGACGAACGAGGAACTAGAGAATATAACTTAGCTCTTGGTGAAAGACGAGCAAACGCTGTTAGCGACTACTTGATGACTAAAGGAATTGCAAAAACTAGCATTAAAGTAATTAGCTATGGAAAAGAAAGACCAGTAAGCACTGATTCTTCAGCATTAGCTTGGTCTCAAAACAGAAGATCAGTTACTGTAAAAAGCAACTAATTAGTTTTTAAAATTAAAGACCCTGAATGATATTAATCTTCAGGGTCTTTTTTTTGCCTAAATTTATTGTAGTAATGTAATTAGCAATATGAATAAAATATTTACATTTTTATTATTGAGCACATTTGCTTTTAACGTTTATGCAGATGAAAAACTTGATAAAGTTTTGGAAGAAATTCAAGCTTTAAACAAAGATCTTAAAACTCTGGAAAAAGCAGTTTATAGCAAAAGTTTTGCAACTCAATCTGCAGGATTATCTGAAGGTGTTCCAGCTTCTTTAGAAGGAGCTTTAACACGACAACTTGTTAAGCTTTCTGAATTAGAAGAGCAAATCCAAAGAATTACAGCAGGTCACGAAGAAACATTATTTAATTTGCAAAAAGTATCTGAACGACTAGAAAAGATGCAAAAAGATACCGAGCTAAGATTTAGTGAACTTGGTGTCAAAAGTACAGTTCAATCAAACTCAAATAATCAGCAAAACAGTAGTGCTAATACAAGTCAAGTACAAGCCACCCCAAAACAATTTCCCGGCACAAGTAAAATGCAGGATTTTGGCAAAGTCATGGATAGCACAGGTTCTAATAATATAAAAAGTGGTGAGAAGCAGGAAACTAGAGCAATCAGTCCAGCTCCAGTTGTAAAAACAGCAACTGTTTCAAAAGAACAAATGTTGCCTAAAGGTAATCCAGGAGAGCAATACAAGTTCGCAACCGACCTAATTAAAATTGGTGATTACGAGAAAGCAGAATTAGCCTTGAAAGAATTTGTAGATAAAAATCCTACACACCCATTAGCAGGTAGTGCGCAATATTGGTTTGCAGAAACTTATTATATTAGACAATTGTATCACGATGCTGCCGCAGCTTACTTAGATGGATATCAAAAATTTCCAAAAAGTGACAAAGCTCCACAAAATTTACTTAAACTTGGAATTACACTTGCCGAACTTGGAGAAAAAGAACAAGGGTGTTTGATGTTAGTTGGTGTAGAAAAACAATATCCAAAAGCAGATAAGTCTATTATTCAGAAAGCCAAATATGAAACAAGTAAGTTTAAATGCAAAACTTAGTGGCTTTTTACAAGATAAAGTAATCTCTAAAACCTATCTTTCTTTTCAACAATTACTAAATAAAAATATTGGAACTAAGAAATTTGTTGTATGTGTTTCTGGTGGGCCCGATAGTCTTGCGCTTGCTTTCTGTTCAAAACTATATTCCGAACATAAAAAGAATAAAGTTTTTTATTTAGTTGTTGATCATAACATTAGAACAAATAGCGCCAAAGAAGCAAAATCTGTTCAAAAAAATCTTCTAAAAATTCATGTTAAATCTAATATTTTAACTATTAAAAAGTCTATTTCAAAAAGCATTCAAAAAAATGCTAGAGATCATAGATACGATCTTATTAGTGCATTTTGTAAAACAAAAAAAATTTCATTTATGCTTACAGCGCATCATTTAGATGATCAGATTGAAAATTTTTATATTCGTCTAACCAGAGGTAGCGGCCTATACGGTCTTTCCTCCATGAAAATGCTTAGTCAGAATAAACAAGGGATTCATGTGCTAAGACCTTTTTTAAATATTGCAAAAAAAGACTTAGTGCATATAGCAGAAAAGATATTCAAAACATTTGTGAAAGATCCCTCTAATACAAATAATAAATTTTTACGATCAAGAATTAGAAAACTAAAATCTAGTCTTGCAAGTGAAGGATTGGATCAATCTAGAATTTTAAAAACAATTAGTAATTTAAATACAGCGAAGGAAGCAATTGATTTTTACGTAAAAAAATTTCAAAAAAAACATGTTCATGTTGTTCATAAAAATAAAGTAAATATTGACCTTAAGTTGTTTTTGGAACAACCAGCTGAAATTATTTACAGAGTGATGGCCGAACTTATTCAAAAAAGATCAGGAAAAGATTATCCTCCAAGAGCGAAAGGCCTTAAATATTTAATTTCTTCTATTCAATCAAATAATTTTTCTAAGATAACTTTAGGTGGTTTTACGTTCAGTTTGGATAAACATAAAATCATAATGAACAAAGAAAACAGAAATGCTTGATAATTCCAACAATTTAATTGGTTTTTGTGTTATTTTGCGCCTTGTAAGATTAATTTAAGTAATTATTTTATACTGTATGAATTTAAAAAATTTAACCATGTGGGGAATCATAGCCCTTTTAGTACTTGGACTTTTTAATCTATTTCAAAACCCCGCAACAATTTCTGCCTCTAAAGATTTACCTTTCTCAACTTTTCTTGGAGAAGTAGAAAAGGGAAATATTGTATCGGTTGATATTAAGGGAAATAGTATCGAAGGAACTTTTGCTAATGGAACAAAATTTAGAACTTACTCACCAAATTATCCTAACTTAGTAGAAAAACTTTCTTCTAAAGGAGTTTCTTTTTCAGCGGGACCCATCGAAGATAAAATGCCATCTTTTTTTGGTGTGCTTTTGTCATGGTTTCCTATGTTGTTGCTTATTGGTGTTTGGATATTTTTTATGCGTCAGATGCAAGGAGGAAAAGGTGGGGCGATGGGTTTTGGAAAATCCAAAGCAAAACTATTAACCGAGGCGCATGGTAGAGTTACATTTCAAGATGTTGCAGGCGTTGACGAAGCTAAAGAAGAATTAGAAGAAATAGTAGAATTTTTAAAAGACCCAAGAAAATTTCAAAAACTTGGAGGAAAAATACCAAAGGGAGCTTTATTAATTGGACCTCCTGGTACAGGAAAAACATTGATCGCAAGAGCGGTTGCCGGAGAAGCAAATGTTCCTTTCTTTACTATTTCAGGATCAGATTTTGTTGAGATGTTTGTGGGAGTAGGTGCTTCGCGTGTGAGAGACATGTTTGAGCAGGGAAAGAAAAATGCACCATGCATTATTTTTATTGACGAGATTGATGCCGTAGGACGAAGCAGAGGAGCTGGTCTTGGCGGTGGTAATGATGAGCGTGAACAAACATTAAACCAACTATTAGTCGAGATGGATGGTTTTGAGACTAATGAGGGAGTAATATTAATTGCAGCAACTAACCGACCAGATGTATTGGATCCTGCATTATTAAGACCAGGTAGATTTGACAGACAAGTAGTTGTTCCTAATCCTGATATCATAGGTAGAGAGGCTATTTTAAAAGTTCACTTAAAAAAAATTACAACAGGACCAGATGTGATTGCTAGAACGATCGCTAGAGGAACACCTGGTTTTTCAGGAGCAGATTTAGCAAACATTTGTAATGAGGCTGCATTACTAGCTGCAAGAAAAAATAAAAGAATTGTAACCATGTCTGACCTGGAAGAGGCAAAAGATAAAGTTATGATGGGAGCAGAACGAAGATCAATGGTGATGTCGGAAGATGAAAAAAAATTAACGGCATATCACGAAGGTGGACACGCAATTGTTGCTTTATATGAAAAAGCATCAGACCCAATTCATAAAGCAACTATTATTCCAAGAGGTAGAGCATTAGGAATGGTGATGAGACTTCCTGAGCGAGATCAGCTTTCAATGACGAGAGAAAAAATGTACGCAGATATTTCAGTTGCTATGGGTGGCCGTATTGCAGAAGAGATCATTTTTGGACACGACAAAGTAACTTCAGGTGCATCATCAGACATAGAGATGGTAACTAAAATGGCAAAAAATATGGTGACGAGATGGGGCATGAGTGAACTGATGGGACCTATTGCTTATCAAGAAAATGAAGAAGAGGTTTTCTTAGGTAGATCCGTTGCTCGAACACAAAATGTGTCTGAAGAGACTGCAAAAAAAATAGATGCTGAGGTAAGAAAAATTGTAGACACTGGTTATAACCGAGCTAAAAAAATTCTTACAGAAAAACTAGATGACCTGCACAAAATTTCTAAAGCACTATTAGAATATGAGACTTTAAACGGAGATGAGATTAGAAATTTAATTTATAAAAATATTTTTCCTAATCGCGGAATAACTAAAGATGAAGAAAGCTCATCTTCACCGGATAGCGCCCTAGGTTCTATGGGTTTGAAACCAAAATTACAAAACTAATTTTCCCACATGCGGTCTGTTTATATTAGGCCACTAAACTTTATTTATGGAAGTGATGCTAAATATCAAATTAAAAAAAAATTAGCTCTACCTTTGTGTGGTATCAGCGAAATTGCATTTTCTAATATTGAAATTATTAATAAAAAACATAAACAAAAAAAAATTATCTCTGTTTCACATATTTCGAAATTACACAAAACTGATAGAAATCAAGTTCTCAAAGATCTTAATAACATAAAAAAAAAAAGAGAATCGATTTTTAATTTAAGCTTATTAAGACCAGTGATTATGGGAGTCTTAAATATAACCCCAGATAGTTTTTCTGATGGTGGAAAATTTTATCAATCTAAAAAAGCAATAGAGCATGCAAAAAAAATGGTTATGCAAGGAGCACAAATTATTGATGTTGGAGGAGAATCTACAAGACCTGGTGCCAAATTAATTCCTGATGAACAAGAATGCAAAAGAGTTATTGGCATTATTCAAAAAATAAAAAATTTAAAAAATAGTATTGTTTCGATTGATACAAGAAAAAGCATGGTAATGAAAAAAGCAGTTGAGGCGGGAGCTAAAATTATTAATGATGTATCGGCCTTAGATTTTGATCCGGACTCTGAAGAGGTTGTTATTAAATTAAAAAAGCCAATTATACTAAATCACTCTCAAGGAACTCCTGAAATAATGCAAAATAATCCAAGTTATAGAAATGTATTGATAGATATTTATGATTATTTTGAGGAAAAGATAAGAAGGCTGGAGCAAAAAGGGTTAAAAAAAAAACAAATTATTCTTGATCCAGGAATTGGCTTTGGAAAAAACGTTAAGCATAATTTAACTTTAATTAGTAATATTTCTTTTTTTCACTCTCTTGGATGCCCATTAATGCTAGGACCATCCAGGAAAAGTTTTATTGGAAAGATAATGGGAGAAAGAGATACTATTTCAAGAATAGGCGGTACGATATCATCAGTAATAATTGGTGCAAATCAAGGAGTTCAGTTTTTTAGGGTGCATGATATAAAAGAAATTAACGAGGCATTATCTATTAATTCAGCATTACGAAGCATTTAATGAAAAAATATTTTGGTACAGATGGTATTAGAGGAACAGTTAATGAAGGTAATATTACCGGACAACATTTTTACAAATTTGGATTAGCTGCTGGAAGTTTTTTCAAAATTAAAGATAAAAAAAAACATTTAGCTATCATCGCTAAAGATACGAGAATATCTGGATATATGTTAGAGCCTGCTTTGGTATCTGGCTTAACATCTGCTGGGATGCACGTAATTACTTTTGGACCCATTCCTACTAATGCCTTAGCAATGTTAACAAGGTCTATGAAAGCAGATATGGGAATCATGATTACCGCATCTCATAATCCATATCATGACAATGGTCTTAAATTATTTGGACCAGATGGATTAAAATTGTCAGATAAAGTCGAAAAAAAAATTGAAAAATTAATTGATCAAAAACAATCTAAATTATTAGTGCCGGTAGAAGAGCTTGGACGAGTTACAAGATTAGAAGATGGAAATGAACGATATATTGAAATTTTAAAAAGTAATTTTCCAGAAAGTTTCACTCTTAACGGAATGAAAGTAGTTATCGATTGTGCGAATGGAGCCGGGTACAAATCTGCTCCGAAAATATTAAAGGAACTAGGAGCCACTGTTTTTTCTTTAGGCGTAAATCCAGATGGAATAAATATTAATGAAAATTGCGGCTCCACTCACCCCGAAGCTATGCGTCAAGCAGTTAAAAAACACAAAGCAGATCTTGGTATTGCGTTGGATGGGGATGCAGATCGATTAATATTATGTGATGAGCAAGGAACTATAATTGATGGCGATCAAATCATTGGAATGATTGCGACTAGATGGAATAAGAAAAAAATTTTAGAAGGTGGAGTGGTGGGAACTCTAATGAGTAATTTAGGACTAGAACAGCATTTCAAAAAAAATAATATTAAATTTGCCAGAGCGGATGTTGGTGATCGTTATGTGAAAGAAAAGATGCAAAAATTAGAATACAATTTAGGAGGAGAGCAATCCGGTCATATTATTCTTGGTGACTTTACAACCACTGGTGATGGACTTTTAGTGGCTCTCGAAGTTTTATTTTCTATGCGCAAAGGATCAAAAGCAAGTAAGTTACTTAAAGTATTCAAAGCTGTTCCACAAATATTAGAAAACAAAATAGTAAAAGATAAAAATATTATCAAAAGTAAATCATGTATTTCCGCAATTAAAAAAGCAGAAAAATTATTAGGGGATAAAGGAAGATTGTTAGTACGAAAATCTGGTACAGAACCAAAGATCAGAATCATGGGAGAATCTCATGATAAAAAATTGTTAGCAAAAGCTATTAGTATTGTATCAAAAGCAATTTAGTGAAACCAAGAACTAAAATTCTAATTATAGCAGGCTCAGATTCATCTGGCGGTGCTGGAATTCAAGCTGATATTAAAACCGTTACAGCTTTAGGTGGCTATGCCATGACAGCAGTTACAGCTATTACCGCTCAAAATACAACGGGAGTATCTTCTATTGTTCCAGTTTCTCCAAAAGAAATTTCTAAACAAATATTATTTACTGCAAAAGATATCAAACCTGACTCTATCAAAATTGGCATGTTACATTCAAAAGAAGTTATTAAAGAAGTAATTAAATCACTGGCAAATATAAAAAATAAAAGAATAGTTTTAGATCCTGTGATGATTGCCAAAAGTGGAACCAAACTTATTGATAATCAGGCAATATCGATTTTAAGAGATGAGTTAATAAGTAAAGTTTTTTTAATAACACCTAACATACCAGAAGCAGAAGTTTTAATTGGTAAAAAAATTAAAACTTTCGATGAAATGATCCTTGCTGCTTATGCCCTTATACAAATGGGAGCAAATAATGTTTTAATTAAAGGTGGCCATTTAAAGAATAAATGGGTTCAAGATATTTTGGTTAATACAAAAGAACTGCATGTGTTCAAAAATAAAAAAATTACTACAAAAAATACCCATGGGACCGGTTGCACTTTATCCTCAGCTATAGCAACGTTTTTAGGCTGTGGAAAACCTCTGCACAAAGCGTGTGAACTTGGAATTAGATATGTTAATAATGCAATTAGATCCAATCTTAATTATGGAAAGGGTCATGGGCCAGTAAATCATTTAACCTCTGTAGAACTACATAACAAATTTAAATAAATGAAAAATATAGTTGTTGTTGGATCTCAATGGGGAGATGAGGGAAAAGGAAAGATTGTTGATTGGCTATCCGAGCAGGCAGATATAGTCGTCAGATTTCAGGGCGGTCACAATGCGGGGCACACGTTAGTCATAGACGGAAAAGTTTACAAATTAAAATTATTACCATCAGGAATTGTTAGACAAGATAAAATATCAGTTATTGGAAACGGTGTTGTGGTTGATCCGTGGGCATTACTTGATGAAATAACACAAATAGAAAAACAAGGTGTCAAGGTTACAGAAGATAATTTGATTTTAGCAGAAACAGCAAATTTAATTATGCCATTTCACAGAGAGATGGATGAAATCAGAGAGGATTCAGCAGGAAAAGGAAAAATAGGAACTACACGAAGAGGCATTGGTCCGGCATACGAAGATAAAGTTGGTAGACGCTCTATTCGTGTGATGGATTTAAAATCAGAGTCTAATCTAGCAAACCGATTAGAAATAGTGCTGGAACATCACAATGCTATTCGAAAAGGCCTAAAGAAAAAGGTTTTCAAAAAAGATGATCTTATGAAAGATCTTCTAAAAATTGCTCCAGAAATTTTAAAGTTTTCCCAACCGGTATGGAGAAAAATGGATCAATTTAGAAAAGAGGGAAAAAAAATATTATTTGAAGGGGCTCAGGGAATTCTACTAGATGTGGATCACGGAACTTACCCTTATGTAACCTCATCCAATACTGTGGCAGGAGCAGCAGCAATTGGAACTGGTTGTGGTCCTAATGTTATTGATTATGTACTTGGAATTACAAAGGCATACACGACAAGAGTTGGAGAAGGGCCTTTTCCTACAGAACTAAAAGATTCAACAGGAGAATTGCTTGGAAAAAGAGGAAATGAATTTGGAACGGTCACAGGAAGAAAAAGACGTTGTGGTTGGTTTGATGCTGTTTTAGTTAGGCAAACAGTTAAAGTATCAGGAATTAATGGAATTGCACTTACGAAACTGGATGTGTTAGATGCATGTGATGAAATTAAGATGTGCGTAGAGTATGATTTGGATGGAGAAAAATTAGATTACTTACCAGCTTCAGCGGAAGATCAAGCAAGGGTAAAACCGATTTATAAAACATTTAAGGGATGGATGAAAAGTACCCTTGGCACAAGAAATTATGATGAATTGCCTCAGCAAGCTAAAATATATTTAAGTGAACTAGAAGATTTTATAGGAGCTAAAATTTCAAGTATTTCTACAAGTCCAGAACGGGAAGACACAATACTTGTTGAAAATCCTTTTAAACTTTAATTAACCGATAGTTGTTTGGGTTGCTTGATATTTTCAAGCATAGCTTTTTGAACTTTTTCAAAAGCTCTATTTTCAATTTGACGAATTCGTTCTCTACTAACTTTATATTTTTGGCTTAGCTCTTCTAAAGTTTTTGGTTCATCAATTAGTCTTCGGTCGTATAAAATTTCTTTTTCTCTTTCATCTAAAACGTGCAGTGCATTTTTTAATAATGCCTGTCTTTGGTTAAGCTCTTGTCTTTGTGAAATTTGTAACTCTTGATCAGCTTCTTCATCAACCACCCAATCTTGCCATTCCGCATCACCTTCTTCATTACCCACTTGAGCATTAAGAGAATGTTCATGTCCTGCAAGGCGCTGGTTCATAGAAACAACCTCATCTTCTCTAACATTTAATTGATTAGCAATTTCTGTAACATGCTCTGGCAAAAGATCTCCTTGTTCTGCAGCAAAAATTTGGTTTTTTATTTTTTTTAAATTAAAAAATAATTTTTTTTGTGCAGATGTAGTTCCAATTTTAACTAAACTCCAAGAACGCAAAACATATTCCTGGATAGAAGCTTTAATCCACCATATCGCATATGTGGTTAGTCTAAATCCTTTTTCAGGATCAAATTTTTTAACAGCTTGCATCAGTCCAATGTTGCCTTCAGAAACAAGTTCGCTTACTGGTAATCCATAACCACGATAGCCCATTGCAATTTTTGCAACTAATCGTAAATGACTTGTAACTAACTTATGAGCAGCTTCCTTATCTCCTTTATCTCTCCAATTTTTGGCAAGCACATACTCTTCTGCTGCATCAAGCATTGGAAATTTTCTAATTTTAGATAAATAGGAAGCAAAACTTCCCTCGGGAGTAAGTACAGGTACATTTGTTGGTGCAAGGTCTTTGCTCATATCTAAGTAATTATTTAATTTCTAAAATAAAAAAAACAAGGGATCAATTTCCAAGTCTTTTTAACATTTTCTGTAACTTTAACAAATCTTTAGGCAATTCTGTGGTAAAAAAAAGTTCTTCTTTAGTTTTAGGATGAATAAAGCCTAACGATTGTGCGTGCAGTGCTTGGAAATTTATTTCTTCAATTATTTTTTGTAATTCTGGATCAATATCTCTAATTTTTCTCATTTTGCTTCCATACATTTGATCACCTAAAATAGGATTTTTTTTATGGGCTAGGTGAACCCGTATTTGATGCGTTCTTCCAGTTTCTAATTGACACTCTATCAAACTAATATCAGGTATTGTTTTTCCTTTAAAAATTTCTAAAGTTTTATAATTAGTAATTGCATCCTTACCGCTGGCAACATCAGCGCTCATTTTTTGCCTGTTGTACCTACTTCTTCCTATTAAAGTTTCTATTCTACCGTGTATTGGCTTCATCATTCCCCAGACAAAAGCTAGATAAGTTCTTTGTGTTGTATGTTCTTCAAATTGTTTAGCTAGTTCATTATGAGCAATATCGTTTTTTGCAACCACTAATAACCCAGAGGTATCTTTATCAATTCTGTGAACAATGCCAGGCCTGAGTTCTCCATTAATTCCAGATAAATTTCCTTTGCAGTGATGAAGGAGAGCATTTACTAAAGTACCATCAGGATTGCCAGCACCAGGGTGGACCACCATGCCAATCGGTTTATTTACTACAAGCAAATCATCGTCTTCATAGACAATATCTATTGGAATTTTTTGAGGCTTAATGTCTGTGGTAATAGCCTCCGGAACTACTAGTTCCACTTCATCACCAAAATTTACCTTTTTTGAACTCTCATCAATTGGTTTTCCATTTACAAAAAGTCCTCCTTCTTTAATTAATTTATTAATTTTAGTTCTGCTAAATGAAGGCAATTCCTCAACAATAAAGTGATCAACGCGCTTAGCATTTTGTTCTTCTGAAACAGTAAAGTTGTATTTTTTATTTGGCATTATCTTGTTATAATATCTTAATGGTCTTGTAGTGAAATGGATATCATGCTTGTCTTCGAAACAAGCGTTTTAGGTTCGAATCCTAACAAGACCACCAAATACTTGTTGTCTTCTAAATTATTCACCAACATTAATTAAACTACCTTTGATCTTTGCAGTTTTGAAAGAATAGTAAAAGGTACAAATAGCTAAAAATAAATAAATCATATTTAGCATCAATGCATAATAAATATTTGAGTAGTGCACCGTATTTGTAATTAATATGGATCTTGTTTCTTCAAAAATGTGAGCGAGTGGTAATGCAAGTGCAATGGGTTGTAGCCAATTTGGTAAAATCTCAACTGGATAATAAATACAACCAATCGGAGCGATAAAAAATAAACTTGCCCAAGCAATATTTTCAAAAGAGGGACCAAATCTAACTAGACCAGCAGTAACAAGTAGCCCTAAAGTAATTCCAAAAATGTATAAGCTGAGTAATAGTAAAATGAGCGGATATCCAAGCTCAAGAAGCGATATACCAAAAAGAGGAATGGCAATTAATACCGCAGGAACAAGTCCTATCATTGTTCTCAAAAGAGCAGTGCAGGTTAAGGCAATTACAATTTCACTAATTTTAATAGGAGATACAAATAAGTTAATTAAGTTTCTGCTCCAAATCTCTTCTAAAAAAAGCATGTTATAACTAATGCTAGATCTAAATAAAAAATCATAGAGTATTGCAGCACTTAGAATAATACCGGCTGTATTGTTAAAATAAGAGCTGTGCATCGTAAAAAACTTCGAAACAAAACCCCATAAAATAATCTGGACCGTTGGCCAGTAGATCAAATCAACAATCCTAGGAAGAGATGCTTTAATCAAATAAAAATGTCTAAGCATTAAAGATAAAATTCTTCTAATCTTCATTTTGCCTCGCTAATTTAAGAAATACTTCTTCTAAATCATGTCTCCCATGTTTTTTAATTAATTCACCTGTTGTTCCTTCGTCAATAATAGACCCTTCTTTCATCATTAATACGTAATCACTCAATCTTGTGACCTCATCCATATTGTGAGATGCTAGTAAAATAGCCATGGAGTTTTTCTTTTTATAAGTTTCTAAAAATGTTCTAATAAAGTCTCCAGTGTCAGGATCCAGACTGGCAGTAGGCTCATCCAAAAGAAGAATTTTTGGGTCATTAATAATAGATTTAGCAAGCGAGACTCTGTTTCTTTGACCAGAAGAAAGTTCACCAGTTTTTTTATATAAAATAGGAGCTAAATTTAATTCTTCTACTAGCTGTTCAATTTTTGCTTTAGCATTAGAAATTTCATACATCATTGCATACACATTTAGATTTTCTATTACTTTTAATTTTTTTGGTAACTCCACATAAGGAGAGGCAAAATTCATTTTTGCTAAATAATGATGATCTTTAGTTAATATTTTATTATTAATAGTAATAGTTCCCGAGGTAGGAGTGATTAATCCAAGAATCATTGCGATCGTAGTGGTTTTTCCACATCCATTTGGTCCTAGTAACGCAACTGTTTGGTTTTGCGAAATAGAAAAATTAATTTTTTTTACTGCCTCAAATTTACCGAATATTTTTTGTAGATTACTAATTTCTAATTGTTTCATTTTGATGCCCTGTTCAGTCTGTCATTGATTGCTTTGCCAATTCCTTTATTAGGAATTTTAGTGATAGAAACAGAGCTATATCCTAATTCTTTGATTTTACGTAGATAAACATAAAGATTTTTTGCCGCTTCTTGTAGGGACGATTGTTTACTAAGAAAAAAAATATTTTTAGCCGGTTTATATTTTCCAAATACCAATAAAGCCCCATCTTTTTTTGCCTTTGTTTTATTTAGATATACAGGAATACCTGGTGAGTAGTGTTTCTTAAATTGACCTGGAGCAATAACATCTCCTTTATGTTTTTTTTCAAACACTCTTTTATTCAAAACTTTAGAAATCATTTGAGCAGTGATTGCCCCTGGTCTTAAAATATTGATAGTAGATCCAAGAGATATAACTGTAGATTCTAATCCTATACTTGTTTTTTTAGAATGTAGTATAAGAGGAATTTTGTCTCCAAATTCTTTTTGAACATCGATAGCTCTAGTCGTGCTAACTTGATTGCTAAGATTGGCACTAGGAGCAGCTATAGGAACGCCAGATTGTTTTAGAACTGATAAAAATGTTTTATTCTTAGGAATTCTGCAAGCAATTTGTTTTTTACTATTTAATACTAATTTTGAAATCTTAGACCCTTTTTTTAATGAAAGTATGTATGTTAATGGACCTGGAGAAAAGTGTTTTGCCAATCTGATTAATTGATCATTTATTACTACTTCCTTATGCATTGCCGCAAGACTTGGAAAATGAACAATTAGAGGATTGTTTTTGGGTCTATTTTTTAAAGAATATATTTTTTTGATAGCATCGTTTCGGTACGCATTTCCAGCAAGACCATAAACTGTTTCTGTGGGTATCGCTATAACAGCACCAGATTTTATGAGCTTAGTAGCTTTTGCTAAATTTTTTTTATTTGGTTTGTAAATATTTGAATAGAATTTCATTGTTAAATATTTATTATGCTTTTGATGAAAAAAAACAATATTCCAGCTGACATAGAAAAGCTATCTTTTGAACAGGCTTTAGAGCAATTAGAGCAGATTGTCTCCAAATTAGAAGACGGTAGTGCGCAGTTGGAGGAGTCGATTGATGAATACACCAGAGGCATTCAATTAAAAAAACATTGCGAGTCCAAATTAAAAGAAGCCACCATGAAGGTGGAGCAGATTAGTATTGATAAAGAAGGTAACATAAGTAAAAAAGATTTTGTTAGGGAGTAATAAGTATGCCCTCGTTTGCTACTGACATCAAATCTGTTGCAGATCAAACAGACAATTATTTAAAAAATTATTTCTCAAAACAAAAACAGTCTAATGATTTATATGATGCGATGGCTTATGGGTTGTTTGCTGGCGGAAAAAAAATTAGATCTTATTTAACAGTTGCTGCTTTCGATTTATTTGATTTAAAAAAAGAGACAGCAATCGTGATTGCTGCAGCCATAGAGTGTGTTCATAGTTACTCTCTAATTCACGACGATCTTCCAGCAATGGATAACGATGATTTTAGAAGAGGCAAACAAAGTACACATAAAAAATTTGGAGAGTCCACAGCTATCCTTGCAGGCAATTCACTTTTGACCATTGCATTTGAAATATTAACTAGTGACCAACTAAATTTAGACAAGTCCATCAAAAGTGATTTAGTATTTGCTCTTGCGTCTTGTTCAGGCCATTTAGGAATTGCAGGTGGCCAATTTCTTGATTTATCTTTTGAAGGAAATTCCCAGGATCAGAAAACAATTATTGATATGCAAAATAAAAAAACTGGAGAATTGATGGGATTTTGTATTGAAGCTGCAGCTATTGTAGCAAAAAAAAATGAAGCAAGATCAGAATTAAAACATATCGGACTAGATATTGGATTATTATTTCAAATTGCAGATGACTTGCTTGATGAGTATGGAGATCAGGATAAGTTAGGTAAACCCTCTAAGCAGGATAATAAAAAAGGAAAAGCAACTTTATTGTCCACTCTTGGTTTAGAAAAAACCAACATGCTTACTAAAAACTTACTTATCAAAATTCAGAATTCTTTAAAAAAATATGGATCAAAAGCAGATAGGCTGATATCCTCAGCTGAATTTATATTGCAAAGGGACCATTGATGCCAAATACACCTTTATTAGATCAGATTAATTACCCGTCTGATCTAAAAAAATTAAAAGAAGAGCAGTTACCGCTGCTGGCAAAAGAGCTGAGAGAAGAATTGGTGGATGCAGTATCAGTAACTGGTGGACATCTTGGTGCAGGTCTTGGTGTGGTAGAACTTACTATTGCTATTCATTATTTATTCGATACTCCCAACGATAGATTGATCTGGGATGTTGGACATCAAGCTTATCCTCATAAAATTTTAACTGGCAGACGTAATAAAATCAGAACTTTGAGACAGGGTGGTGGTTTATCTGGATTTACTAAAAGATCTGAAAGTCAGTATGATCCATTTGGAGCTGCGCATAGTTCAACCTCTATTTCTGCAGGATTGGGAATGGCTGTTGCAAGAGATTTAGAAGGAAAAAAAAATAATATTATAAGTGTGATAGGTGATGGAGCTATGAGTGCTGGTATGGCTTATGAAGCTATGAATAATGCTGGTGCAATGGACTCTAGGTTAATTGTTATTTTAAATGATAACGAGATGTCGATAGCACCTCCAGTAGGAGCCATGAGTTCTTATCTGACTAAATTATTATCGGGAAAAAAATATATTGGATTTAGAAATTTTTTTAAAAAGTTAGCAAATAAATTTCCAGGAAGATTGAAACAAAGAATTGGCCAAGCAGAAGAATACTTGAGAGGAATGGCAGTTGGCGGTACGTTATTTGAAGAAATGGGTTTCTTTTATGTTGGATCTGTAGACGGACATAATTTTGATCAACTACTTCCTGTATTAAAAAATGTAAAGAATTCAACTCATGAAGGACCATTCTTAATTCATGCGATCACACAAAAAGGAAAAGGATATCAACCCGCTGAAGAATCGAAAGATAAGTATCACGGTGTAACAAAATTTAACGTCACAACTGGCGAACAATCAAAAAGTTCATCTAATAAACCTTCTTATACAAATGTATTTGGAGAAACATTAACTGCACATGCTATGCGAGATAATAAAATTGTTGCAATCACCGGTGCCATGCCAGCGGGAACTGGTATTAATATTTTTCAAAAACAATTTCCAAAACGAACGTTTGATGTTGGTATTGCAGAGCAACACGCTGTAACTTTTGCAGCAGGACTTGCAACAGAGGGATATAAACCATTTGCTGCAATTTATTCTACTTTTTTACAACGAGCATATGATCAAGTAGTGCACGATGTTGCAATTCAAAAGTTACCAGTTCGATTTGCAATTGATAGAGCAGGATTAGTAGGAGCTGATGGGCCGACCCATGCAGGATCTTTCGATATTACTTATCTTGCAACTCTTCCTAACTTTGTTGTGATGGCACCAAGTGATGAGTCAGAATTAGTGCGAATGATTAATACATCGATTGATATTAACGATAGACCTAGCGCTTTTAGATATCCAAGGGGTAATGGTACAGGAATAGAGCTTCCCTCCATTGATGAAAAATTAGAAATTGGAAAAGGCAGAGTAGTTAGAGAAGGAAAACAAGTTTGCATTGTTAGTTTAGGTACAAGATTAGAAGAATGTAAAATCGCAGCTAACAATTTAGAGAACAAAGGAATTACTACAACAATTATCGATGCAAGATTTGCAAAACCACTAGATGAAGAATTAATTACTCGTTGCGCAAGAAAGCACGATATGATGATTACCATTGAAGAGGGATCTATCGGAGGTTTCGGATCGCATGTTGCAAATTTGCTTGCAGAAAAAGGAATTTTTGACAAAGGATTAAAGTTCAGATCGATGATGTTACCAGATGTATTTATTGAGCAAGATACACCTGAAAAAATGTACGATGTTGCAGGTTTGAATGCCAAGCAGATTACTGAAAAAATTTTAGATGTTTTTTTCAGTAAAGAAGGCATCAAAATTATTAAATAAAATTTAAACAATGACTATTACTGACAAGTCTCACTTCGATACTATCATTGTGGGCGCTGGAAGTTCAGGTTGTTTACTTGCAAACAGGCTATCAGCAAATCCTAATCATAAAGTTTTATTAATTGAAGCCGGTGGAAAAGATGATTGGATTTGGATTAAGATTCCAGTTGGTTATTTATTTACCATTAACAATCCAAGAACTGATTGGTGTTTTAAAACGGAACCCGATCCTGGACTAAACGGCAGATCTATTCATTACGCCAGAGGAAGAGTGCTGGGCGGTTCATCATCTATTAATGCTATGATTTATATGCGCGGGCAGGAAAGTGATTATCAGAAATGGATTGAAAGAACTGGAGATACTATTTGGGACTGGAAACATTCTTTGGATACATACAAATCTATAGAAAGTTATTT
Organism: Pelagibacteraceae bacterium; assembly: GCA_008638225.1. Classification (GTDB taxonomy): domain Bacteria; phylum Pseudomonadota; class Alphaproteobacteria; order Pelagibacterales; family Pelagibacteraceae; genus IMCC9063. The sequence goes on from VTPP01000007.1 coordinate 42,506, forward strand.
TGGTGGAAATAATCAGTGGCATGGGTCTGACGGAGAAATGAGAGTTGAACAACCACGGGTGCAGTGGCCTATTTTAGATTCATGGAGAATGGCCGCATCTGAGCAAGGCATACCGAGTATTGAAGAATTTAATAGGGGAGACAATGAAGGTTGTGCATATTTTCATATGAACCAAAAAAAAGGAATTCGCTGGTCTATGTCGGATGCTTTTTTAAAGCCAATTAGGCATAGAAAAAATTTAACCATTATGACAAATGCCCAGGTATTAAAAGTATTAACTAAAACCATAACTAACGAAACACTCAATCAGCCCAAAAACAGAGAGCGAGCTTGGGCTAGTGCAAAATTAGAAGCCTATGGACTAAAAATCCTTCACAAAAGAGAGCAGTTAACTGTTACAGCCTCTGATCAAGTGATTTTAGCAGCAGGAGCGGTAAGTTCTCCTCATTTGCTTCAGGTGTCAGGAATAGGACCAGTTTCTTTAATAAATAGTATAGGAGTAGAGCCAGTACACGATCTACCTGGAGTGGGAGAAAATTTACAAGATCATTTACAAATCAGAACTGTTTATAAAGTCTCAAATTGCAAGACAGTTAACACTTTATATAAAAATATATTTAGCAGAATGAAAATGGTTCTTGAATATGCTTTATTCAGAACAGGTCCCATGACCATGCCTCCTTCCACATTAGGCGCTTTTGCTAAAAGTGATGAGGCACAAACTAGCGCTAATTTAGAGTGGCATGTCCAGCCTTTATCTCTTCCAAAATTTGG
>VTPP01000008.1 GCA_008638225.1 Pelagibacteraceae bacterium
TCAACGTTAATGGTGGAGCAATTGCTTTAGGTCATCCGATTGGTGCTTCAGGAGCGAGAATCTTAGTAACATTAATTCACGAGATGCAAAAAACAAAAGCTAAAAGGGGTTTAGCTACTTTGTGCATTGGTGGTGGTATGGGTATCGCTATGTGCATTGAGCGAAATTTTATCGATCAATAGAAAGTATAATTTCTTATACAAACAAATTATCTTGAAAGAGATTAGCAATTATTTTGCCTATTGATGGAATATATTGCTCTTTTTTTTATAAGTTTTTTTGCTGCAACCATATTACCAGTATCATCAGAGATAACTTTATTCGGTATGTTGTCTCTTGGAACTTATAATAAATTTTTATTATTATTCTTTGCAAGCATCGGTAATATTTTAGGTTCCTGTGTCAATTGGTATTTGGGAATTCATGTTTTGCGCTTTCAAGGAAAAAAATGGTTTCCTTTTTCAAGCATGCAATTGAATAAGTATTCTAATCTGTTTAAAAAATATGGAGCTTGGTCTTTATTATTTTCTTGGGTACCAATTATAGGAGATCCATTAACATTTATTTCTGGAGTTTTTAAAACTAATTTTACTAAATTTTTAATACTAGTAAGTATTGGAAAAGTTACAAGATATATTGCAGTTATTTATTCAATAAATATTTTTTTCTAAATTTAGTAATTATAAAATTTTTGCTTCAATAAAAGCGTTTTTAATTTCATCTAAAATATTAGGATCATCAATAGTTGCTGGTGCTTTAAATTCTTCCTTGTCTGCAATTTTTCTCATAATAGATCTCAGCACTTTTCCAGATCTTGTTTTGGGGAGTCTTTTTATTACAATTGCAGTTTTAAAAGCTGCAACCGGTCCAATTTTATTTCGTACCATTGCAACACATTCTTTTGAAATTTGATTTTGTTCTTTGCTTGCTCCTGTCTTTATAACTACAAGACCTATGGGTAACTGTCCTTTTAGTTTATCGGCTATTCCAATGACGGCACATTCTGCAACATCTGGATGCTCAGATAATATTTCCTCCATCGCACCAGTTGATAGTCGGTGACCTGCAACATTAATAATGTCATCAGTCCGTGACATAATCCAAACATATCCATCTTCATCAATATGACCTGCATCATAGGTTTGATAGTAACCAGGATAAGTGTCCATATAGTTTTCTTTGTATCTTTTGTCAGCATTCCATAGAGTTGGAAATGTACTTGGGGGAAGAGGTAGTTTAACAACAATATCTCCCATTTCACCTGGTTTTGCCTCAGTACCATTTTTTCTTAATACCCGAACATCATAGCCAGGTGCTGGTTTTCCAGCGGATCCATATTTAGTTGGGAAAAGCCCAAGTCCCTTAAAATTAGCAGTTATCGACCAGCTTGTCTCTGTTTGCCACCAATGATCTATGACAGGTTTATTTAATAATTTTTCAGCCCAATGGATTGTATCTGGATCAGCTCGTTCTCCAGCTAAAAACAAAGCTTCAAATTTTGATAAATCATATTTTTTAAAAAATTCTCCTTTTGAATCTTCTTTTTTAATCGCTCTAAAAGCAGTGGGAGCCGTAAACATAGTTTTAACCTTATACTCAGAAATGACTCTCCAAAATGCTCCAGCATCAGGAGTACCAACTGGCTTTCCCTCAAAAATTACTGTCGTGCATCCATGAAATAAAGGAGCATAAACTATGTAAGAGTGCCCCACAATCCAGCCAATATCACTTGCAGACCACCAAACATCTCCTGGATCTATGTCGTAAATATTTTTCATAGTCCATTTTAGTCCCACGATATGTCCGCCTATATCTCTTAAAATTCCCTTAGGAACTCCCGTAGTGCCAGAGGTGTATAAAATATATGCAGGGTCATTTGCATCACACTCAGTACATGGTGCTCTAGGAGCTGATTTGATAAAATCAATCCAGTCTATATCGTTACCATCTAATATTGCTTTATGCTGATCTCTTTGGAAAATTATTGTTTTGTTTGGTTTGTGCTTTGCTAATTTAATTGCTTCAACTAGTAGCGGTTTGTATTCAATAACTCTGCCTGGTTCTAATCCACAAGAAGCTGACAAAATTAATTTTGCTTTTGAATCGTCAATCCTACTTGCAAGCTCAGGTGACGCAAATCCTCCAAAGACAACTGAATGAATAGCACCAATTCTTGCACAAGCAAGCATTGCCATAATCGCTTCAGGGATCATCGGCATGTAAATAATAATTCTATCTCCTTTAACAACACCTTGCCTTTGTAAAGCACCAGCCAAAATAGAAACTTCATCTGTTAACTGTTTGTAAGAATATTTTTTTTTGGTATTTGACATGGCGCTGTCATAAATAAGCGCTGTTCTTTCTCCATTACCTTCCTCGACATGTCTATCGAGCGCATTAAAACAAGTATTGATAGTCCCACCCTTAAACCATTTGTAAAAAGGAGGGTTGCTTGAATCTAAAACCTGATTGTATTTTTTAAACCACCTAACGTCCTCAGCTGCTTTTGCCCAAAAAGCTTCTCTGTCATGCAGCGAAGATTTAAATACTTCTTTATATTTACTGTTCAAGATTCCCCCTGTTAAGATTTATTATTATTAAACTATAAATAGAAATTTATGCAATTTTTAAAAAAAACAGCAAATATATGGACTTATTGGTGTTGTTAATGCTTTTTAAATGCTCCAAACTCTAGTAGATAAACATTTAAAACATGCGAAATCTTCAAAAGTAGAGATTGCATTTTTTTGTTTAAACAAAAAATAAGGGAGAAAATATGAAAACTGCTATGTTAGCGTCCAATGATTTCACCGGGATTACATTCTGGCTGGTATCAATGGCACTATTAGCTTCTACTGTGTTCTTTTTCATTGAGAGAGACCAAGTAAAAGCTTCATGGAGAACGTCAATTACGTTATCAGGTCTAGTTACTGGTATAGCGTTTTGGCACTATATGTATATGAGAGAAGTTTGGGTCAGCACAGGAACTTCTCCAACTGTATTTAGATATATTGATTGGTTGTTAACAGTTCCATTGTTAATGGTTGAGTTTTATTTCATTCTATCTGCGGTAAAAAAAGTATCTACAGGAATTTTCTGGAGACTTTTAATTGGAACATTAGTTATGTTAATCGGTGGATACCTAGGTGAAGCTGGTCTAATGAATGTAACTGCTGGTTTCGTAATCGGAATGGGTGGATGGATTTACATCCTCTATGAAGTATTCTCAGGTGAGGCTGGTCAAGAAGCTGCGAAGCTAAAAGGACCTGCGGCTGACTGTTTCAATTTCTGTAAATGGATTGTAACACTTGGTTGGTCTGTGTATCCTTTAGGTTATCTATTCGGATATATGGTAGGCGGAACTGATGAAGCTACACTTAACCAGATCTATAACTTGGCTGATTTCATCAACAAGATATTGTTTGGTCTAGTGATTTACGCAGCAGCTAAGTCACTTACTCCAGCTGGAAGTAAATAATAATATTTTAAATTAATTTTTAAAATTAAAAAAAGGCCTCTTTTTAGAGGCCTTTTTTTTACCCCAAACAAAATTAGGTCTAAGAGAAGCTGTGCCGTTTTTATAAATTATACCACATGCACGATCTTTCTTTAAAAAATAAGCACCATCTAAATCAAAATAATCACAGTACTTAAAATAGCGCAAAGCAGGGTAAAGAGACAAAGAGGAGCTAACCATACATCCTAACAATATTTTTTTCTTTAATTTTTTAGCAGTTTTTATGTATTTTATTATCTGTTCATGAGTTCCAAATTTATCAAGCTTTAAATTTACACATTGATAAGATTTTATATCATTATTAATTGTTTTATTTTTCAAATGAAACGTTTCGTCTGCACAAAATTTTAATTTCGTTTTTATATTTTTTAAATAATGGTCTTTTCCTCTTGGAAAAGGTTGTTCAATTAATAAAATATTAAATTCCTCTAATATTTTGACATTATTTTTAAAAAATTGCCGATCCCAAGATTCATTTGCATCTATAATAATTTGTGATTTTGGGCAAATTGCCCTTATTAAGGATAATTTTTGGATTACTTCACTTTGATCTAGTTTAATTTTTATAATTTTAGTGTTTTTAAATTTTTGTAAGATTTGTTTAGTTTTTTTAAGATCAAATATAGGTATAGTAATTGCAGTAGTAAATTTTTTTTTAACTTGATATCTTTTTATAAAATTTATTTTATCTTTCTTTAATTGAATATCTAATAGTGCAGCGGTAAGTGCATTTTGTAAGCTTAAAAAAGGAATTTTAGCTAGGTTTTTTTCTGATAGCTTCTTTTCTATTTTCGATTTATTTTTTTTTAAATAGATAAGAATGTCATCTAGTCTCTCATTGTATCTTGAATAAGGGATGCATTCGCCTAGGCCACTAATTGAATCGGCCGCAAGGCGTATCTCTATCACTGTGACAATTTTTTTTGAAATTCTAGATATTTTAAACTCATCTTTAAGCTTAAATACTTTTGTCTTATAATTTAATTGAATATTTGTTAAATTCTTCATTGTCATTGGCTCCTGGATAAATATAAAGGAGATCATGCCAAAAGTAACCTACATTGAATTTAATGGTACCGAACACTTAGTTGAGGTCGATAAAGGACTGTCGATTATGGAAGGAGCAGTTCAGAACAATATACCAGGAATTGATGCAGATTGCGGAGGTTCATGCGCATGTGCAACTTGTCATATTTATGTTGATGATGATTGGATAGATAAACTACCTGAGCAATCCGATGCAGAGAAAGATATGTTAGATTTTGCCTTTGAAACAAAAGCAAGTAGCAGATTAAGTTGTCAGATATTTGTTGATGAAAATTTAAATGGTATTGTCGTTTCATTACCTGAAAAACAAGGATAAATGATTAAAACAGACGCTGTAATAATTGGAGCGGGGCCAGTTGGCTTATTTACAGTTTTTGAATTGGGCATTTTAGGCTTGAATGCTCACGTTGTAGATAATTTGGATAAAGCTGGGGGTCAATGTATTGAATTATATCCAGATAAACCTATTTACGACATTCCGGCGCTTCCAATTTGTACTGGAGAAAGTTTAACCAAGAATCTTCTTGAGCAAATAAAACCATTTAAAACCACTTTTCATTTAAACCAAAGAGTAGATTCAATCACCAAAAAAGATAAGCACTGGATTGTTGAAACGAGTGATAAAACTGTATTTGAAACCCCTAATATTATTATAGCAGGTGGGGTTGGTTCATTTGAACCCAGAAAACCACCCATTAAAGGAATTGAACGGTTCGAGCAGCATAATTTATTTTATTCTGTTAAAAATAAAAAACTTTTTGACAAGCAAAACGTTTGTATATTTGGGGGAGGCGATTCAGCTTTAGACTGGGTAATTGAGCTTTCAAAGACAGCAAAAAAAGTATTTTTGGTCCATAGAAGAGATGAATTTAGGGCCGCCCAGCATACGGTAAATCAAATGATGAAACTAAAAGATGAAGGAAAAATTGAACTCTATACTAATTACCAGCCAAAAGATTTTACCGGAGAATCTAAAATAGAAAAAGTTATCATTGAAAATGATAAAAAAGAAACAAAAGAACTAAAAGTAGATTCTGTTTTGGCTTTTTTTGGCCTTAAAATGGAACTTGGTCCAATAGTTAATTGGGGGCTAAATTTGGATAATAAGGCCATTATCGTGAATACTGAAAATTTTCAGACTAATGAGGAAGGTATTTTTGCAGTAGGAGATATTTGCACTTATCCTGGTAAATTAAAACTTATTTTATGTGGTTTTCATGAGGCTGCTTTGGCTGCTCAGGAATGTTTTAAAAGAGCCAAACCAGATGAAAAATATGTTTTTAGATTTACTACTTCTTCTAGCGATATTCACAAAAGACTTGGAATTAAGTAATTTTAATTTTTCTTTTCGTACAAAATAATTATTTCACCAATATTATCTGAGCTTGATTGAAGTTTTTTTAGATCGTCGTTTTTGGAAAGAAAAAACATATATAGCATTAAAATCCAAGTAAGAGCTGCAGCTATCAATAAATAAGAAGTGGTGTAATGTGCCACAAAAGTTAAAATCATACTTAATATTGCAGCTCTAAGAAAAATAGTTTCTTTGAAAGTTGCTGAAATATTAAGAGAGTGTTTTACAAGACTAAGTAAGTTCATTTTCGATGGACCAAAGTATCTCATGCCTCTTACCGATTCTATTGAGCTGATAGAAAAAAAGTTTTTTGCAACTGCTCCAGAATAACTTAGCCAAATAGATCCGTTAGATAAAATTTTTTGTACAGCTGAGGTTGATAAACAAGAATAATTTCCAAATTTTATTATTTTGCCAGTCATCAAGTATGTTAGAAATTTGTGAATACGATAACATATTTGAAATATAGATCCTTCACTTCTTTTTACTCTATTGGCAGTAATGATATTAGGCAAAGATGTATTAACAATATCAAAAAATTTTATTAATTCTTCTGGTCTGTCTTCGCCATCTCCATCCATCGGAATTACATAATCATAACTCATATTATCATTAATATATTTAAGGCCAGTTGCGATTGCATGACCATGACCACCATTTTTTTTTAAATTAATTATTCGTACATAATCAAGATTAGAAAAGTTAATTGTGTTATTTGCTATTTCTTCTGTTGATTTGTCATTTACTACAAGCACAGAAATACGATTACTTTGATTAGATATCTCTCTATTGATATTTTCAAGAAGTTTGAATAATGATTTCCAATCATTATAAACAGGGATTAAAATAATAAATTTTTTCACTTCTCTAAACACACCTCTGTTTTTTTTGGTATTCCTATAGAGAAGTCTTTTGGTGGAAACTCAGAAAAACAAATAGCATTATTAAAATCTTTCTTGTAACCAACCCAGACAGGTCTTGATTGTAAATGGTAAGATAAATTGCCCGCATGCCATTCATCACCACTTACTTTTTTTATATTTTTTCCAAATCTAGCTTCTATTTCTTTTGCAATAGCATTTCCAGGATAGTCAGTTCTTTTATTATTTTTAGAAAGAGAAACATACAGATAAAAAGAAGGGGATAATAAAAATATAAAAATAAACAAATAGTAAAAATTTTTTAATTTTCTTTTACTTACATAATCCTCAAGGATGTACAAAGTTAACAATCCTAAAGTCAAATAAAAGGGAGTGGTCCACATTGTCCTAATCCTTGACCCTAAAAATAGAGAGGTCAAAAATAAAAAAAATATTGGAACAATGGTTACGGATAGTAAGAAAAGTAATTTTGGATCATTCCATTTTATTTTTGTTTTAAATGCATCAATAAGAAAATAAATCATCAATAAAAATAATCCTAATATTCCAATTTGTTTAGCTAAAAAAATTAAAGGATTGATTACATGATTTAAAGTTGATGGTTCTCCAGCAGTTCTTTTAAGTCCGTATGCAATAGTAACAAAATCATTATTCATCATCCAAATTAAGTGCGGTATCAATATGATTATAAAAACAAATGTTGTAATAAATAAGCCAAATCGAAATTTTTTTTCTTCAATAAAAGTGTGAATAAAAAAAATAGCTATTCCAATAATTAAATATAGAAACAAGTATTTAGATAATACTCCGAGTCCCATAAACAAACCAAGAAGAGTATAATCCAAAAATTTATTAAATTTAATACATCTCCATGCATAAAGAATGGATAATGCCCAAAAAGGAAGTTGGCAGATGTTCACATTAAATTCTGGAGTATTAAAATTGTAAAAAGCAATACTTTCTAATAATAAAATAGAAATGATCAGGTAGCTTTTGTTTTTAAGAAAATTCTTTGCAAGCTGGTAAATAATGTAAAAAGAAAAGACTACAAAAATTTGACTTAGTAAATAGTAGGCCCAATCTTGGCTACCAAAAATATAATGAAACAATTCGACTGCAAACGCACTCATTGGTGGATGTTTGCTAAAGCCCCAGTCTAAATTACTCCCCCATGCCAGCGCTTCGATCACATCTAATGGCAAATTGTGGTTTGAAATAGACGGTACCAAGGTCCAGACAAACAAGTGTGTTGATAAAAAAATAAATAGCTTTTTATTTTCTGACATTTATTTATTTTTATATTCTTTATTATTAATTGACACTTAAAATTAGAAACATATTATCCAGCCCTTCTATGGCAACAAAAGTAGCAAAAAATTACAAACCGAGCTCAAAAGAAAAGTATATGTGCGCAAAGCACAAAGCTTATTTTAAGCAATTATTGTTTACTTGGAAAAAAGAATTAATTGAGCAAAATAATAGAATTGTTTTTAATGATATGGACGATAATTCGGCCTCAGCTGACGTTGTGGATCAAGCTACTTCATACACAGGTAAGACAGTGGAAATGAGAACCGTTGCTAGAAATAAAAAATTAATTAATAAAATAGAAGATGCTGTTCAAAAAATAGAAGATGGCACTTATGGATATTGCGAAGAAACGGGTGAGGAGATTGGATTAAAACGTCTTATGGCAAGACCTATTGCTAGCCTTACAATTGAAGCTCAAGAAAAACACGAAAAACAAGAAAAGATTTTTGCCGAAGATTAAGTAGCTGGAACCGCTTCTCCTTTTTTTAACAAGTCATATCCTCTTTTAACAGCTTCTCTTTTGGCAATACTCTCATACCATCTTGTTAAATTCTTAAAATTTTTCAAACCAATGTCATGCCACTCGTGTCTTGCTATCCACGGGAATGTCGCAATGTCGGCAATGGTGTAATTATTACTTACTAAGTATTCTGATTGTCCAAGTCTTTCATTTAAATCTTCGTAAATTCTTTTTGCTATTTTGAAATATCTTTCTTCACCGAATTCACTTTTACCTGGATTATAATGATGAAACTGGTGATGCTGTCCCAACATAGGCCCAACATAAGCCATTTGTGCCATCAACCACTGATTAATTCCAAGTCTTTCTTTTAAATCATAAAATTTTCCACTTTTTTCTCCAAGGTAAATAAGAATTGCACCAGATTCAAAAATAGAAATATCCCCGTCTCTAATTACAGGTATTTTACTAAAGGGACTAATTTTTCTAAATTCAGGATTAAACTGTTCATCTTTTCCTATATTTATTTTAGTAATAAAATATTCAAACCCTATTTCTTCCAACATAATAGATATTTTTTTACCATTAGGCGTATCTGCAGTTAAAAGTTCAATCATTTTAATAATTTGTTTGATTATTATTTTAATTATATATTTAATTTTTGGTAATAAAAGATATAGATACTACAATGAAAATTGAATATTATTACAGTGTTGTTTCCCCATTTGCTTATCTTGGTATTAATAAATTTAAAGAATTAATTAAAAAATATTCATTAGAAGTAATAGAAAAACCATTCGATTTAGTGGGAAAAGTTTTTCCTGAAACAGGAGGTACACCTGTGCCAAAAAGACATCCAGCCAGACAAAAATACAGACTAATTGAATTGGAGAGATGGGCAAAAAAATTGAATATTAATTTAAACAAACAACCAAAGTTTTTTCCTCCCTCAGATCCTCATAAAGCCGCTTTATTGACTATCGCTGCAATTAAAGCTGGAATTAGTATAGATTTTGGAAAAGAAGTTTTAACAAAGGTATGGTCAGATGAGCAGGATATATCTCAAGACTCTGTTTTAGAGGATGTGTGTACAAAATTAAAATTAAATTTTAAGGAATTGCAAACAAAATCAAATTCTGAAGAAGTTAAAAATATTTACTTATCTAATTCAAATGATGCAATCAATAAAGGGGTGTTTGGAGCTCCATCATTTATATTTAATAATGAGCTTTTTTGGGGTCAGGACAGACTTGATTTTTTAGAGGACAAGCTTAAATCTAACTAAATTAAATGCGTTTTTTTACAAAAATTTTGTGTTTTTGCATAGTCGTTTCTAATGCTTATGCAGAAGAAAATCTTTTTAAATCTTTAGCATCTTCTTATTTAAATAACCCTCAAATAAATTCTCAAAGAGAAAAAACAAAAGCTGTAGATGAAACATTAATTCAAGCATACAGTAATTTCAAACCAACTATTGAAGGATCTTTATCAAAAACTGACATTCAATATAAAAATTCAACAAATGCTAGCGGTACGGCAGTTGCTGATTCAGGGAATCAAACACAAACAAATTCTATAACAGTTACCCAAAAATTATTTCAGGGTATTTCAAATGCAAAAAAATATAATAAAGCAGTTGAGATCTCAAGGTATGAATTAAAAGAAGTGGAGCAGCAAGTTCTTTTTAGTACTGTCGAAGCTTTTACAGAAGTGCTTCTTTATGAAAAAGAAGTTTTGATAAATAAAGATAATTTAGATCTTTCTGATAAGCAGGTTGAATTAGATAAAGCCAAGTATAATAAGGGTATAGTGAAGCTTTCAGACTTAGCTCAATCAGAGTCTTCATTGGCATCAGCAAAAGCAAAATTATTAAGTTCAGAGAATGCATTGCAAACAAGCAAAAGTAACTTTAAAAACATTGTGGGTTATGCTCCTGAAAATCTTGCAACTCCTAATTTGGAAAGTTTTCAAATACCTGATTCATTGGAACAGGCAGTCAGTCTTGCTGAACAAAATAATACACAATTAATAATAGCCCAATTAAAAATTCAAAAAGCTAATTACGATTTAAATTCCTCTGTGGAGAGTGCTTTTGCACCAAAAGCTTCTTTATCTTTTGAAATTTCCGAAAATGATGATTTTAGTTCCTCTTACGATAAGAGAACACAAACAGAAGCAAAAGCTACTGTTTCAATCCCAATTTATTCTGGTGGAAAAGGGTACTCTCAAGTAAAAGAAAAACAGGCGCTAAAAATTAGTGCTGATTTAGATTATACAGACGTTAAAAATAATACAACAAAAATTGCATCATCAGCCTGGTCTAATTTTAAATTATCTCAAAGCAAATTAGATCTTGCTAAAGCACAATTGAAAGCAGCGGAAATTGCTTACGAAGGAATAATACAAGAGTATGAATCTGGACAAAGAACCACGCTTGATGTTTTAAACTCTAGAGGTTTTTTACTTGAAGCTAGATTGAATTTAATTAACTCTGAAAGAAATGAGATTATTTCTAAATTTAATTTGTTGCTCGTTACGGGAAATCTGACTGCAAACTATCTTAAGTTAGAAGCCAAAATATACGATCCTAAAGAAATTTATAAAAAAAGCTGGATTCGTCACATTTTTTAATAAAAAGTACAATAAAACAGTTACTTATTTTACAATTTGCAAATAAGAACAAAATGTGTACATTTAAATTATAGATTCGTTTAATAAAAAAACAAAAAAAAGGAAGAAAAAATGAGCAAAAAAGAAGGTAATTTAAAAATAGTCAGCGAAGCGCACACTGACAGCAAAGAAAAACAAAAAGCATTAGATGCAGCAATTAGTCAAATAGATTCCAATTTCGGAAAAGGCTCAGTAATGAAGCTTGGTCAGCGTCATGTAATGGACATTGAATCCATTTCGACAGGATCATTAAGTCTTGATATTGCTCTTGGAATAGGTGGTTTACCAAAAAGTAGAATTATTGAAATATATGGACCAGAATCTTCTGGAAAAACTACATTAGCTTTACAAGTTATTGCGGAAGCACAAAAAAGTGGGGGTGTTTGTGCATTTATAGATGCTGAGCATGCGCTAGATCCAAGTTACGCAAAAAAATTAGGTGTAGACACTGGAGAGCTTTTAATTTCTCAGCCCGACACAGGTGAACAGGCGTTAGAAATAACTGACACACTAGTCAGATCAGGAGCTATTTCTGTATTGGTAGTAGATTCGGTTGCAGCTTTAACGCCAAGAGCAGAGCTCGAAGGTGAAATGGGCGATCATCACATGGGTTTGCAAGCTAGATTAATGAGTCAGGCTCTTAGAAAGTTAACCGGAAGTATTTCTAAATCAAATACAATGGTTATTTTTATAAACCAGATCCGAATGAAAATTGGTGTGATGTTTGGAAGTCCAGAAACAACTGCTGGAGGTAACGCGTTAAAATTTTATTCTTCTGTACGATTGGATATAAGAAGAATTGGCGCAATTAAAGACGGAGAAGAAATTGTTGGAAACCAAACAAGAGTAAAAGTGGTTAAAAACAAAGTCGCTCCACCATTTAAGGTAGTTGAATTTGACATTATGTATGGTCAAGGAATCAGTAAGACAGGAGAATTAATTGATCTAGGTGCAAAAGCTGACATAGTAGAAAAATCTGGAGCTTGGTATGCATACAAGGGTGAAAAAATAGGTCAAGGAAAAGAAAATGCTAAAGAGTATCTTAAAAACAATCCTGGAGTATCAGCTGAAATTGAAATGGCAATTAGAGCTAATGCTGGATTAATAGCCGACAAGATGTCCGGCAATCCATCTGCTGGAGAAAAAATTGAGGAAGTAAAAATTTCAAAAAAAAATGAAATAAGCAAAGAGTCTACAGAAGAAGAATAAAATAACTTTATTATTAGCCATCTTAAAGTAAGCAAAGGCACCTAAATGGTGCCTTTGTCTTTTCTGGACTTATATTTCAAAAGTTGTATTTATTGAAATATGTCAAAAAAGTCCCTTCATAATGTAAGAAAAACTTATAAAGATTTTTTTCAATCTAGTGGGCATGAAGTAGTAGAATCAAGTTCTTTGGTACCCCAAAACGATCCAACTTTAATGTTTGCCAATTCTGGCATGGTACAGTTTAAAAATGTTTTTACTGGTCTTGAAAAAAGGAATTATACTAAAGCAACAACATCGCAAAAATGCGTTCGAGCTGGCGGTAAACACAATGATTTAGAGAACGTTGGCTACACACCTAGACATCATACTTTTTTTGAAATGCTGGGAAATTTCTCATTCGGGGACTATTTTAAGGAACAGGCAATCACATATGCTTGGGAACTGATTACTAAAAATTTCCAACTACCAAAAGAAAAACTTTATATGACTGTATTTTCTGAAGATACAGAAGCTTATGATTTGTGGAGAAAAATTACAGGTTTTTCAGATAACAAAATAATTAAGATCTCAACAAATGATAATTTTTGGTCTATGGGAGAAACTGGCCCATGTGGCCCATGTTCTGAAATTTTTTATGACCATGGAGTCAATCTTAAAGGAGGACTGCCTGGAACGCTAGAACAAGATGGAGATCGATATGTAGAAATATGGAATCTGGTGTTTATGCAGTTTGAGCAAATTTCTAAAGATAAAAGAATTAATTTACCAAAACCATCTGTAGACACAGGCATGGGTTTAGAGCGTATGGCGGCAGTAATGCAAGGAACACATGATAACTATGAAATAGACCTGTTTAAGGAAATAATATCCTTTTCGGAGAATTTAATAAAAAAAACCTTCTCAGCTGATACAAGAGCAAGCTACAGAGTTATAGCGGATCATTTACGAGCTAGTGCATTTTTAATTTCCGATGGAGTTACACCATCCAATGAAGGTAGAGGTTATGTTTTAAGAAGAATTATGAGAAGAGCAATGAGGCATGCTCACACTTTGGGCAAAACAGACCCAGTTCTATTTGAAATACTACCTTGTTTAATTAATTTAATGAAAGATGAATATCCACAACTTGATACTGCTTATGCATTAATAAAAGAGACTTTATTAACTGAGGAAGAAAAATTCTCAATTATGCTAAAAAATGGATTAAAAATATTAGAAAATGAGATAACCAAGGTTACAAACAATACACTTCCAGGAACAGTAGCTTTTAAGCTTTATGATACGTATGGATTTCCAGTGGACTTAACTGAAGATGTGTTAAAAGAAAAAAAAATTAAAGTTAATCATTCTGAGTTTCAAGAGATTATTAGTCAAAAAAAACAAGAAGCTAGATCCTCATGGAAGGGAACAGGTTCGCAGGGAATAGATAAAGTTTGGTTTGAAATTAAAGAAAAATTTGGATCTACAGAATTTCTTGGCTATAATTTCAATAAATCTGAAGGAAAATTGATAGCAATTGTCAAAGACAATAGGATAGTACATTCGGCTAAAGCTGGAGATCTAGTCCAGTTAATATTTAATCAAACCCCATTCTATGCAGAATCTGGAGGTCAAATAGGGGACCAGGGTGATATTGTTTCTGGAGTAAATGCTTGTTTTGTTAGCGATACAAAAAAATTTTTTGGTGATTTGTTTGTTCATTATTGTGAAATAAAATCAGGAGAATTTACAAGTGGATTAGACGCTGTTCTTTCAGTAAATGAAAAAAGAAAAAACAATATAAAAGCTTATCACTCTGCCACTCATCTACTACATGCAGCATTAAGAAATACACTTGGGTTACATGTGGCTCAAAAAGGATCTTATGTTGGGCCTGACAGACTGCGATTTGATTTTAGCCATTCCAAATCTCTTAATAAAGACGAAATTGTAAAAATTAATCAAATTGTAAATAATATAATTTCTTTAGGGGGCTTAGTTACAACAAAAATTATGTCTCCAAAAAAAGCTATAGAATTAGGAGCGATGGCTTTATTTGGAGAAAAATATGGAGAGGAGGTTAGGGTGGTGACGATGGGAAATAATAATAAAGTATTCTCAATAGAACTTTGTGGAGGAACGCATGTTTCTGACTTGTCAGAAATAGGTGACTTTCAGATTATCAATGAATCATCTATTGCCTCTGGAGTTAGAAGAATAGAGGCCCTTAGAAGTAATGAACTTTTAGATTATAAAAATTTATTGGACAAGTCATACAAAGAAAAAGAAAAAAATTTATTATCTCAAATAAAAAAATTAGAGGATAAAATTATTTTGTTAAACGGTGATATTAAACAATTTTCCGAATTTGGCTTGTTGGATAGGTTAGCAAAATTAAATAATTTTTTTGATATTTTAAATAAACAAAATATTCTAAAAAGCCCTGATAAAAATATTATTGAAGATCATAAAATAAATAATCTAGTAATTAGATTTCAGTACATTTATGGTTTGTCCAGCAAAGATTTAAGGTCCATCGTAGATGATGCAAAAAAAGATTTTTCAAACATTGTTATTATTGTTTTTAGCGAAATTGACGGTAAATTAAGTTTAGCCGTTGGGGTTTCAAATAATTTACTAGAAAAGTTTGATGCTTCATCTTTAATCAAAAAAATATCATTGTTAGTAAATGGAAAAGGTGGAGGGGGTAGAAAAGATTTTGCTCAAGCCGGGGGGGAAATTCAACCAGATATCAGATCTATTTACAAATTAATTTTAAACGAAATTAAGAATCTGGTTAACTAAATTTTATCAATTATAAACTCAATTATTTTTTTAGAAGTAAGTAGTTTAATGTTTGTATTCTCATCTTCACAATCATAAATAAAGACATTTTCTCGAAGTGGTTTAAATTTTTTTGAGTTTTTGTAGAAAAAACAAAAAAGTTTTTTACTGCTTAGACCAAGCATATGCATCACACCGTTATCAATTGTAACATTGAATTCCATGCTATTGGCTAAAGCGATTACAAGAGATGGATTTTTAAGTTCAGTTTTTGCAAGATGTTCCGGAAAATATGCTTTCGGCAATTTATTTTTTATTTCAGTTATTTCTTCATTATTTTTTTCTTCAATAAAAAATACAGGTATATAATTTTTATCCACAAAATATTGGGCTGTTTTAATTATTTCTACTAACTGAATTTCCTTACTTCTTGTTGGGTGACCAGCTTTAATTGAAAACCCAATATATTTTTTTGTACTATCTATAAGTCTCTTTGCTTCCCTCTCGTATATATCGTTAATTTCAATATTGTAATTTTGAAAATTAATTTTTTTATTTAAAAATTTCTCTAAGTACATAAACACTCTTGTTTGAGTATGAGTTTTTTTGCTTAAATATATTAATGGATTGCTTAATAATCCACGCATAGCAAAAGTTAAGAAATATTTATGTGGTATTTGTTTGTATATTAACGAATTCCTAATCTTGGATTGATTGTCTATGATTAGGTCATATTTTTGTTCAACTTTGATAATTTTGCTAAAAAAATGATTTAATCTAAATCCATAATATAATGGGTAGTGTTTTATGGTCGTGACATTAAGTGGTTTTAATGATTTTAAAGTGGTCTCAAACCAAAAATTATTTGAATCATTTCCATAATAATTTATGTTTGGGTTGTTAAACTCTTTATCAAGTAATTTAAAAATTTTTAAAAATTGTAAAGCATCGCCGATACCACCACCGGCATTAATAATTAAGATATTTTTTATTTTTTCTTGCAAACTTTATTGAAGTTTACTTTGGAGGTTTTTATTTATTGCTTCTAAAAAATTATTTGTAGTTAGAAACTTTTGATCTCGACTAATTAATACAGCTAAATCTTTTGTCATTTCTCCGTTTACAACAGTTTCAATACACGTTTCTTCTAAAGCATTTGCAAATTTTGTTAATTCTTCATTTCCATCAAGTTTTCCTCTATGCGCTAAACCCTTTGTCCACGCAAAAATTGATGCAATTGGATTTGTGGAAGTCTCGTTACCTTTTTGATATTCCCTATAGTGTCTAGTAACAGTTCCATGTGCAGCTTCAGACTCAACTGTTTTTCCATCCGGTGTCATCAAAACGCTAGTCATTAGTCCCAAAGAACCATAGCCTTGGGCAACAGTATCGCATTGAACATCGCCGTCATAATTTTTGCATGCCCACACATAACCACCGCTCCATTTCATAGCGCAAGCAACCATATCATCTATAAGTCTATGTTCGTAAGTAAGTTTGTGCTTTTGAAACTCTGTTTTAAATTCTTTATTAAACACCTCCTGGAATAGGTCTTTAAATCTTCCATCATATGTTTTTAAAATTGTATTTTTTGTAGAAAGATAAACTGGCCATTTCCTAAGCAGTCCATAATTCATACATGATCTTGCAAAATCTTTTATTGAATCATCTAAATTGTACATAGATAAGGCAACTCCAGAACTTGGAAAATTGAACACTTCGTGTTCCAACGAATCTTTTCCATCTTCGGATGTCCATTTAATAGTCAACTTACCTTTACCAGGAACTTTAAAATCTGTAGCTCTATACTGATCACCAAAAGCATGTCTACCGATGACAATTGGATCTGTCCAACCAGGAACAAGTCTTGGCACATTTTTACAAATAATTGGTTCTCTAAAAATTGTTCCTCCTAAAATATTTCTTATTGTACCATTAGGAGACTTCCACATTTTTTTTAGCTTAAACTCTTCAACTCTTGCCTCGTCCGGCGTTATTGTTGCACATTTAACGCCAACCCCATATTTTTTTATTTCATTGGCACTATCTATTGTAATTTGATCGTTAGTTTTATCTCTACTTTCCATACTTAAATCAAAATATTTAAGATCTATATCTAAATAAGGTAGAATTAATTTTTGCTTGATAAAATCCCAGATGATTCTAGTCATCTCGTCACCATCTAGCTCTACTACTGGATTTTTAACTTTAATTTTTGCCATGCTATTATTTTAAAAAAATCTGTTATATAGATGTAGTTAATATAAGCAATTATAAATAAATGTTAGAAATAATTTTTCCAAAAATTCATAAAGAAGGTATAAAAATATTAACTATTACTCTTATAGTCAATTTTTTTATTTTTTTCTTATCTAATACTTTAGGATTTTTAGGAATTATTTTAAATATCTGGGTTTATTATTTTTTTAGAGATCCTGATAGAGTAGCAATAAACGATAATAGTTATTTAGTTAGCCCAGCCGATGGAAAAATAAGTATGATCACACAGTGCAAGGGACCAAAAGAAGTTGGCTTGGATTCAAAAGAGTTTATTAGAGTAAGCGTGTTTATGAATGTGTTTAATTGTCATGTAAATAGAGTTCCACTTGAATGCTCTGTCCAAGAGATTTTTTATAAACCAGGGAAATTTATCAATGCTTCTTTAGATAAAGCCAGTGAGCATAATGAAAGAAATATATTAAAAGTAAAATCTTTAAGTGGAGATGAATTTGGGATTGTACAAATTGCAGGTCTAGTTGCAAGGCGGATTGTTTGCGAAATAGAACCAGGAAATAGTTTGGGTCAAGGCGAAAGGTTTGGAATTATTCGTTTTGGAAGTAGAGTTGATTTATATTTTGATAGTAGTTATCAATTACTTGCAAAAGTAGGACAATCCGTTGTAGCAGGTGAATCTTTATTGGCTAAGAAAAAATAAATAGATTATTATTCATGAAAAAAGCTGTTAGTATTAGAGCTGTTATACCGAATGTTATAACTGTACTAGCTTTGTGCCTAGGTCTTACTGCAATTAAATTTACTTTAGTTCAAAATTTTCATTATGCAGTTATATGTGTAACTTTGGCTGCTGTATTAGATGCTGCTGACGGGAGAATTGCAAGATTAATTAAAGGTACTTCAAAATTTGGCGCTGAGCTAGATTCGTTGGTTGATTTTGTTAACTTTGGTGTAGCACCCGCTCTGATTATTTATATATGGGAATTAAATATGTATGGAAATTTAGGTTGGCTAGCCACACTTCTTTTTGTAATTTGTTGTTGCTTGAGGTTAGCAAGATTTAATGTTTCTTCAGTAGTAACTAAAAGTCCATGGTTAGAAAATTTTTTTACAGGAGTTCCTTCGCCAGCTGGAGCTGGTATTTTATTATTACCTGTTATTTTGAGCTTAAGCAATTTTTCTAATTCAATAACACAAATAAATAATGTGTCTTTATCCGTTGTATTAATAACTTCATTTTTAATGATAAGCAAAATACCAACTTATGCATTTAAAAAATTCAAAGTTACTAAACCAATTATTTTATTAGTAATGGTAATATCCGGGTTAGTCTTTGGCTTCTTAATCAATTATACTTTTGAGACATTATTTGTAGTTGGAATACTGTACTTGCTTTCTATACCAGTTAGTTTCTTTCACTATAAAATAGTAAAAAAAAAGCACAATTTAAAAATAAGCTCAAAAGATAGTTTGATTTCAGACGATCTTTTATAATCAAGCAATATTTTAGTACTTTGAAAAAATTCCAAAAAAAAAACTTAAGTCATAGTTCAAAACTTTGGTTAACAAGACAGTTAAATGATCCTTTAGTCTCCGAAGCCAAGAAATTAAATTATAGATCGAGAGCAGTTTTTAAGCTTATTGAAATTAATGAAAAACATAAATTTTTAAAAAATAATCAAAACATTATTGATCTTGGAGCGGCCCCTGGAAGCTGGTCTCAATATTCAAGCAAAATTAATAAAGATGGACACAACATTGCTATGGATTTGTTAAAAATAGACCCAATTGCAAATTGTAAAATTGTTACTGGCGATTTTACTGAAGATCAGGTTAAAGAAAAATTAATCAAGGAAATAAATGGAGAGAAGTTTGACGTTGTACTGTCAGATATTGCTGAAAATTCTACTGGTAATCGATCATTGGATGCTATGCGCAGTAATACCATATCTTTGCATGTTATGAGTTTCGCTTTGAGGTACTTGAAAAAAAATGGGTCGATATTGATAAAAACTTTTTCTGGAACGGGTAATCAAGAAGTTGTAGATTTTGTAAAAAAAAACTTCACAAAACATCTTTTTATTAAGCCAAATTCAAGCAGGAAAGAATCTAAAGAGCTTTATTTATATTCAGTTTTATAATTTATTGACAACAGTTCAATTGTAAAATAAACGTGTTTATGGAACTAAAGAAAGCACTTACATTTGATGATGTACTTCTTGTACCCAAAAAGTCATCACACTTACCAACAAGCTCGATCACTAGAACGGCACTAACAAACAATATTTCGTTAGGTATTCCAATAATTTCAGCTGCTATGGATACAGTTTCTGATTATAGACTGGCGATCGCAATGGCTCAATTAGGTGGTATTGCATGTATTCACAAAAATATGACAGTTGAGGAGCAGTCTTTACAGATTAAAAATGTTAAAAAATTTGAATCTGGAATGGTTGTTGATCCAATCACTATAAGTCCAGAAATGGATATCTCTGCTGCCATTGAACTAATGATGTTACACAAAATCTCAGGAATACCCGTAGTTGATAAAAAAACCAAATTAGTAGGAATTATTACTAATCGTGATTTGCGATTTGCAAAAAATACTAAAGCAAAAGTTAAAGATTTAATGACAAAAAACGTTGTCACGGTAAACCAAGGAGTAAAATCTGAAGATGCTAAAAAACTATTACACGAACATAGAATAGAAAAACTTGTAGTTGTAAATAAACTATTTCAGTGTGTTGGATTAATTACTGTTAAAGATTTAGAAAAATCCCAATTATATCCAGATGCTTCTAAAGATAGCAAGCAATCCTTGATGGTCGCAGGCGCTATAGGAGTTGGAGATGAGGGTTTGATAAGAGCAGAACATTTAATAGATTCTGGAGTGGACGCTTTAATTCTAGATACAGCTCATGGACACACTGATTCGGTATTTCTTGCTTTGAAAAATATAAAAAAGAAATTTAAATTTAAAAATTTAATTGTAGGTAATGTTGCCACCGCTGATGCAGCAAAAGAATTGGCAGATAATGGAGCTGATGCTATTAAAGTTGGCATAGGACCAGGATCTATATGCACAACTAGAGTTGTGGCTGGAGTAGGGATGCCCCAATTTACCGCTATTCAAAATGTAGCGAATGGATTGAAAAATTATAAAGTTAAAATTATAGCAGATGGGGGAATAAGATACTCAGGTGATATAGCCAAAGCAATTGGTGCAGGAGCTGATACTGTTATGATTGGATCTTTGTTTGCTGGAACGGATGAAGCTCCAGGTGAAATATTTTATTACCAGGGCAGAAGTTACAAATCTTATCGTGGAATGGGATCGCTTGCGGCAATGGCAAGAGGATCGGCAGATAGATATTTTCAACAGGATATAAAAGATTCTTTAAAATTAGTACCGGAAGGAATCGAAGGTAGAGTTCCATATAGAGGTCCACTTAAAAATATTGTTAATCAATTAGTTGGGGGATTAAAATCATCCATGGGATATGTCGGGGCCAAAACTATTGAGCAGCTTAAAAAAAAAGCTACTTTTGTTGAAATTACAAATTCAGGAATTAAAGAGGGGCACGTCCATGACGTTCAAATTACCAAACAATCGCCAAATTATCCTATAGAAAATTAAATGAAATTATTCTTATCGTTGCTGTTAATTTTATATAGCAGCACTAGTGTTGCCATTGAGAGCATAAATTTAACAAAAGGTAAAAACTTTTTTGAAAAAAAAGATTTTGAACAAGCAAGAATCGAATTCGAAAAAAGTATTGTTTTAAATCCAAAAAATATTGATAGCTATATATATTTATCAAAAATATTTTCTGAAGCAAAAAATGAACAAGAAGAAAAAAAAAATATTAAAACAGCATTGTTACTTGATCCAAAAAACGAAGAAGCTTTATTGTTAATGATAAAATTAAACATTAAAGAAGGTGATTATTCAGTAGCGGAAGCAAATTATAAAATTTTAAGTTCTGTTTGTACAAAATTTTGTAATGAATTAAATGAGATCGATTTAATTATAAAAAAATTCAAAGGGTAGTGTAATGAGCAAAGATGCGAATAAAATTTTAATTATAGATTTTGGATCACAAGTTACTCAGCTTATAGCAAGAAGAATTAGAGAATTATCAGTATATTGCGAAATTATAAATGTTCAAAATTTTAATAAGTTATTAAAACTTACCAATATAAAAGGAATTATTCTTTCTGGTGGCCCTGCGTCAATTTCTGAGTCTAAATCTCCAAGAATTAAAAATTTTAACTTATTAAAAGGAATACCCGTTCTAGCAATTTGCTATGGACATCAACTAATTGCAAAGCATTTTCAGGGTAAAGTTAAATTTTCAAAAAAAAAAGAGTTTGGACGAGCAGAAATTTTTTTAAAGAACAATTCACCGTTAACTAAAAATTTTTTTAAAAATAAAAAAAATATGGTTTGGATGAGCCATTCTGATCAAGTTTCAAAAATTGGAAAAGGGTTTTCTATAGTTGCGTTTACAAAAAACTCAAGTTGCGCAATTACTCAAAATTTAAAAGAAAATATTTATACTGTTCAATTTCATCCTGAAGTAATTCATACTAACAACGGAGATGTTATATTTAAAAACTTTATTTTTAGTATATGTAAATGTAAAAAAAATTGGACAGATGAAACAAAGTTAAAAAAAATTATTCAAGAAATTAAAGATAAAGTAGGTATTAAAAAAGTCCTATGTGCTCTTTCTGGAGGGGTGGATAGTAGTGTTCTTGCTCATATTTTGCAGAAGGCAATAAAGAATAATGTAATTTGTGTTTATATTGATACCGGCTTAATGAGAAAAAATGAAAGTGAGCAAATTGCACATATTTATAAAAAAAAATTCAAAAAAAACTTTATTCATTTAAATAAAAGTCATCTATTTATAAAAAAATTAAAAAATGTACAGGATCCAGAAAAAAAAAGAAAAATTATCGGTAAGACATTTATTGATATTTTTCAATCGTTCAGCAAACAATATAACAATGTAGATTTTTTAGCTCAGGGAACACTTTACCCTGATGTTATTGAAAGCCAAAGCTTTTCTGGTAGCCCTACTTCTAAAATTAAATCACATCATAATGTCGGTGGTTTGCCAAAAAAAATTAAATTTACTTTATTAGAGCCTTTTAGAGAAATGTTTAAAGACGAAGTAAGAATTCTTGGTAGAAAAATGAATATATCCAGAACTATTTTAGATAGGCATCCTTTTCCTGGACCAGGTCTAGCAATAAGAATATTAGGAGCTGTCGATGAGAGAAAAATAAATATTTTACAACATGCTGATGATATTTTTATTAAAGAATTAAAAAAGCGAAATCTGTATAAAAATATCTGGCAAGCTTTTGTAACTTTGTTGCCTATAAAAACTGTTGGTGTCATGGGAGACTCAAGAACCTATGACTATGTTTGTGCATTAAGGGCGGTTACATCTGTTGATGGAATGACAGCTGATTACTATAATTTTAAGCATTCTGATTTATCTGAGATAAGCAATACTATTGTAAATGAAGTTAATGGAATCAATAGAGTTGTGTATGATGTTACTTCTAAACCACCAGGAACAATAGAATGGGAATAGAAACAAAAAAAAAAATAACCAAATTTTGTAACACTAAACGTCCTTTAGTTTGTCTAACTGCATACACAAGGTATATGGGAGAAATTTTAGATGGTAACTGTGATTTAATTCTAGTTGGAGATTCCTTGTCCATGGTAATTTATGGCAATAATTTTACAAAAAATATTACGCTGCAAACAATGATTAATCATGGAAAAGCTGTAGGACTGGCTGTTAAAAAAAGTGTTTTAGTTGTTGATATGCCAAAAGGTACTTACGAGACATCTCCTAAAATTGCCTTAAAAAATGCAAAAAAAATTATGAGAGAAACAAATTGTGATGCGGTAAAAGTTGAAGGGGGTTTAAAAATAATAAAAATTATCAAGACTTTGGTTAAAAACAAAATACCCGTTATGGGCCATATTGGTTTAATGCCACAACAAGCAAATAAACTATCTGACTACAAAGTAAAAGGCAGATCTGAAAAAGAAGAAAAATCAATTATAAATGATCTTATAGCAGTGCAAGAGTCTGGAGCATTTTCTGTAGTTATAGAGTCTGTGCCTAAAGCGCTAGCAGATAAATTGAACAAAATCTCAACCATAAAAACAATAGGAATTGGAGCATCAAAACAATGTGATGGACAGGTGTTAGTTACTGAGGATTTGCTTGGTTATTTCACCAAAACTGCAAAATTCGTAAAACAATATGATGATATAAGAGGTAGAATATTGAGGAGTGTTCATAAATTCAAATCCGATATAATTAAAAGAAAATTTCCAACTGATAGAAATACATATTAAATGTCCAACGAACTAGATAATCAAATAAACGAAAGTATTTATAACGACAAAATTTTAAATTTTCTCAAAAAGAATAAATATTATATTATTTTTTTTACTACACTCATAATTCTTGGACCCATTTTTTATCAAATTAAATTAACCATGGACAATAATTCCAGCGCTAAAGACTTAGAAAAATACGCAATAATTACCAATGAAGTTGTTAAAAAAAACCAGAATGAAGCTATAAATCAGTTAATACAATTAACAAATTCAAAAAATGATACTGTTGTTATGTTGTCGTTAAATCAACTCATTGATCTTACAAAACAACCTTATACTGAGGTTGTAAAGATTTTAGATAATTTAATTAAAAAAAATAAATTATCAAACAATAATACTGACCTCTTAAAAATTAAAAAATCACTTTTAATTTTTGACAATGCTAGTGAGCAAGAAATGTTAGAATTGTTAGATATAAAAAGTAACAAAGAATCCCATTTTAAAAAAATAATTTTACAAATATTAAGTGATTATTATCTAAGTAAAAATCAAAAAAATAAAGCAGAAGAATTAAAGGTTTTAATTAATGAAAACTAAATTTCTTAGTGTTTGTATTTTTCTTCTAATTATTAGCTGCTCTCCTAAATCCAACTTAGAAATTAGTGTTAAAGACATTAAAAAAGAAGGAGTCACCATACTTCAAAATAAGAGTAATTTAAATACTGATGAAGTATTTGATGTAGTAAAAGTTTCATTATCAGATGTAGAAAAGAAAATAATTAATTGGAATTATCCTAACTTCAACTCTTCAAATTTATTACCACATATAGAGTTCAATAATAGTTTCAAAATATCAAAAACTAGCAGTTTTTTTAATAATGTGTCCAAAAATATTTATAAAAAAGATATTTTAATACATGAAGGCAAAATTATATTTATTGATGACTACAGCAATATAGTTGTTCTTGATGAAAATTTTAAACTTGTAAATAAATATCAAGTTCATAAAAAAAAATATTTTAGTGATTATCACTTAAAGTTTTCAATTATAGTCAATAATAATATTTTATATGTTTCTGATAATTTAGGATTTATTTATGCTTATAATCTTAAAAGCAACGAAGTTGTTTGGAAAAATAATCTCGGTGTTCCTTTTTTATCAAACCTGGCAATATATAAAAATGATATTTACGTCATAAACTCAAATGGAAAAATTTTTTCAATAAATTCCTTAAACGGAAATCAAAACTGGAGTTTTGAAACTGGCTCTGATACGGCGAAATCTTACAATGCTTTTAAATTAGCTGTTGCTAATGACAAATTAATATTTTCTAATGATTTTGGTATCATTACATGCATTGATCTTGAAAAGCAGTCCATAATATGGAACTTAACCATGGAACCTTCTTCTGTTTATAGTGATAACAATTTATTCGAAATCGCTAGTCCGGTTATAGCAAATAATGACCTTTTTTTAGTATCCTCTTATGGAAAATTTCAAAAATTAGACTTAAATACTGCTAAAATTTATTGGTCTATCAACGAATCTACTAGCCTTACGCCTTTAATAAATAATGAAATCATTGCTGTGGCAAATCATGAAGGTTTCTTTAGTATATATAACAAGAATAGCGGTAAAATTTTATACAAAAAAAATATAATTAATTATTTAAGGTCTAATAAAATTAAAACTAAGTCTACAAAAATAGAGAATATTTTTGTTGCTTCAAATAAGTTTTATCTCATTACAAATGATGGCTATATTATAACTATAGATTCTAAAAATTTAGAATCTGTAAATTATCAAAATATATCTGATATTTTCAAATCAAATCCAGCCATAGTAAATAATATCCTCTATTTAGTTGGTGACAAAGAAACTATTTATAAAATTCAATGAGTATAGATATAGCTATAGTTGGAAAACCTAACGTCGGCAAATCAACATTTTTTAATAAAATATTCGGTTCAAATATATCAAAGGTTGCAGACGAACCAGGCACAACCAAGCAAGTTATTAGCAAATCCTTTAACTTTGGTGATAATGAGTTAGTTTTTCATGACACTGGTGGATTAAAAAAAAAAGCAAAATCTAAAGACGAAAACCAATCCTACATTACTAAAGAATGTTTATCTGCAATTAATAAGTCTTCTATTATTATTTTCATGATGGATGCAAATGATAAATTTACAAAAAATGACAAACAAATTTGTAGAATGATTTTAAATAAATTAAAAACTTTAATTGTTATTATTAACAAAGCAGATCTAATTAAAGACGAAATCAAGACTAGAACTAAATATTTTAATTATTACTTCGAAAATCTTTTTTCAGATATTTTAATAAAACCTCATTTTTTCTCATCTATTATGGAAAAAAGTCCTGAAATATTTATTAAAAAAATTTGTAGTCTAGATGCATCTACAAAACTTATGATTGATAATAAAAAATTAAATTTTTTTTTGGAAAAAACAAATAATTCTCATAGAGCTCCACAAAAAGGAAATTTTAGACCTAAAATTAAATTTTTAAGACAAGTTAATTCTAAACCAATAATACTAAAAGCTTTTGGAACGCGCCTAAAGGGTATCAATAAAGATTATAAAAATTTCTTTTTAAAGCAATTCCTGAGTTACTTTGGTATTTATAACAAAGTTGCAATAATAAAGTTTGTCAATAATGACAATCCTTTTGACAAAAATTAGCCAATTACGTTACTTAATAAAGAAAGCTGGTTATTTTTATCATTTTGATTTTTTAAATCCATAGGTTTGACAGGATAGTCTCCTGTAAAACAGTGATCTGTAAATTGTGGATTTTTATCGTCTCTTTTATTATGTCCTAAAGCTTTATAGACACCATCTATACTTAAAAAAGATAGAGTTTTAACTCCAATTATTTTTCTCATTTCCTCAATACTATTATTAGCTGCCAGTAATTCCTCGACATTTGGAGTGTCAATTCCATAATAATCGGGATATTTGATTGGAGGGCTAGAGATTTTCATATGAACTTCTTTTGCGCCAGCATCATAAAGCATAGATACAATTTTTTTTGAAGTTGTTCCTCTAACAATTGAGTCATCAATTAATACTAGTTTTTTATTTTTAATTAATGCTTTATTCGGATTGTGTTTTAATTTCACACCTAATTGTCTAATTTGCTGTGTAGGTTCAATAAAAGTTCTACCTACATAATGATTTCTAATGATTCCCATATCAAATTTTATTTTTGATTGCTCCGAGTAACCAATTGCTGCTGGATTTCCAGAATCTGGAACAGAGGATACGATGTCAACCTCGCTAGGGCTCTCAATTGCCAATTGTTTGCCAAGATTTTTTCTATATTCGTAAACTCCTTTGCCCCCAACAATACTATCTGGTCTTGAAAAATATATATATTCAAAAATACATGGACGAGGATTTTGTTTTGGAAAAGGTTTTACGCTTTCAATACCATCTTTATTAATGATGATTATTTCACCATTTTCTACTTCCCTAACTAGTTCAGCTCCTATAATATCAAGAGCGCACGTCTCTGATGCAAAGATATAAGAATCTCCTAATTTGCCCAAGACTAATGGTCTAATTCCAAAAGGATCTCTAATACCGATAAGTTTTTTGTTTGTTAGCATGACCATTGCATAGCCGCCCTGAATTTGAAATATAGAATCTATAATTTTATCTAAGATTTTAATTCTTTTTGATTTAGCAATTAACTGAACTACAGTTTCAGTATCTGAGGTTGTTTGAAATATCGACCCATCCTTAACCATTCTTTCTCTGATATGAATTGCATTTGTTAAATTTCCATTATGTGCAATGCTAATACCGCCGAGGTGTAAATCTGCAAAAAAGGGCTGTATGTTTCTTATAATAGGCAGACCAGTTGTGGAATATCGATTATGTCCTATGGCAGCATTTCCTGGCAATTGATCAATTATTTTTTTACTCGTAAAATTGTCACCAACCAAACCTCTTCTTTTAACTGAATAAAAATGCTTTCCATCAAATGTATTAATTCCGCATGCCTCTTGACCTCTGTGTTGCAGAGCATGCAAACCTAGAGCAGTTAGAGTAGCAGCATCTTTGTGGTTGTAAATTCCAAAAACTCCGCACTCTTCTCTTAATCTATCGTCTAACACAAGCATTGAAGTATATTAAAAGATGACATTAGTCATTTAGTAATTTTATCAACATTTTCTTTGCTTTTATCAATATATTCATATCTTTTTGGAAGATTCTCTTCTAAAAATTTTTGACCCATTACAATTGATTCAAAAAACTTTCCTTCATTAAGATTTGAGCCCCATCTATCGTATGGGTGAATAAAATTTAACAGAGTAAATATTGAAACGAAATATGCATAGCCCTTAAAAAAGCCAAAAATACAGCCAAAAAATTTATCTACACCACCAAAACCAGTCCAGGAGACAGTCTTTTTTAGACCTTTAGAAATTAAAATAATAAAAAATACCGAGAGTATGAAAAGAATACTACCAAACAACATGTCATGCGTGAATTCTGACTTTATAAAACTTTCTGTATAAGGAGTTAAGATAGGTAAGAATATTTTTACAGATATTAAAGCAAAAATCCATTTTAAAAAAGATAATAGACTTAATATAAAACCATTGTTCAGAGATAGTAGTGAATTTAATATTAAGAAAGCAATAAATATAAAATCAATTATTGAAAATGTTTTAATTAAATCTAAAAAGCTATCCATTATTTTTTGGAGCAAATTGAATAAGAAGTCTTGGTAGTAATGTTAAAACTAAAATTAACGCTGTAATCATTGCCAATCCTGTGAATAGACCAAAATAAATTGTAGGAATAAAATTTGAAAGACCCAAAATTGAAAATCCAAAGACTATCGTTACAGAAGTGCTAATAATTGCTTTTCCCACGCTATGGTGGCAGATATAAATAATTTCATTTTTGGTTTTGTTATTTTTCATCTCCTCTCTAAATCTAAAAATGTAATGAATGCTATTATCTACAGCAATGCCAATTGTTATTGCAGCTATAGTTATTGTCATCATGTCTAGAGGTATATTTAAAGCTCCGATAAATCCCAAAACAAAAAAAGCAGCTATAAAATTGGGTATGGTTCCAATCAATGAATAAACGAATGATTTAAACAGTATTAAAAACATTAAAAATATTCCCAACATAACAATACCCAGTGTTTTTATTTGTGAATCAAAAAGACTTTGAAGTAAATTGTTAAATATAACCAGAACACCAGTAATTTTATATTCGTCTTCTTTGAATGAAAATTTATTTTGTAAGTCGTTATTTATTTTTTCTATTAATTCTTTTCTCCTTAAATCCTTCTTTGAGTCAAGAATTCTCATAGTAATCCTAGCCTCATCATTATCTATAGAAATGTAGGGATTTATGATGTTTTTTTTAATATCTTCCGGAAGCTTATTGTACAACACTCCCATTTCTAAACTCCCAAGAGGTTTGTTTTTATTCAGACTCTCAGCGATATCGAGTATTGATGAAAACGATAAAACTTTTCCAATATCAGGATTTTGTTCTAAGTATTTATGAACGGATATAATCTTTTCAATTTTATCTCTGGTGAACCAATACTTGTATTTATCGTCATACAATTTTTGTTTTACTTCTCCAAGGTAGTCTTCTTCTTTTTCTTTACTATTTGAGCCCAAGAAATCATCTTCATTTTTTACTACACTTGTATTTTTAAATTTTAAAATAATTTCAAGTGGCGTCGTTCCTCCTAGCTTTTCATCTATATTTTTCATACCTTTATATATTTCTGTTTTGCTACTGAAGTAATTAATAAAGCTGTTTTCTACTTTTAGTTTACCGATCCCATAAATAGAAAAAACAATAAGAATAGTCGAGAACACATAAATGGAAGTAGAAAATTTTGTAGATATATATGCAAGAACCTCTGCAAATTTTGACTTACTTTCTTTGATGACTGGTGAAACTTGTGGTTTGAAGATTAAAATTAAAGATGGCAACAGCAAAAAAGACAATACAAAAGAAACCAGAAGCCCGTATGTCATCATCCAACCAAAATCTATTACTGGCTTTATGTCGCTAAATATTAAGGACATAAAAGCGCAAATAGTAGTTAGAACTGCATAAAAAATAGGATAAAAAATATTTGATGAAGTCTTAACGATCAATTCAGTTAGTGTACTTTCAGAATGTTCATTTTTATTTTGCATATACCTAACTAGATAATGAATATTCATCGAAATTGTCAGAATAAGCATTAATGCAATAAAATTTGATGATATGACAGTAACTTTCCAATCCAAGGCCCCTAAAAATCCAACCATAATTATGATGGAAACAAAGCAATTGATTAGTGGTAGCGCCACCCATTTAAAATCTCTAAAGACTGTCCAAAGTATCAATATAATAAATGCAAAAACACCAAAGCCAAAAATAACAATATCCTTTTTTATAAAAGCAATCATATCATCAGCTATCATGGGAATTCCACTAAGTCTTATGGTGGCAAATTGATTCTGATCTTTTATTAAATTCTTAATAGTTTGATTGTATTTTGAAATAAGTTGTCCCTGTTTTTTTTTAAACGTATCAAGATCAATATTTACTTGATGTAATTTTTTTATTTCTGAATCATTGAGTTCTCTAGACTGCTGTACTGTAAGTAGTTGAGATTTTTCAGATATTTTTTTTAAATATTCAATATTGTCTTTGAGATAAACAACAATTCCAAATGTTTTAGCATCAGTACTAATAATTAAATTTTTATATACTGAGCTTTTAGTTAGTTCATTTAGGGCTGTATCAAGATCAATTTCAGGACTTGTTATATATTTTAAATTTTGTATTCTATCAATTAAGGGTTCATCTGAGCTTTGAAGTAGAGGAGCATTTATAACACTTATAGTTTTGCTAACCCACTCCAATTCATTAATTTTTTTTGTAAATTTTTCTAATTCTAGAATTGAATTTTTATCTGTAGGTCCTTTAGGTTCATAGGTTAAAATAAAAAAATCCTCAGATCCATAGCGCTTGTTTATTTCTCTAAGATATTTCAGATCAGGGTCATTTTCTAATAACAGAGTATCTGCTGAAGCATCTAATTTAAAATCCTTTGCAAAATACAAGGAACTCAGAATTATTATTGAGATTATTACTAGGATTGTCTTGGGAAAAGTAATTATATTTTTATACATAGAAAATTAACGTTCTATATATATTTTTTATCATATCGTGACGACATACAAGTAATAATTCTGTAAGGAATTGTACCTGATTGTTTAGCAAAATCGTCTATTGTGTAGTCTCTGTTGTATATGTCAATGTAATCACCAACTTTTAACTTATTCTTAAATTTAGTTATATTTAAAATAATTAAGTCCATAGAAACTCTTCCAACTATTGGAATTTTTTTCTTCTGAAAATGAAAATAACCTTTGTTTGTTAATCTTATATTCATACCATCAGCATAACCAATGGAAATTGTAGCAGTCCTAATATTTTCTTTTGCATAATATGTTCTTGAATATCCGATCGATTCACCTTTTTTGACCTCATTAATTTGAATAATAGGAGCTTTTAAAGCGACAGCATGTTTAATTCTCTTATGAAAAGTTCTTTTACCACCATAAAGACTAATCCCAGGTCTAACCATATCATAATGGTATTGTTTTCCTAAAAATATGCCCCCCGAAGCTGCCAAACTATATTTGCATTCTGGAAATTCTTTTTTAATTTGGTCAAAATACTTTTTTTGTTCTAAATTAAATTCATTATTTTTATCATCTGCACAAGCTAAATGACTCATTATAGTTATATCTTTAAATAGTTGTAATTTTTTTTTACTTTTTTTTAATTTTTCAATATCACTTTTTTGAAAGCCTAATCTATTCATACCAGTATCAACATGAAGCATAAGAGGTATGTTATAATTTTTTTTTAAATAAGAAGTCCATTTTTGGAATTGACTGTAATTATTGAGTACTGGGGTTATGTTATTTTCAAAAAATACTTTTTCCTCATCTTTGTTTAGTCCATTAAGAACAAAAATAGTTATAGATCTAAATTTTTTTCTTATTTTTAAAGCTTCAACAATATTGGCTACAAAAAATTTATTACATTTGACTTTAATCAATGTTTCAACAATTTTATTTTCTCCACCAAGACCATAACTTGAGGCCTTAACCGTAGCAGCAATTTCTGCAGGTTTGCAAAAATTCTTTAAAAATAAATAATTTTGTTTGATAGACTTTAAATCAATAGAGACTTGCCCAGTAGAAAAGTTCATGTGTTAAATGATATTTATATAGTGGATTTCTATATGTCTGTAACCAAGATTTTATGACTGAGCGTCTTTGAATTTGGTAAAAGCGCTTTCAAATTCGAGCCTAATTACACCAGTCGGACCATGTCTTTGTTTCCCAATAATTAATTCTGCTAAATTATGCACCAGATTCATTTTTTCTTGCCACTCAACGTGCTCAGCTGTTCCAACTCTTGGCTCTAATTTTTCAAGATAATATTCTTCTCTATAAACAAACATTACTACGTCAGCATCTTGCTCTATTGATCCAGATTCTCTCAGGTCAGATAATTGTGGTTTTTTATCATCTCTCTGTTCAACAGCTCTAGATAGTTGTGATAGCGCTAAAATAGGCACATCTAATTCTTTAGCAAGAGCCTTAAGACCTTGTGTAATTTCTGCAACCTCCTGTACTCGTCCTTCATTTTTGTAATTTCCTGATTTCATAAGTTGAATATAATCAACAATTACCAAATCTAGTCCGTGCAATCTTTTAATTCTTCGAGCACGATTACTTAAGGTTGATATGGTTATTGCCGGAGTATCATCGATAAACAGTGGAAGATTTTCTAAATTCCTAGAGGTTTCAATAAATTTGTCTAAATCATCTTGATTTATTTTTCCTCTCCTGATGTCATTTGATTTAATTCTTGATTGTTCTGAAAGAATTCTTGTCGACAATTGCTCTGATGACATTTCTAAAGAAAAAAAAATTATGGATGATTTTTTTCCTCTAGCAAGTAATGATTTAGATGCATTAAATGCAATATTCGTTGCTAATGCTGTTTTTCCCATAGAGGGTCTACCAGCTATAATAATCAAATCTTGATTGTGCATACCTCCTAATCTGTCATCTAAATCTCTAAGCCCTGTTGGCACACCAACTATGCCTTCTTCATTCTTATATGCCGATGATGCCATTGCTATGGTTTGGGTTAAGGCTTCTTTAAATTCAATATATGATCTATTAAATTTTCCTCTTTCAGCAATATCAAATAATTTTTTTTCAGCAGATTCTATAATTTGCTCAGCATTTATCTCAGAATTTTTATTAAGCGCTTCATCTAAAGTTTCTCTTGAAATATCAATCAAACTTCTTCTTATTTTAAGATCATGAAGTAGATTTACATAGTATTTAATCTGTAATTTTGAAGTAGAAAATTTTGTCAATTTAACTAAATACTCGCTACCTCCAATATCGCTTAGCTGATCTTCAGAAGAAAAAAAATTTTTTAACGTTATAGGATTTGCCAGTAGTCCTTTAGACATTAAATCATGAATAATTTTGAAAATTTTTTTGTTAACAGGATTGTAAAAAGAATCCTCGTTTATATCTGTTATTTCATCATAAATTTCATTTGACAGCAATATAGATCCCAACACTGTTTGCTCTGCCTCTAAATTCTGAGGAGCTTCATTTAGATTAGATAATATTTCAATATTTTTTAGAGAACTCATTTATTAGAGTTGTATTAGATGAGATGTGATCTTCAATCTTATGTTTTGCTTATTTTTGTGGAAAAGTTAATTAAATATAAACTTATTATTCTACTTTTGGTTTAACGTTTAGGTTGATGACTGCCTGTACGTCAGCATGTAAATTGATAAAAATTTTAGAAATGCCAGTAGTTTTGATTTGACCTTTGATCTCAATTTTTTCTGCAGAAATTTCAACATTTTTTTGAGTTTTTACTAATGCGATAATTTCTTTAATGCTAATAGAGCCGTATAGCTGACCATTATCCATTGCTTCCTTTAGTATTTCTAGCTCAGCATTGTGTATAATGTTGGATATTTCTTTTGCTTTTTCTTTTTCTATTTCATTTTTTTTATTAATTTCAGATTTTTGTTTTTCAAATAGTTCTGTATTTTGTTTATTAGCTATAAGAGCTTTCTTATTTTTTAATAAAAAATTGCGAGCATAGCCATCACTTACAGTAACTTTTTCTCCAATCGTGCCTAATTTTTTAATATTTTCTAAAAGAATTACTTGCATATTAATTACCAACGTAAGGCATCAAAGCCAAAACCCTTGCTTTTTTTATTTCTTTTGAAAGTGCTCTTTGCTTTCCCAAAGATACATTTGTAATCCTGCTTGGAAGAATTTTGGCAGTATCAGATACGTATTTTTTTAATAATTTGAGATTTTTATAATTGATTTCTGGAGCATTTTTGCCACTTAGTGGACAAGATTTAGTTTGTCTTTGATTACTTTTATTGAATAATGAGTTAGCCCCTCCCTTATTGAATTTTTTTTTATCTTTTTTTCTTTTCATCATTAAGCTGTTTTTACCAGTTCAGAATTTTCTTCAGGAATTTTTTTTATTTTTATAGATAAAAATTTTATTACTCTATCATCATATCTTTCAAATTGTTCAATTTCTTTAATAACCTTATTATTGCCTTCGATATAAATATTGCTGTATTTGCCTTTGGTGCTTTTGTTTATCGGATACGCTAAAGTGCGAATTCCCCAGTCTTCTTCTTTAACAATTTTACTCTCATTTTTTTCAAGAATATCAGTAATTTTTTTTCTCACAGAATCGATTTCTTGAGTGCTTAGTTCAGGAGTTGTAATATATGTGTGTTCGTAATAGTTCATTAGTTTAAGTTTTGTTATTAAAAAAAGTTGTTAATTATAATATTATGCATATCTTATCAAGATATATTAAAAAATTAGAACATTGAAAAAATCCATATTATTTCCAGGTCAAGGCTCTCAATATGTAGGTATGGGCCTTGATCTCTATAATTCCTACCAAGAAGCTAAAGACACTTATCACGAGGTAGATGAGGCTTTAAAATTAAAATTAAGCGATATTATATTTAATGAAGGCATAGGAGATATAAATTTAACTACAAATACACAACCAGCGATAATGACAACGGGTGTTGCGATTTTTAGGGTTTTGCAAAAACAACACAATATAAAAATTGAAAATTTTTCTTATTGTGCCGGTCATTCACTGGGAGAGTATACAGCTTTAGTTTGTGCAGGATCTCTTTCACTTGTTGATGCAGCAAAAATTCTTAGATCAAGAGGCGAGTTTATGCAAACTGCAGTAGCCCCAGGAGAAGGAAGTATGGCCGCAGTACTTGGGGCAGAGGTTAATGAAATTGAATTAATTATAAATGAAAATAATTATCCATCAATTGAAATTTCAAACGATAACTGCCCAGGACAAATTGTTATAAGTGGAAAAAAATTGGAGGTTGAAAAATGTACTATGGATATAAAAAAAAAAATTTCTAAAAAAAGTATATTTTTGCCTGTATCAGCCCCATTTCACTGCAAATTAATGATACCAGCATCAGAGAATATGAAAGATTTAATAAGAGATTGTAACTTGAAAAATCCTACTATTCCAATTATTTCGAATGTTAGTGCTAATGAAGTAGTTGATAGCAAGCAAATCAAAAAACTTTTGATTGAACAAATTTATAAGAGAGTTAGATGGAGAGAAATAATTGAATACATGTTAAAAAATTCTGTAACAGATTTTCTTGAAATTGGACCAGGTAAAGCCCTAAGTGGTATGTTAAAAAGATTTAAACGAGAGATCTTAATAAATAGTTATAATGGCTTAGAGGATATCAAAAATTAGAAATATGGACGTAAATTTAAAAGATAAAAAAATAATTTTAACAGGCGGATCAAGAGGTATAGGGCTATCTATATTGGAAAAATTATATTCAC
Source organism: Pelagibacteraceae bacterium (assembly GCA_008638225.1). Taxonomy (GTDB): domain Bacteria; phylum Pseudomonadota; class Alphaproteobacteria; order Pelagibacterales; family Pelagibacteraceae; genus IMCC9063. The sequence continues at coordinate 35,823 of VTPP01000008.1, forward strand.
TTGGTTCTCAAATTTTAATTATAGGTTCAAATAAGGATAATTTAGAAAAAACAAAAAGTAAATTTCCCAAAATTTTAATTGAAGCTTTTGATCTTGCAGATCATCATCAAATTACTAATTTATTTAAAAACTGCATGAATCAACTTGGCGGTTTGGATGTTTTAATAAACAACGCTGGAATTACTCGAGATAATCTTGCTATTAGAATGAGCAAAGATGAATGGTCAAAAGTTATTGATGTAAACTTGACCTCTAGTTTTTTAATGTCCCAGGAAGCTATTAAGTTGATGTTAAAAAACAAAAAGGGATCGATTGTTAATATAACTTCTGTAGTTGCCCACTTAGGTAATGCTGGGCAAGTTAATTATGCAAGTTCAAAAGCTGCGTTGATAGCAATGTCAAAATCACTTGCTAGAGAGTATGCTAAAAAAAATATAAGAGTGAATTGCATATCACCAGGTTTTATAGAAACAGACATGACTTCAGTGCTAAAAGAAGATCAAAAAGCTATGTTGTTAAACAATATTCCAATGGGAAAAATGGGAGTGGGCAATGATATTGCAAATGGAGTAATATTTTTAGCTTCTGACATGTCTAATTATATTACAGGAGAAACCATACATATAAATGGTGGTATGTATATGGCTTGATTAATTTCATTTATTAATCTAAAGAAAATCAAAATACACAAATCAAAAAAAAGGAAAAAATCATGAGTGAAGTTGGAGATAAAATAAAAAAAATAATCGTTGATCATTTAGGAGTAGATGCTGCAAAAGTTACTGATGATGCAAGCTTTATAGATGACTTGGGCGCTGATAGTTTAGATACAGTTGAATTAGTAATGGCCTTTGAAGAGGAATTTGGTGCTGAAATTTCTGATAGTGAAGCAGAAAAAATATTAACTGTTGGAGATGCTATTAGATTTGTTGAAAAGTCAGCTAAGTAGTTTCTGTTACAAGTAAAAAAAAAAGGTTTGCTAATTGTGATTTCTTCCCCTTCAGGGGCTGGAAAAACTACTATAGCCAAAAAACTCACATACAATAAAAAAAACATTAAACTATCGGTTTCTTTGACAACAAGAAAACCAAGAAAAGGGGAGATAGATGGTGTGGATTACAGATTTGTTTCGATAGAATTTTTTAAAAAGAAAATTAAACAAAAAGCCTTTCTTGAACACGCCAAGGTTTTTGGAAATTTCTATGGAACACTCAAAGAAAATATTGATGAAAAAATTAAAAAAGGAAAAAGCATTCTCTTAGATATTGACTGGCAGGGAGCAAGGCAAGTTAGAAAAAAAATGGCCAATGATACTCTTAGTATTTTTATTGTACCACCGTCTCTTAAAGAACTAGAAAAAAGATTAAAAAAAAGAGAGGGTAGCGTTGATTTTATAAAAAAAAGAATGAGCAAAGCAAAACAAGAAATCATGCATTGGCATGAATATGATTATGCTGTCGTTAATGCAAATCTTAATGATTGTTTAAAAAAAATTAAAAATATACTTCAAATACACAATCATATTCCACAAAGACAATTTATTTCTAAATATTAAAGTTTTATTGAAGAAGTTTTGCTAAAGAAAAAAAAATATCTCTGCTAAGGTTTTCAGCTCTTAGATCGTAATATTGTTCAAGATTATTTTTTTTTATAATTTGTGGATTAAAGAGTGCCTCTATTTTATTTTTTAATTTTTTTCGGCGTGATGAAAAAAGTTGATTTGATAAAAATTCTAGTTTGTATATTTGCACTTCATCTAGATGAGGTGTTTCTAAAGGTTCAAATTTTAAAAGAGTTGAATCAACTTTTGGAATGGGAAAAAAATCGTTTTTATTAATATTCATAAGAAATGATATATTAAATAATGCTGACGCAAGAAGAGTTATGCGTCCATATTTTTTTGAATTTTCATCAGAAACAATTCTTTCTGCAACCTCCTTTTGAAACATTAATATCATTGTTTTGATCCATTTTTTTTTAGAATATTGATGAATCCATTTAATCAATAATTGAATAGATATATTATAGGGAAGGTTGCCAATCACTATTGTTTTGTCTGTAAAATTAGATGTCTCTTCAAATTTTAGTGCGTCAGCATAAATTATCTGGTGTCTTTTGTTGTTAAATAAAATGTCTAGTCTATCTTTTAGACCAATGTCAATTTCAACAGCTATAAATTTTTTCGGATTTATTTTTATAACTTCTCTAGTAAGAGCACCATCGCCGGGGCCAATTTCGTATACAGAAGATTCTTTGCTAATTTGACAAAAGTTAATTATCTCACTAATTATTTGCTGATTTTTTAAAAAATTCTGTCCGAATTTTTTTTTCATATTTTTTTTGAATATTTTTCAAAAAAATGTAGTGCAAATAAAAAACTTTCAGGATTTGCTAAGTTTTGTCCTTTAATATTCTCGGCTGGTCCGTGATCTGGAGATATTCTCAAAAACGGAAGTCCCAAAGTAATATTGATTGCTTTAAATTTATTAATATATTTAAAAGTAGGCAAAACCTGATCATGATAGTTTCCTATTAAACAATTTATTTTATTTATTTTTAATTGATTAAAGGCGCTATCTGGAGGAATTGGTCCGGTGATGTTTATTTTTTTTCTTTTTAAAACATTTAAAGCAGGTGTGATTATTTTTTGCTCTTCTAATTTTTTTTTAAAATCAGTACCATTATGAGGGTTGAAACCCATTATCGATAATTTTGGTTTCTTGATACCTATAATTTTTTTATAAAATTTATTAATATTAATTACATTTTTTATAATGTTTTTTTTTGTTAATTTTTTACTGGCTTGAGACAGAGGTATGTGAGTTGTGTTTGGACAGACCGAAAAACTATCAGCATATAGTAGCATTGTTTCTTTATTAGAAACGTTAAAAGTGTGACTAATATACTCTGTTACACCAGGAAAGTTTTTCGGTAAATTTTTTTTATTAAGGGGTAAGTTTATAATAGCGTTGGCTTTCTTATTTTTTAAAAGATTAAAAGCCTTATCAAAACAATTTTTTAAATATTTTTTAGTCGAATTATTATCTTTTGGTACATTTAATATATTTAATATTTTTTTTTTATTATTAGGAAGACTAGTTAAAATGTCTTTTTTATCACCTATGAAAATATATTCGTTTTTATTGTTTTTTTTATCAAAAAAAGAAATAGATTTCTTTATTATTTCATAATTTATTCCATGTGGATCCGATGAAAGTATTAAAATTGTTTTTTTCATTAAAAAAACTTTATTAAGGACTGTTTTTTAATTTTACTTAAGTGAATTTTTGAAAAAACTTCTAGCTTCTTATTTTTTTCAATATTAATTAATTTATTTTTTAATTCTTGCAGTTCCTTTTCATCAGTTGGAATATTTTTAGTGTCTTTTAATCTATCCTCAATTTCGTTAATATTTACATTAACATTCCATCTGTATTTTTGATTTATCAACTGGTTCCATTCATTGTTTAATTTAACTTTTAGAAATATTTTTTTTTTTATATTTGTATCAATAATAACACCTGTTTTTTCAATACTTGCGATTAGTTGTTCGTACTCTTTCGTAAACGTAGAATCGCTTAATTTAATATTATTTTCGTCAATCTCTTGTCTTTTTAACACGTCATCAATTAAGCTTTGAATTGCAATTTTTTCTAAAATTTGTTGATCAGTATTATTTAAGTTTGTGTTTAAATTTTTTATTATTTGAATTTCTTCCAGTAAATCAATATTGCTAATACCAAAATTGTTTACCTTTACTAAAAGTGTAATTTTTTTTGTATCTTCTGAGTATGCATTAGTAATTAAAAGAAGAAAAATATAAACTAATATTTTTTTCATTTTCAATTTACAAGACTAGATAAATTTGGTGAAATAGGTGTACCGAAAGGTTTAAGAACAATAAACAAAGATAAGTTATTAGAAGGTCTTAAATCCTCATCTTTGTAAAAAGTTTTAGATAAATTTATTCCAAGCTTTAAACATTCCGAATCATAATTGGCTTCAATAAAATTATTTTCAGTAAAATCATCTTGAATATTTTTTCTACCCCCAAAAGAAATATTTATATCGTTATTAAATTTACGTGTGTAAGATAGTTGAGCATAATGCTCATTACCAATATCGTGAATTTCGTAATAATCAGCTTTAAAAATGTTTTTAGAATTTTCAAAAGACGTGGTTAAATTGTTTTGTAAAATTTTATCTATGCTATTAGAAACTGTATAATTATAATTTACATTTAATTTAGTAGATTCTTTATTACTAGGCTCCGCTATGTAAGATAATGCTACGCCACCTACAAAGTCTGATTGAGATTTTGAAAGCGATGAGCTGCTAGGCATTTCTTCCTGATCTTCTAATTTTAGAACTTGTCCTACTGAAAATGAATTTTTTAGGTAAACTTCATTTAAATCATTTTTAGTTGAGTTATTATACTCGATCCCATAACCTAAACTGCCCCCTGTTTCTGGGTTTAAAACGTTGTTCATTCTGTTCATTGAATATACGTCGTCATAAGATAGTTTTTTATTAGTATTTCTTGCGTCAGCCATTGTTCCAGTGGTGTATTTTGTAAATATTTTAGGTGTTATCGTTTGCTCTGTATTTTTATCAATCTTTATTAATGGAAAGCTATTTTCTATCCCTAAAGTTACATAAATGTCGCTATTGCTATTTTCTTTCGAACCAACAATATTTTGATTGTATGCATTCACGTTATTAAAAGATGTTTTGAAAATATTGGCCATACCGTCTAGTGCTTTAAAGATTTTGGTGTCGCTGGATGAGCTAATTTGATTAACTAAATATGTTTGTGTTGAGTCCCCACCCGTATTTTTAACACTAAATGCATTAGATAAATTTAGCGACTGATCATATGCCCGAAAAAAATTAGAAAACCCTATTGAAGGAAGTGTGTACTGATATTTTGTATTATTATCATCAATATTTAAATTTTCAAAAATATTTGCCTCAATATTAATTCTTTTATTACCCTCGTATGAATTAATAATTATATTGCTATTAAGTTCTGAAATATCTTGTTTAACGTTTTCGGTAGTTATTTGATTAACTCTTAAATAGTTTTTTTGAGAAACTCTTTGTATATTAACTTCAATATCATTTTTTGCTAAGAGTAAATCATCATAGTTTCCTAAAAAATTAAAGAAAAAATGATCCCTAGATCCCGCTTGTCTATTTAGTGGTGTTCCATCATCTCCAATTTTATTTATTTTTTTGTAACCTTCTGTGTAACTAGCATCAATATAAAATTCGTTATTTTTATTTTTTTGCCTGTATTCAGTTAGAAATATTGGGTTTTCTTCAAAATAGTATATTGGTGAAAAAGTTAAATCTTTACTTTCATCTATTGCCCAAAAGTATGGAGTCTTAATTGTTTGCCCAAGATCAGTAAAATTTTTCAGACTAGGGGGTAAAAAACCACTTTTTCTCTTCACTGAAGGATCTGGATGTGAAAAATAAGGCGTATAAAAAACAGGAACATTTTTAATTCTTATGACCGCATTATTGTGATAAATCATTTTTTCATTTTTATCATGGACTGTTTTTGTTGAACTTACACTCCAATCAGGACACCTTTCCTGGATTGATTTTGAAATTTTTTCTGTATTTTCACATGGAGTATATAAATTTGTATTGCCTTCTTTTTTTTCGATAGTTAATGTTCCTTTATTATTGTCAAATTCTGCAATAGGGCTTTCTAGTGAGCTCTTATCAATAAGTTCAGCTTTTAAATTTTGACCCACACCTTTTTCAATACCTTCAAAGTATTTTAATGATGTAAAATTATAAATATTTCCTGCTTTATCTAGGTATTGGACGTTGTTTGTTGCATCAATAGTTTTAAGCTCTATATCGTAATAAAAATTATCTGCATTAAGCTGGTTTCCCTTATTATCTTTAAAAATTGATTTTTTTTCAGTCTGGATAATAGATTTTTCTTTATTATAGATAATTTTATCAGCAAAAATTATTTTTCCTAAGCTATCTTTGGCTTGCGCTTTTCCTTCTGCCGTAATTAAATTATTATTATTATTATAAGTGATTTTTTCACCCTCAAGTTCATACAAGGCTGTTTCAGAGTACACATTCTGAATACCAAAGTAATTCATTATAAAAATGAGAAAAAAAGACCTTAAAAATTTCATTTTAGCTTTCGTTAATTTTTATCAAATTTATAGTGCTTATAAACATTATTAACATGATTGGCGACCATATAGAAAGTGCAAGCGGTAACTTGTTTGCAAGACCTATGGCTACAGATAAATCATTTAGAAAATAAAGAACAAAACCTAGGACCATTCCGAAAAACAAGTACATTAAAGTGTTATAATCCTTGTTAATTCCGATTGTAAATATAGTAGAAATAAGGATCATTCCAAATAAATAGAGAGGTAACGATAGATACTTGTGCAATTTAACTTTCAATTCCTCACCAGAATAACCCCTCTCATTTAATTTTTGAATGTTGTTTGTTATTTCCCAAAAAGAAACTGTATTTGCGTTAGAAAAGTACTCTTTTAAATCATTAATGTTTAAGCTTGATAAAAAATCAATATTATAACTTGACTCGTCAGTACTAAGATTTCCATCAGAAGAATTTGTTATAATTTTTGCATCATCAAGAATCCATTTTTTTTCATTTATAGATATTTCTTTACTATCCATTCTTTTTAAAAAATTAAAATCTTGATCTAAATTATATATAGTAACATTTTTTAGTTTAGAAAAATTATTATCAGATATTGTATCTGCTCTAATAATATTAAATCCATAACTGGTACTTTCCATAAACCACAGTCCGTTGTTATTAATGACAATTAAATTTTCATTTGATGAATAAAGTCGTTTGGTGCTCTCGTAAAATTTTAATAATGATGAAGATATAGGACTGAGTAAAAAAATAATAAGTAATCCAATAAAAAAAGAGGTTATCGCTGGAACTAAAATAGGCAGTAGCTTTGAAAGACCAGCTAATAGAATGGTATTAATTTCACTGTTTTTTTTTAATCTAACAAAAAAAAGAATTCCAGAAAATAAAATTATAAAAATAGATAGTTCAATGATTGTGTTGGGTGTTTTGTATAAAGATAGATAAGAAACAGTAAATATTAAATTATCAACATTTTTTTCTTTAAAAAAATTTATTTCTTCTACGAAATTAATAAGCAAAGATAATGATAAAAAAACTAAAAAGACTAAAAATAGACAATAAAAAAATTCCTGGATCAAGTAGCTTATCAATTTTGTAGGTGTAAAATTCTTCATGCAGACTTTGTCTCACTTTGTAAAAATTTATTTAACAAAGTAAAAATTAAGATTCCAAATAATATAGG
>VTPP01000009.1 GCA_008638225.1 Pelagibacteraceae bacterium
CCTTCTATGGCAAAAATTAATTTTCCAAATATTTTTTTTAATTTAGGATTAATATTGTTCACGACCTTTGCATCATAGCCAATACCTGCCATTAGAATAAATTTTTTATTATTGATAGTAGAAACGTACGCCTTTTTTGTTTTGCCTTGATTAATTGCAGCACAAATTGCTTTGCTATTATTAGAAATCCCAGCTTCAATAGCTACAATATTAGCGGTGCCCATGGGAATAATTGCAAGTGGTGTGTTAAGATTAATACCATTTACTACTTCATTAATAGTTCCGTCTCCTCCAGCAGCAACTAAGATATCAAAATTAGCAGATTCTTTTTTTGCAATTTCGGTTGCATCACCAGGTCCTTTTGTTTCTAGCAATGTTACCGTATTAGTTTCCGATAAAATTTTTATTATTTGTGAAAGAATCGATTTTTTTCCAGAACCTGCTTTTGGATTAAATATAATCCCAATTTTTTTCATGACCATAAATGACTAGCATATAGATAACCCCCCTTCATATAATATCTGTATATTTGCCTATAAACTGAGGTTTTCCTACAACTATAAAGTTTGTTTATGTAACAAAAGTTTAACATTTCTGTAACATAAATGCTTTCAATACAAGGTACTTGCGAAGAAATTAACTTAATAAAAAAGGAAAAAAAATGAAAAAACTAAAATTGATTTTACCTTTTGCATTAGCATTGCTTTTTAGCTCTTATGCTTCCGCAAGAGATCAGATTAAAATTGTTGGTTCTTCGACTGTGTACCCTTACTCAACAGTAGTTGCTGAAAGATTTGGTAAAAGTGGAAAATTTAAAACTCCAGTAATTGAAAGCACAGGAACTGGCGGTGGAATGAAATTATTTTGCGCTGGTGTTGGTACTCAACATCCAGACATTACTAATGCTTCTCGAGATATTAAGAGTAGCGAAAAAGAACTTTGTGCTAAAAACGGCGTCAAAGATATTATTGAAATCGTAGTTGGCAATGATGGAATTGCTTTTTCTCATTCTTTAAAGGCGAAAGATATTAATTTTACTAAAGAACAGTTATGGAGAGCATTAGCTTCAGAAGTAGAAGTGAATGGAAAATTAGTAAAAAATCCTTACAAAAAATGGAGCGATATTGACAAAAGCCTTCCTAATTTCGATATTAAAATTATGGTTCCACCTCCAACATCTGGAACAAGAGATGCATGGAATGCTTTAGTGATGAATAAAGGATGCACAAAATCTGCAAAATCATTATTTGATGCAAGAAAAGAAAAATCACATGAAAAAGCATGTGAGACTTTGCGAGAAGATGGATTAGCAATTGAAGCTGGTGAAAACGATACATTAATCGTAAACAAACTTGCAGCTGATCCTGAAATGTTTGGTTTATTTGGTTACAGCTATTTGCTTGCTAACAAAGATAAAATTCAAGCATCTGGCATTGAAGGAAAAAAACCATCTTTAGAAAGTATTCAAAATTACTCTTATCCAGTAGCAAGACCTTTGTACTTCTACGTCAAGAAAGCGCACATTGGTGTTATTCCTGGTATTAAGGAATTTTTGGACGAATATACTTCGACTAGAGCAATGGGAGACAGAGGATATCTTGGTGATATTGGACTGGTTCCTTTAAGCAAAGAAAAATACACGGCAACAAGAAACGCGGCAACGAAACTTACTACTATTAATTAAGTAGTACGTTCATAACCAGTTACTTGTAAATTAATTTCAAGGGTCGACCACAAATCGACCCTTGAGCATTTTAAAAAGGAAAAATGAATTTATTAATACTGGTTTTCATATTTGTATTTAGTTTTTCCTGTTTCTTTTTTGGCAAATCACAAATTAAAAAAATTGCTGCAGTTAATAATTTTAAAACTAAGGCATTACCTCATTTTTATGGTTTTTACTTATCACTATGGTGTGCATTACCAGCAATTTTAATTGTTTTTTTATGGACTGTTTTTGAACCGTTTATAGTTAAATATTTAATTATTAGTGGATTGGAGCAATCAAGCTTAGCAGATATTGATCATGATCGTCTCAATTTAGTTTATCAAAAAATTAAAGCATTATATTTCGGTACCTATAGCGGAGCGGCCTCAGAACAAATTCAGTTAGGAGCCAAACAGTACGGATCTTTTTTAGCCATGGCACAAAATGCTAAAATAGTATTAGTCTTTACTGCTGTGATTGGCTTTACACTTGTTGCATATAAAAAAATTACAAATAATACGCACGCAAGAGAAGGAGTTGAATCTATTTTTAAAGTAGTCTTAATCCTTTGCTCCGTAGTTGCTGTACTTACCACAGCAGGAATTATTTTTTCTTTATTAATTGAAAGTATCAAATTTTTTAGTCAGATTAATTTTTTTGATTTTTTATTCGGTCTAGATTGGAGCCCGCAAAAAGCATTCGTTCGAGACACATCGATAGTTCTTACCGCATCAGAAAAACAAGAACTAAGTAATGCATTTGGAGCTGTTCCGTTGTTTGCTGGAACTGGTTTTATTGCTTTAATCGCAATGTCGGTCGCAGTGCCGATTGGTCTTTTTTCTGCAATTTATTTAGCAGAGTATGCAGGTTCTAATCTTAGAAAATTTGGAAAACCTGTCATTGAAGTGTTGGCTGGAATTCCAACCGTCGTTTATGGTTTTTTTGCAGCTCTAACTGTCGGCCCATTTATCAAAAGCATAGGAGACACGCTTGGTTTAGATGTTTCATCCGAAAGTGCTTTAGCAGCAGGATTAGTGATGGGAGTTATGATTATTCCTTTCGTCTCATCTTTGTCCGATGACGTTATTAATGCGGTACCTCAATCTTTACGAGAAGGATCATATGCCCTTGGCGCAACTAAATCAGAAACAATTAAGCAAGTAGTATTACCAGCAGCTTTGCCAGGAATTATTGGTTCAATTTTGTTGGCAGTTTCGAGAGCAATTGGTGAAACTATGATTGTGGTAATGGCAGCAGGTCTGGCTGCAAACTTAACTATTAACCCATTAGATTCAACAACAACGATTACAACACAAATCGTAATGATTTTAGTTGGAGATCAGGAATTCACTAGTGCCAAAACGCAAGCAGCTTTCGCACTAGGCCTAACTCTGTTTGTTGTGACTTTAATATTAAATTTTATAGCACTTAGTGTGGTTAATAAATATCGAGAAAAATATGACTAAAGAACAGAGACTACAAAAAAGATATTCAGCAGAAAAAAGATTTAAATGGTATGGAATCATCTCTATCTGTATGGCACTTTTGTTTGTTGCTTTGCTTGTAACAAAAGTATTATCAGAAGGAACTAGCGCATTTGTTAAATCGACGATTGAAATTAAATTAAATTTTGACCAAACTGCTTTAAATCTTCCTGAAAAACCAACTACAGAAGATCTTAATGCTATAGATTTTTATAGTTTTGCTATTGATCAAATTTTAAAAACATACCCAACGAGTAATAGAGACGAGGAAAAAGAATTGATTAAATTGTTTACTACAGATTTTGAATTTGAAGTAAAAGATTTCTTCCTGGCCAATACTAATTTACTTAATCAAACAGTTTCTTTTAAAATTACTGCGTCCTCTGATCTAGATCAGTTGCATAAAGGAAATTATGCAAAAAACATTTCAGAAGATAGAAGAAAAATTTCTAATTACCAACTAAAAATATATGATCATTTCATCCAAAATAATAAAATAACCAAAGTATTTAATGTTTACTTTTTTACTAATGGAGATTCTAGAAATCCTGAAATCGCAGGTATTGGAGGTGCGATGCTTGGGTCTTTCTTTTCTATCTTGGTTTGCTTAATTATATCTTTTCCTATCGCTCTTCTTGCAGCTGTTTATTTAGAAGAGTTTGCTCCTAAAAATAAATTTACTGATTTTATTGAAATTAATATTAATAACCTAGCAGCTGTACCATCTATTGTTTTTGGTCTTTTAGGTCTTGGAATATTATTAAATGTATTTGAACTGCCACGTTCAACGTCACTGGTAGGAGGAATTACTCTTGCTTTAATGACCTTGCCCAGAATTATTATTCCATGCAGAGCATCTTTAAAAGCAGTGCCACCTTCTATTAGAGAAGCAGCCCTTGCTGTTGGTGCTTCCAAGGTTCAATCTGTAATTCATCATGTAGTTCCACTTGCAATGCCAGGTACTTTATCAGGAACTATTATTGGATTAGCGCAGGCTTTAGGAGAAACAGCCCCATTATTATTGATAGGAATGGTGGCTTTTGTAGTTCAAGTTCCAGCAAATCCCTTAGATCCATCAGCTTCGTTGCCAATTCAAGTCTACTTATGGTCTGAATCAGCGGAAAGAGGTTTTGTTGAAAAAACCTCCGCAACCATTATGATATTATTAGGTTTTTTGATTATCATGAATTCAATAGCAGTATATGCAAGACAGAAATTTGAAAAAAAGTGGATCTAACTATGGATACAAAAATTAAAATTAAATCTACTAATCTAAATGTGTTTTACGGAGAAAAACAAGCGTTGTTCGATATTAATTTAGACATTAATCAGAATGAGGTAACGGCATTGATCGGACCTTCTGGATGCGGAAAATCAACTTTCATTAGATGTATTAACCGAATGAACGATGTAATCGATATTTGTAAAATTCAAGGTGAAATTGAAATGGACGGAAAAAATATTTACGCGCCAAACACAGATGTGGTTAGCTTAAGAGAGAAGGTGGGAATGGTATTTCAAAAACCAAATCCATTTCCAAAAAGTATTTATGACAACGTTTGCTATGGTCCAAAAATTCATGGAATTGCAGAAACTAAAGATGATCTAGATCAGATTGTTGAAAATAGTTTAAAAAAAGCGGCATTATGGAACGAAGTTAAAGATAGACTGCAAGAACCGGGCACAAGCTTGTCAGGAGGGCAGCAACAACGTTTGTGTATAGCAAGAGCAATTTCAGTAAATCCGGAAGTAATTTTAATGGACGAGCCTTGTTCGGCACTTGATCCTATTGCAACAGCAAAAATAGAAGAGTTAATTGATGAATTAAAAACGACTTTCACTATTATTATTGTGACACATTCCATGTCGCAAGCAGTGAGAGTTTCTCAAAAAACTGGATTTTTTCATTTGGGCAAACTAATCGAAGTAGGCACAACTGAAAAAATTTTTAAAAACCCAACTAACAACATGACACAGGATTATATAACTGGTAGATTCGGATAAACTTATGACTGATGACACGCATATTGTAAAATCATACGGAGAAGAACTCCAATTTTTGAATGATAGTTTGATTCAAATGGGAAGTTTAACAGAGTCTTTATTAGCAGACTCTATGAATGCAATTATTATTTTAGACAAAGACGCTGTTGCAAGAATAGTTGAAAGCGATAAAAAAATTAACGAATACAGAGCAAAGATTGACAGTCAAATCATGACTCTTCTAGTCAAAAGAGCCCCTATGGCTATTGATTTAAGGTTTGCGATTACCTCACTTAGAATATCTCAAGACTTTGAAAGAATAGGCGATCTTGCAAAAGGTAATGCGAAAAAAATGTTGCCATTGCCACAAAATTTACCTCAAGATTTATTAAGCAGCTTAAAACGATTAGGTAATGTTGTAGATGCGCAGCTCAACAAATCTTTGGATGCTTATATAAAAAAATCTAAAGACATTGCGATTGAGGTAATACGTTTGGATACAAGCGTTAATGAACATACTTTTTTAGCGATAAAAGAAGTTTTGGCGTATTTATCTAAAGACCCAAAAAATTTAGAATATGCGACTAACTTATTGTTTGTAGCAAAAAATTTAGAACGTGCTGGAGACCACATTAGAAGAGTTGCTGAAAATATTTATTATTTTGTAGAAGGTGATTATTATAAAAAGTCGTAATTATAATTAATGAAGGCAAAAATTTTTATAGTGGAAGATGAGCCTTCAATTGTTACATTAGTTAAATACAATCTAGAAAAAGAAGATTTCAAAGTATTTTTCTCTCATAATGGGGAAGAAGGATTAAAAGAGATTAAAAAGAATGAGCCAGATCTAGTACTACTAGATTGGATGCTTCCAGATTTATCTGGAATTGAAATTTGCAAAGCTCTCAAAAAGGATCCGAAGTTTAAAAATCTACCAATCATTATGTTAACCGCAAAGAACCAGGATGAGGATAAAGTGTTAGGCTTAAACACTGGAGCAGATGATTATTTGTCAAAACCGTTTAGTCACACAGAACTAATCGCAAGAGTAAATGCTTTATTGCGAAGATCCAAACCTAGTATTTCTGAAGACGTGGTGACATTTGGAGATTTGAAAATAGACCGCTTACAAAGAAAAGTATTTAGAGGAGTCGTCGAAATAGATCTTGGACCAACGGAGTATAAACTTATTGATTTTTTTATTAAAAATCCAACAAGAGTATATTCTAGAGAACAATTATTGGAAAATATTTGGACTAGTAATGTGTATGTTGAAACAAGAACGGTTGATGTTCATATTAGAAGATTACGCCAAGCAATTAATATTCCTGATACAAAAAAATTAATTCGCACAGTACGAAGCGCAGGATATGCTTTAGACAACGACTAGTGTTCTGAATATGTGGGCAGCAGAATTGTTACTTCGGTTCCAGCACCTAGAGTACTTTGTATTTTAAATTCACCCCTGTGTTGTTTAATTAAGTGCTTAACAATAGCGAGACCAAGGCCAGTTCCTCCTACTTTTTTACTACGATCCGCATCAACTCTAAAAAATCTTTCACTAATTCTTGGCAGAGCTTCTTGTGGAATTCCAATGCCCTCATCTTTAATTTGAATTTCTAGACGGTCATTAGTTTTTTTATTTGAAGAAATATAAATATTTTTTTTTGCGTCGCTATATTTTATAGAATTGCTGATTAGGTTTGAGAAAATTTCTATTAATTTATCTTTATCCCCAGTTACATTTGCATTATCGGTATCAAGATTAATAATAAGATTAATATTTTTTTTCAAAAGCGACTCTTGGTAAAATTTTTGGACATATTCTATTATTTCTTGCAGGTTAATCTTTTGGCTAGGCCTAATGTGTTCTTGCTGCTCAATTTTAGATAAGGTTAAAAGATCATTAACTAAATTTTCCATTCGTATTGATTCTTGGTGCATTAAAGGCAGAAAATTCTTTTTAGCCTCTTCGTCATCTTTTCCATGACCCTGACTGATAGTCTCTAATCCAAGCTTAATAGTTTGCAATGGCGTTCTTAATTCATGCGAAACATTTGCAACAAAATCAGATTTTAACTGCTGAATTTTATACACATCAGTTAAATCCCTCATCAAAATAAACACAGAATATTTTACACCTAAAAAAAATTGCGGGGATGGAAAAATATAAGACTCATAAACTTGGTAGGTTGGATTTTTAATTTCAGTTTTAATAACTGTAGAAATATTATTTCGTAAAACATTATCAATTGCTTCTAAAAATTCTGGTCTTCGCACAACTTCAGCTATATGTTTTTGTTTAATATTTTTCTCAAAGCGTTCTTCAGCACTTTTGTTTGCAAAAATAATATTTTTTTCTTTATTAATGATAATAATTTGGTTTGGAATTTGGTCTAAAACTTTCTTCTCACTAATGATGAGATCTTCCGAAACAATAATATTCTCCTTGATGTTTTTTTGAGATATTTTTTTTTCATTCATTTTAAAATAAAAAAAACCTAGAGCAAAACCAGATAGTAGTATGAAAAATTCCTGCATATTATTGTTTGTAAAAGCTAATTTATCACAACTTTTGAGCAAGTGAATAAAATTAAGTTTTTTGTTTGATTTAGTTTCTATAAGGAATAGATGATGATTTTAATTGGCAACTTGCTTAAATAAATTTTGAGTATGGACAAATTTTTCCCTTTAATATTTATATTTTTGTGGTCCTCAGCTTTTATCACTGGAAAAGTGATTGTTGCAGATTCTACGCCCATAGCTGCATTATGTTTTCGTTTTACTATCGTGACTATTGGTTTCTTTTTATATTCATTAATGACAAGACAAAAAATAGTTCATTCGTTCAGCGAGACTAGCAAAGCAATGTCTACTGGGATTTTATTTCATGGAATTTATTTAGGTGGCTGTTGGTTTGCTCTGTCAAAAGGAGTGCCAGCTGGAATCGTTGCGTTGATTGTTACACTACAACCTATTCTTACCGCTTTGCTCGCAGGACCATTATTAGGTGAACAAGTAACTTGGAGGCAATGGATAGGGATTTGTTTAGGTTTCGGCGGAACTTTGCTAGTACTTGGGTTGAATGCTTTTGATGAATTTCCTGTAATTGGATTAGTTGCTTCAATTGTTGCTTTAATTGCTATTACAGCAGGAACACTTTGGCAAAAAAAATTGAGTATGAATTTGCCATTATCTACCAATAATTTTTACCAGTCACTTGGAGCAGGAGTTTTTCTTCTTATCACTTCTTTACTTTTTGAAGATGTATTTATTCATTTTACTACAAACTTTATTCTAGCTATGGCTTGGCAAGTTGTAGCAGTCTCTTTTGGAGCTTTTACGATCCTTATGTATTTAATTAAAACCGGATCCGCTAGCAAAACTTCGACCCTCTTTTTTTTAATTCCACCTGTTTCTGTTATGATGGGCTGGCTGTTTGTAGATGAAATTTTAACAAGTTATGATGTAGTCGGTTTATGCATTGCTACTTTCGGAGTTTATATTGCTACTCGAAAAGAATCGGACCTAAATCCACAAAAAGTTTAATTTTTTCTAATCCATTATGATAAAATAGTATTTTGTAATGAAAAAAAAAGTTTCTATTTTGGGCGCTGGTATCATTGGTCTTTGTTCCGGCTATCATCTTTTAAAAAAAGGACATGAAGTTATTTTCTTTGATAAAAATGAACCAGGTACTGGAGCTTCTTTTGGAAACGCAGGATCTTTTTCTAATTATGGAGCGGTAGGATTAAATCAACCATCTATATTTAAAAATTTACCTAATTATTTATTTAGTTCCTATTCTCCTTTATCAATCAAATTAAACTACTTATTACCTCTTATCCCTTGGGCCATTCGTTTTTTAAAGAACTGTAATGCTAAATCCATGAGAGATACTGCTGAAAAAATGAATGCTTTATTGGTTCATTCCATAGCTGAGTATGAATATATTTTAAAAGACGTCGGAGCTAGCGAGCTTATAGAGCATACCGGAGTAATTTATATTTATCATGATGCTAACAACCCTAGAGTTTTAGAATCTACAAAACTAAGAAATGATTTAAAAGTAAAACAAATATCTCTTAGTAAAAAAGATGTTCATGATATGGAGCCCAATCTTAACCCTGTCTATGCAGGAGGTATTTTTTTTCCAACAGCAGCTCATACTAGAAATCCAAAAAAAATATCAGATAAAATTTTTCAAAAATGTATAGAGCTTGGAGCTACTTTTGTTAGAGATGATATTAAGTATATTGCTCAGTCACAGTTAAAATCAAATAATAAAGAATATAATTTTGATCAATTATTAATTACTGCAGGAGCATTTTCAAAAAAGTTTACAGATCAGTTAGGAGAATACATTCCGCTAGAAACTGAAAGAGGCTACCACGTTCATTTTAAAGATAGTGATGCATTAATTACAAGGCCAGTATGTTCCTTTGATACAGGGGTATACTTGTCTCCTATGGATCAAGGATTGAGAGCTGCTGGAACAGTTGAACTTGGTGGATTGAACAATCCCCCTAGTCCGAAACGAATAGAATATATTACACGAGAGGCAAAAAAAATGATCTCAAACTTACCAGATCCTTGCGACAGCTGGTTAGGATTTAGGCCGACACTCCCAGATTTTTTGCCGGTAATTGGAGAATCTAAAAATCATAATAATATTTTCTATGCTTTTGGTCACAACCACTTGGGCTGGACGCTTGGCGCTATTACGGGAAGTATTATATCTAAAGTAATCTCAAAAGATGGAGTGAGTTTAAATTTTTCTAAATATAGTTCCGCTCGATTTAGATAGGCTTTGAGAAAAACGAACCCAAATAAACCTTGAAAAATAAGGGTGATTTTTTAAAACTATGCCGTTTTGATCTTTTTTTCGATAAAGTCAGGAAGCTCTTCATGAGGAGTGTTATCTTTATCTTCTTTAAATCCTTTAGGCTGGTAGGCATGCAAAACATGTAGTTTGCAATATACTCTGCTATCCATTGAAGATCGTCCACAGAAATAGAAATCTTTTTCATCAGGGTGACCAATTGGCCATCTGCATGTTTTGTCTGTTAATTTTTCTAATGGAATAGGATTTTCCGGCTCAAAATCTTTTTCAATAACAATAGCTCTAAGACCTCTTGGTCTTCTTTGTCTTTTTTCGCCTTGCTCGCTATTCTCCTTAAAAATTCGGTTGTTAATTTTTGGAGATGAAATCATTCTTGACTGGGCTCTTCCCTGTAGACCTAGTCTATGAGACTTTCCAATTACAGCATTTCTTGAAATACCATGTCCAAGCATTTTAGAAATTTGGCTAGCGGTATGACCCTCAGCCCAAAGTTTTTTAAGTTCTTCTGTTTTTTCTTCTGTCCAAGCCATTTTCCTGAGTTTATAGTACTATATATTGCATAAACAAGAAAAAAAAACACAACATGTTGATTAAAAAATACAGATTTATGAGCAATTTTTGTTTAAATTTAATTATATCCACAATTTTGTGCATTTTTATAACATTAATTGATACTAGAATGCCCCATGACAACAATTGAGCAAAAATACAAAATAGGCAGTAGAAGATTTGGAAGAGTCAACTGGATTGGCATGTACACTCTTTATATTAAAGAAGTTTTAAGATTTTTTAATGTTTGGATACAAACTGTCTTATCACCCGTAATCACTTTTTTTCTTTTTTTAGCAGTCTTTAGTTTGGCAGTTGGAAAAGGAAGAGAAGATGTGCTCGGTTATCCTTTTACTATTTTTTTAATACCAGGATTGATCATCATGCAAATGATGCAAAATGCTTTTGCAAATACATCATCTTCTTTAATGATCTCTAAAATGCAGGGAAACATAGTAGATCTATTGTATCCACCTCTTTCTGCTTTAGAAGTTACAGTAGCGATGCTAGCTGGTGGAATTACTAGAGGTTTAGTAGTTGGAATGGTCTCTATATCCGTTTGTATTATTTTTATTCATGTTCCTGTTCATAATATTTTTATTATTTTAATTTACGGTTTTTTAGGATCTTCTTTGCTTGCAAGTTTAGGATTTTTGGCTGGTCTTTGGTCAGAAAAATTTGACAATATGGCTGCTGTTACTAATTTTATTATTGTTCCACTATCTTTTTTATCTGGAACTTTTTATTCCATTAAAAACCTAAATATTTATGTTGAGACAATTAGTACTTTTAATCCATTTTTTTATATTATTGATGGTTTCAGATATGGTTTTTTAGGAGCATCTGATAGCTCATTACAGGTTGGATTGATTGTTTTGATCATTACGAATATTATCACCTGGTACATTTGTTATTTTTTATTTAACAAAGGCTATAAAATTAAATTTTAATATAATTATGAGTGCTGTTCTTGGGACATATAATAGAAGAGATGTTTCTTTTTCAAAAGGAAAAGGCTGTTATCTATATTCAACTACTGGCGATGAGTATTTAGATTTTGTATCCGGCATAGCTGTAAACTCTCTAGGACATTGTCATAAACATCTTGTTGAAACTATACAAAAACAAGCTGAAAAATTGTGGCATGTGTCAAATGCATTTATTATTCCAGAACAAGAAAAACTAGCTCAAAGATTAGTAGATAATACTTTTGCTGATTACGTTGTTTTTATGAATTCAGGAGCTGAAGCAACAGAGGCAAGTATTAAAATTGCTAGAAAATATTTTTATGAAATAGGTCAACCAGAAAAAAATAGAATTATAACTTTTGCAGGGGCTTTTCATGGAAGAACATTGGCATCATTATTTGCAGCAAATAATCCAGAGCACACAAAAGGCTTTGGACCTAAAGTAGATGGTTTTGATCAGGTTCCTTTCGCAGACCACGATGCTTTAAAAAAAGCGATTAACAAACATACAGCAGCTATCATGGTAGAGACCGTGTTTGGTGAGGGTGGAGTTAAAGTTTTACCAAAGGAATGTTTGATTGGTCTTAAAAAATTATGTGAGGAAAAAGATCTGCTTCTTATTTTAGATGAAGTTCAATGCGGTATTGGAAGAACAGGAAAGTTTTTTGCTTTCGATTGGGCTGGAATTGAGCCTGATATAGTTCCTATTGCAAAAGGAATAGGAGGTGGGTTTCCTATTGGAGCTTGTTTAGTAAACAAAAAAGCATCAATTGGGATGAAGGCTGGAACTCATGGAAGCACATTTGGTGGGAATCCTTTAGCCATGAGTGTTGGTAATGCAGTATTAGATATTATTCTAGAAAAAGGTTTCTTAGAACACGTTCAAGATGTTGGAAATTATTTTGAAGAAGAGTTAAAAAAACTTCAGGTAAAATATCCAAATATTATTCTTGAAGTGAGAGGAAAAGGATTGCTCAGAGGAATAAAGCTTAAAGAAGATAATGCAAAGTTTTTAGATCACTTATTTAAAAACAAAATGCTAGGTGTGAAAGCTTCAGAAAATGTTATAAGATTGTTACCACCGCTTATTGTTACAAAAAAAGAAATAGACAAGGCAATCATTATTTTAGAAAAAACGGCAAAGGAATTTACATAGTGAAACATTTTTTAGATCTTAGTCACATAAGTAAAAAAGAATTAAGAAATATTGTAGACGAGGCAAAAAGAAGAAAGAAAAAATCATCCACAAATAGTAAAGTGCTAGTTACGGAAAAAAGTAGCGCTAAAGATAAGTTGCTACTTATGATTTTTGAGAAGCCCTCGACAAGAACCAGATTATCTTTTGACCTTGCAATGAGACAATTGGGTGGCCAAACAATTGTGATGAATTCAAATGATATGCATTTAGGAAAGGGGGAGGAAAGCATCGAAGATACTGCTAAAGTTATATCTTCTTTTTCAGATATTGTGATGTTCAGAACTTTTGCACATAAGTCTTTACTAGAGCTTGCACATTTATTAACCATTCCCTTAATCAATGGTCTAACGGATCATTCGCATCCTTGCCAATTACTTAGTGATGTACTTACATTTGAGGAAAATAAAGGACCTATCAAAGGAGCAAAGATCGCTTGGATAGGTGATGGAAATAACGTGACTAATTCTGCAATTGAAGCTGCAGTACAATTTGATTTTCAATTAAATATTTCATGTCCTAAAGGATATATGCCTTCGAAAAAAATATTAGACTGGGCAGAAGAAAAAAATGGAAAAATAATTATTTTTAAAGACCCATTAAAAGCTGCAAAAGGGGTAGATTGTATTATGAGCGATAAGTGGATTTCTATGGGCGATAATGTGAATGTTAAGAAAAAAAAATCTGTCTTGAAGCCATATCAAGTTAACAAAAAATTAATGAGTTATGCAAATAAAGATGCAATTTTTATGCATGTCCTGCCCGCAGCAAGAGGTGAAGAAGTTACAGCAGATATTATAGACGGACCACAGTCAGTTATTTGGCAACAAGCTGAGAATAGACTGCATGGACAAAAGGCAATAATTGATTGGTGTTTAGACTAATTCTTCCAAAAAGAAGGAAAAAATAAAACAAGTACTGTAAAAAATTCTAGTCGTCCTAGTAACATTGCAAAACTCAAGTACCATTTTGTAAGTTCGGGTAATTGTTTAAAGCTTCCTGAGGGACCCACTATTTCACCAAGACCAGGCCCCACATTTGAAATACAAGTAGCTGCCGCTGAAATAGCAGTAGTAAAATCCAAGCCTGATAAAGATAATAGCGCAGTTATAATAAAAAATATAAAAATATATAAAAAAACAAAAGTTAATACCGAGGTTAATAAAGTATCTCCAATAATTTCTCCTCGATATTTTATCGGGAATACACCATTCGGATAGATAATTTGTTTAATTTGTTTTGTTATAAATAAGTGTAATATTTGAAATCTAAATATTTTAATTCCACATGTTGTAGAAGCAGAGCAACCCCCAACAAACATTAATATAATAAAAAAGAATGATGAGAAATTTCCCCAAGCGCTAAAATCTTCAGTTGTAAATCCTGTTCCAGTTAGAATAGAAACGACATTAAAAGCAGATTCTCTAATATTGTGGGGAATAGAATCCTTTACGAAAAAATGAGAATAAATAATAATTATAATAGACGATAAAAAAGTAAAAAGAAAAAAACCACGGATTTGTTCATCTTTATAAAATACAAAAATATCTCCCTTGATAAATTTTAAATAAGTTAAAAACGGGATGCTTCCACACATCATAAAAATAATAGCAATGGTCTCAATTGGAGCAGAATCGTAGTACCCCATGGATAATGTATGAGTGGAAAATCCACCAGTTGAAATTGTTGTAAATGAATGGGCTATTGCATCAAATATATCCATTCCATAAAAATAAAATCCAAGTGCACAAGCTAAAGTTAACAACAAATAAATTTTAGTGCAGACCATGGCAATTTCTTTTGAGCTAGGCAGTATTTTTTCAAATTCAGCTCCTTCTGATCTAAATAAAGACATTCCTCCAATATTTAAAAGAGGCAAGACTGTAATTGCCATTACAATAATTCCAATTCCACCAAGCCACTGCAATATAGATCTCCAAATAAGCACTCCTTTAGAGGCAATTTCAATGTTATCTAAAATTGTGGAACCTGTTGTTGTGATTCCAGACATGGATTCAAAAAATGCATCTGTAAAAGACAATTTGAGAGAAGAAAACATCAACGGAAAGCTTGCAAATAAAGTTATGGCAATCCATGAAAAAGAGGTCATCATGAATGCCTGCTTAATATTCAGACTTTTATGTTCTGTTTGATTAGTCACCAACAAAAGGTATCCAATGAATATTGTAAAAACCGACCAAAATAAAAAGTTATGAGATTTGTCGCCTATAGTTAGTTCAACTATGTAGGGTATCAACATAAATAGACCCAAAATAATAAGCAGGGCACCAATTGCTAAAAAAACTGTTTTTGTTCCGTCTTTCATAATTTTATTAACCCAACTAAAAATATATTAATTTGTTTTTAAAACAAATGATGTTTCATTGGAAAATACATGACAAAAATTTACATTTTGAGTTATAAGGAATGAATTTCTGTAAATGACTGATAACGAGTATTTAGAATCAAAAGCCTGGCCATTTGTTGAAGCAAGAGACCTTTTAAAAAAAAGAAAAAAACTTTTGGAAAAAAAAGGCTATGCTCTATTCCAAACTGGTTATGGTCCGAGTGGATTACCCCACATAGGAACGTTCGGAGAAGTCTGTCGAACGACGATGGTCATTCAGGCATTTCAAAAAATTTCAAATATCCCTGTTAAGCTTTTTACTTTTTCTGATGATATGGATGGACTCAGAAAAGTACCTGAAAATATATCAAATAAAAAAGTATTAGAAGACAATCTTCACAAACCTTTAACAAGTGTGCCAGATCCATTTGGAAAATTTGCAAGTTTTGGCGAACATAACAATCAAATGTTGCAGAGTTTTTTGGATAAATTTGGTTTCTCTTATGAATTTAAAAGCTCAACCGTTTTATATAAGTCTGGAATTTTTGATGAAGCGTTAAAACTTGTCTTAAGTAAGTATGACGAGATAATGAGCGTTATAATACCAACCCTTGGTGAAGAGAGAAAAAAATCGTACAGCCCTTTTTTACCAGTTTGTCCAGAAACCGGAAAAGTATTGGAAGTGGCTATTTTAGAAAAAGATATTCAAAATGACGAAATTGTTTATGAGAGCAACGGCAAAAAATTCAAAACAAAAATAACAGGAGGACACTGCAAACTTCAGTGGAAGGTGGATTGGGCGATGAGATGGCATGCATTAGAAGTTGACTTTGAGATGTATGGTAAAGATTTAATTCCAAGCGCTGAACTATCACAGCAAATATGCACAATACTTGGTCACGTCCCTCCTAACGGTTTTTACTATGAATTATTTCTAGATGAAAAAGGGGAGAAGATTTCAAAATCTAAAGGGAATGGGATTTCCATCGAGGATTGGTTGAAATACGCAAGTCCAGAAAGTTTGGCTCTGTATATGTATCAAAATCCGCAGAGAGCAAAAAAATTATATCCGCAAGTTATTCCGAAAGCGGTAGATGAATATTTATCTTTTTTAGAAAAATTTCCAGATCAGCCGATGAAAGAACAGCTTGGAAATCCAGTCTGGCACGTTCATAATGGAAATCCTCCTAAAGAAAAAAGTATTATTAGTTTTGGAGTTTTACTAAATTTAGTAAGTGTAAGTAACGCTTCTAGCGAAGACGTGTTGTGGAAATTTGTTAAAAATTTTAGTCCTGATTTAGATCGATCAAAACACCCTATTCTTGAAGGACTCATCACAAATGCAATTGCTTATTTTAATGATCACGTCAAAATCCACAAGAAATATAGACAGGCTAATGAACTAGAAACAAAGGCATTGTTAGAGCTTATACAAGAAATAAAAAAAATGCCGGAAAACCTAACTCCAGAAGAAATTCAAACTATTGTTTTCTCAGTGGGTAAAAATTACTATCCAAAAGAAGAGTTAAGAAATTGGTTCAAGGCTATTTATGAAGTAGTTTTTGGTGATGAACAGGGACCACGAATGGGTTCGTTTATTTGTTTTTTTGGCAAACAAGAAACAGTAGATCTAATTACTAAATCATTAAATAGAAACTAGGCGTGCATGATATACGAAATTATTAGCTCACTGCTTAAAAAAGCAGATCCAGAACTTGCACATAGTTTAGCAATAAAATTTTTAAAAAATAATTTCTTACCTTTGCAACTTTTTACCAGCAAAACCTCCAAAAAATTAGAAATGAATCTTTTGGGAAAAACTTTTAGCAGTCCTATAGGATTAGCAGCAGGCTTTGATAAGAATGCAGAAATTTACAACTCCATTTATAAGCTCGGCTTCGGATTTGCAGAAGTTGGCACCGTTACTCCATTGCCGCAATCAGGGAATCCAAAACCAAGAGTATTTCGATTAAGTGAAGATAAGGCAATTATTAATAGACTTGGCTTTCCAAGTGAAGGCATGGTTAAAATCAAGAAGACGATTCAACAAAACAAACCAACAGGAATATTTGGAATTAATATTGGACCAAATAAAGAAAGCACATCTAAAATTCAAGATTACTTACAATGCTTTGAATATTTTTGTGATTGTTGTGACTATATTTGTATTAACATATCTTCTCCCAACACTCCAAACCTAAGAGATCTTCATGAAAAAAACAAAATAGAAGAGTTGTTAACATTGGTTAAATTAAAGCAGAAAACATTGAACAATCAAACACCAATTCTTCTTAAAATTTCGCCAGATATAAGTGATGCTAATATTTCTGAGCTTTCAGCAATTATTCTTCAGCAAAAAATTGATGGAGTAGTGCTTACTAATACGACAATTAGCAGAGACGAGGACTTAATAAGTTTAAATAAAAAAGAAGTCGGAGGTCTTTCCGGTAAGCCGCTATTTGATGTGTCTAATGAAATTATTAAAAAGTTTTATTCTATATTAAAAAATCAGGTGCCCATCATAGGTGTTGGCGGAGTAACAGATGGACAAACAGCATTAGCAAAAATTAAGTCAGGGGCTTCTTTGCTTCAACTTTATACGTCGTTTGTGTATGAGGGTCCTTACGTGGCTAATAAGATTAATGAGGAGTTAGAAGAACTTTTACAATCCGAAGGTTATGAGACTTTAAAAGACGCCGTAGGTAAAGATTGTATATAATAAAATTAAGTGTGTTAGGATAACGTTTCCAGTTAAAAAAAATCTCATTCGTATATATTCAGGCATTTGATGAGCTGCAGTTTTTTTATCACAAATATAAATTAATATATAAATTAGAACATAAATAATTACCTTTAATGAGTAACTTACAAACAACTCTGAAATCATGGCCATAAGGGGAAAAGTAACAGACAATATTCTAAAAAAATTATTATTTTTTTGTTTTGGTAGTATCATTAGTTTCATCCACAAGGATCCAGACAAAAAACAAATAATAATTACAGAATATAAAAAAAATATATCTATAAAAAAGTTATAATCTTCAAAAATAGAAATAATTGAAAAAAAATAAAAAGGAATTAAACCTAAATAACTAAGAGATAAAATATTTTTATTTAAGTTCACTATATAAATTTTCTAAATCCATAAGCTGCAATTATCCCTACAATAATTGCTAGGAATATTGAACTTAACGCGTACAGTGAGGGAAAATTTTGCGAGACATTTATAACAAATTCAGTAACCATATTTAAATCATGAGAGACAGGCAGTTGCCCGGTGATGTTTGCAGAGGGTATAATTTTGTGAAAAAATAAGTCGTAGCCAAATTTAAAACCAAAAATAACGACAAGGATTGATAGCATAGCCCTTAATTCTTCACTTTTAAGTTTGTTACCAATCTTAGTTCCAATTTGAGCCCCAATAACGGAGCCAACTACCAGAATAAGAACTAAGTAAATATCAATAGTATTGTTGTTAAGGGCATGTAGCAAAGTTACAATAATCATAATAAAGATCATTACAAAAAGTGAAGTTCCTGGCACTAGCCTTGCAGGCATGCCTAAAATATAAATCATAATTGGAACTAACAAAAACCCACCACCCACACCTAGCATTGAGGAAAGAATTCCAACAACTATTCCAAAAAATACCGGAGGTATAATGCTTATATATAATTTAGATTTTCTTATTCTCATTTTAAAAGGAAGATTATGAACCCAGTAGTGTCTATGTAATTTTCTTCGAATAAAACGGTTTAATTTAATCCTTCTTATTTCTATTAAACTTTCAAATAGCATTAAGATCCCAATACTCGTCAACAATACACAATACATTATAGATATAATGTTATTGACTGAACCTTGTATCAAAAAAAATTTAAATATAATTATCCCAACAATTGAACCAAAAATACCACCTGACAAAATGAGTAATCCCATTTTAATATCTAATTGATTTTTAAACCAATGAGCTAACGTTCCAGAAACAGAGGCAGCTAAAATATTATTAGCACCATTTGCAACAGCATAAATAGGAGGTATTCCTAAAAAAATTAAAATAGGTGTAATTAAAAATCCACCTCCAATCCCCAAAAGACCTGCAAAAAAGCCAACTACAACGCTAATTATAAGAAGAGTTGCTAGATTGACGGTGACATCTGCAATGGGTAAATAAATTTGAAGCATTAATTTAAAAGAAAACTCATTAATAATGCAATAATCTTCAAGCAGTTAAATGTCAAATCACCAAAATAATGGCTTGACCATAAAACTTTATCAAAATATACCCCTTGCCGGAGAAGCTTATGGCAAATTTATGTGAATTAACTGGAAAAAGACCAATGAGTGGTCACAAAGTTAGTCATGCAAACAATAAAACCAAAAGAAAATTTTATCCAAATATTAAAAAAGTCACTTTGAGAAGTGAAATACTAAATAAAAATATTAGATTTAAAATTTCAACACGAGCTTTAAAAGCCGTAGATTTTAGAGGCGGAATAGATGAATTTTTAATTAGAGCTAAAAACAAAAAGTTAGCTTTAAGAGTTAGAAAAATAAAAAAAGAGATATTGGCCAAGTCTCTTTAATCAACTCTTTTGAAATATAATAAAATTATCCCATTTGTTTTTTCAATGATGCTTGTAGTTCTAGCGTCAAATTATTTAGTTCAGTATCCTTTTTACTATTTCAATTTAGAAAATATTTTAACCTGGGGAGCATTTACTTACCCTATTGCTTTTTTGATTACTGATGTAGCTAACCGAGTCTATGGTTTTTCATTTGCCAAGAAAGTGATTTTAGCAGGATTTGTATGGGGTGTTATTGTTTCTTTTTTTTTCACATTAAGTCCAATTGATTTAATTGGAATTAGGATTGTCATAGGGTCTGGAACTGCTTTTTTATTAGCTCAAATGATGGATGCTAAAATTTTCGATAAACTTAGAACTAGCAAACAATGGTTTATTCCACCATTCATTTCTTCTTTTTTTTCATCCGCAATAGATACTTTGTTGTTTTTCTCTATAGCTTTTTATGGAACAGATGTCCCATGGATTACCCTTGGTTTAGGAGATTTTTTTGTAAAAATGTTACTAGCAGTAATTATGCTAATCCCATTTAAAATTATCGTTTCAAATTTGTTATTAGTTAAGCGTACGACCATCAGCTGAAAATAATTCAACTAATCTATCTACCATAGCATCGCCTAACTCCTGAACATCCGCAATTTTAATTGCCTGTTTGTAGTAGTTAGAAACGTCATGGCCAATACCAATTGCATTAATCTCAACATCTTTACTTTCCTCTACCCATTGCACTACTTTTTTAAGATGTTGTTCTAGATAGTTTCCAGAATTTACAGATAAAGTAGAGTCATCTACAGGTGCACCATCAGAAATTACCATGATTATTTTTCGTTCTTCTTTTCTCTTTTTCATTCTGTTGAAAGCCCACAATATCGCCTCTCCATCTATATTCTCTTTTAGAATTCCTTCTTTGAGCATTAGCCCTAAGTTATTTTTAGCCCTCCTCCAAGGTGTGTCGGCAGATTTGTAAATAATATGACATAAATCATTAAGTCTACCTGGGTTATTTTTTTTATTTTTCATCCAAAGTTCTCTACTTTTTCCACCCTTCCAATTTAGAGTAGTAAAACCAAGAACTTCTACTTTTACAGAGCATCGTTCCAATGTTCTTGAAAGAATGTCAGCACAAATTGCTGCAATAGTAATAGGCCTTCCTCGCATAGAACCAGAATTGTCAATTAAAAGAGTCACAACTGTATCTTTGAATTCAACATCTTTTTCTTTTTTATAAGAAAGAGAATTAAAAGGATCCATTATTACTCTTGGTAATTTTGATGCATCTAAGATTCCTTCCTCCAAATCAAAACTCCATGATCTATTTTGTTTTGCCAATAATTTTCTTTGCAGTTTATTTGCTAAACGAGAAATAAAATTTTGCAAGCTAGCTAATTGTAAATCTAAATTAGTCCGTAATTTTTTTATTTCTTCTTCTGTAATTAAATCTTTAGCATCAATTATTTTATCAAATTGATTTGTAAAAATAGAATACTTCCTTGGATCTCCGTCTTTTAAAGGCTGTCTTTGTCCTTGAGGAAGATTCTCATCATCGCTTTCTTCTAATGAAGTTTCTTGGTCATTAAGGCTGGGATCAAATTCAATTTCAGGAACAATATTATCCATGTCGAATTCCTGAGTTTTAGACTGCTGATTTTCTTCCTCCATAGATTTCTGTTGGTTTTGGTTATTGTCAATATTTTCTTCATTGTTTTGATTTTCTAAGTTTTCAGGTTCATTTTTCTGGTCGTTTATTTCCAATTCTTGAATAATGGATTTTACTAATGTTGTATATTCTTGTTGGTTGTTTAGTGATGTATTTAATTCTGAAATTTTGTTTAATATTTTTTCATCAAACAAATTATCCCATCGTTTAAAATCTTGTTTTTTATTTTCATGAATAGGCAAATCCATTAAATTTTTTCTTAAATATGCTTCAAACGCATCAGCTATAAAATTTTGAGAATGAACGTCGCTATTTAATATTTTTTTTTGATAAAAATTATTTAAATTATTTTTAATTCCTAAATATTGGTCAGAACCAATTTTTTCATATCTAATTTTTTCTGCTATTTTGTATAATGACTTGCTGACAGTTCCTTTTGGCTCATTTTTTTTAGAAATATATTCATTATTATATCTAATGCGTAAAGCTTCTGAATCTGCCGTAGCTCTTGCTTCCAGTATCTCATCCGGATTATTTGCAGAAATAATTTTAGGTATATGAACCTTGGCTATTTGTTGTTGATCTTCTATAGAAATCGAACTTCTGGCTATTGCTTTTGCGGTGGAGAATACTGCGTTCTTAAAGTTTTCTAGTTCTTGTTTACTGTCCATTATTTTTTTCTGCTAGTTTAGCAGGAGCAGTAGTAGAATTAATTTCTTGCCCAAAACATCTTTGATAATATTCAGAAACAATAGATCTTTCTAATTCATCGCATTTATTTAAGAAAGAGACCTTAAAAGAATGACCTAAATTTTTAAAAATATTATAATTTTCAGACCAGGTAATTACTGTTCTAGGACTCATCACGGTTGAAATATCTCCGTTTGCGAAACCTTTTCTAGTTAGATTTGCAACCTTAACCATATTGCTTACAAGTTTTTTTCCTTCTACATTATTTAAAAATGCACACTTGGATAAAACAATAGCTTCTTCCTTGTCAGGATTTAAATAATTGAGAGTAGTTACAATATTCCACCGATCCATTTGTCCCTGATTTATTTGTTGAGTTCCGTGATAAAGACCACTGGTATCCCCTAAGCCTATTGTGTTAGTGGTAGCAAACAATCTAAAATAAAAGTGTTGTTTGATCACTTTGTTTTTATCTAAAAGAGTAAATTTTCCATCACTTTCAAGAACTCTTTGAATGACAAACATAACATCAGGTCTGCCAGCATCATATTCATCGAATACTAAAGCAACAGGATTTTGTAGTGACCAGGGAAGAACTCCCTCTTTAAATTCTGTGATTTGTTTATTGTCTTTTATAACAATTGCATCTTTTCCGATTAGATCAATTCTGCTTATATGGCTGTCTAAATTTACACGAACACAAGGCCAATTCAATCTAGCAGCAACTTGTTCAATGTGAGTTGATTTTCCAGTTCCATGAAAACCCTGTACTAGCACTCTTCGATTAAATGAAAAACCAGCTAAAATTGCCAACGTTGTTTCTTTGTCGAAAATATAACTTTTATCAATATCCGGCACATACTCGTTTTTTTTTGAAAAACCTTCTACGATCATGTCACTATCAAAGCCAAAAACTTCTTTAACGGATATTTTTGTATCTGGCTTGTTTTCAAACGTTGTTATACTCATGCAACCTCAGTATTTTTATTAATAGAATTATTTAAAAAAGAATAAGCAAGGGTGATTTCTTTTAATTTTTCTTCGTATTTTTTATTTCCAGCATTAATATCAGGGTGATATTTTTTAACAAGTTTTTTAAATTGCACTCTAATATCGCTCCAATTTACTTCAGTATTTAATTCCATTTTTTTTAAAGCCAGAACTTGTGTGTGGTTATATTTTGCACCAGTATAAGAAGTTGAACTTTTAAATTTATTAAAAAAAAGTAATTCGTCCTCAATCGCATTGTTCCACAATTTTTGAAAAAAAGTATCCTTGTTACCAAATTTTTGAGTCTTTTTATGAAAAGTTAAATCATCATACATAAAATTTTCTATTTCAGATTGAGACATTCCATCGAAAAAATCCCATTTTTGATTATAAATTTTTACATGTTCCTCACAAAACCATAAAAAATTATCCAAATCTTTGCTGGGAGCTTTGAATTCTCCAATCTGGCTGCAGCCTTCCCAGTCGCATCCTAATTTTTCCTTATCAATATGTTCCTGGTGATGATCCATGCAATACCACAAGTATTCTTTATTTTTTTTATCCTTAATAAGAACTTGCTTATAAGCTCTTTGATTGCAGTATAATTTTTCACAATTTTTTTTCATAACCTTTAAAAATTGATACTATAATAAATTATATAAATATGGAAAAAAATATTGCTGCAGATATAAAAGAAAAAATTCAAAAGGAATTAGGTCTGTTACATATAGAGGTTATTAATAACTCTCACTTGCATCAGCATCACAGCTCTTCCCCCAAGAATGGCAATAGTCATTTTCAATTAATTATATCTTCTAATGAATTGAAAGGACTTAGTCGTATTCAAATTCATAAAAAAATTTATGCTATTCTCAAGCAAGAGTTAGAACACACTATTCATTCCTTAGAAATTTCAATTAATGATTAGTTTTTTTTGGCAATACTAGCTTAATCTGAGTTATTTGATTTTTATTTTTATTAATAATCTCGTACATAATATTTCCAAAAGAAAAAATCTGTCCTACTTCCGGAAAAGATTCTGTTTCATGAATTAAGTATCCAGCGATTGTTGAAGAATTATTATTTGGAATTGCAATATCAAGTTCTCGATTGATATCACGAATATTTACATCACCTCTTATTCTGTAAGTATTGCTGTCGATTTTTCTAATTCCAACCGTTGAAAAATCTTTTTCATCAAATATGTTTCCCACAATTTCTTCAATAATATCTTCCATAGAAATTAGTCCCATCAACTCACCGTACTCATCAACTACAAACGCTAACTTTTCATGCCTTTGAATAAATTCAGTAAGTTGATCTTTGGCCTTAGTTGTTTCGGGAATAAACCAAGGCTTAATTAAATTTTCTTTAATTTTTAAAATATCTAATTGTCCTTTTTCATTTAAGTTGGTTAATACATTTTTCGCATGGATAAGTCCTAAAATATTATTTGGGTTTTTTTCCCACACAGGTATTCTGCTGAATGAACTTTTTGAAATTCGAGAAAAAAATTCAGCAGTATTATTTAAGTCTATAGAATAAATATTTTTTCTATGGGTCATAATCTTCTCAACAGTAATTTCTTTTAAATCTAGAATTGCATTGAGCATGTTGCCCTCATCTTTTAGCAACCTGCCCTCATCTTCGTGCATATCTATAATATTTCTAATGTCTTCTCTTGCTGTTTTAGATGTTATTTTATTTTCCATATCAATTCTCATAATTTTGAAAAAGACCCAATTAATAGCCTTGATTAGTAGCACGATTGGAGTGATTATTTTTGAAAAGAAAACTAAATATTTTGCCATTGCCAAAGCAAATTTATCTGGTCTTATTAAAGCATAGCTTTTAGGAAGAACTTCTGAAAAAATAACAATCAGTAAAGACATGATAATAGTTGAATAAACAACAGCATTGTCACCATAATATTTAATGAGAACCGCGGTCGCTAATACTGATGCCAAAATATTTACAAAATTATTTCCTATAAGTAATGAGCTAATCAGATCGCTTTTTTTACTTATTAGGTAGAGCAGATGTTTTGCTCTTTTATCACCACGTATTGCCATTTTATGAATTTTACTTTTAGAAACAGAGGTAATAGATGTTTCTGAACCAGAAAGCAAACCTGATAACAAAAGCAAAAAAATAATAATTAAAATAGATAATAGTAAATCGTCAGACATTTATTAGTTCATTTTTTATAAATGGAATTAGGGTTTTGCCTAAAGTTGTTTTGTAAATAAAAGCTTTGCCAATTTGTTTTAATAAAATTAAATTTATTGTGTCTGAGTTATTTTTTTTATCTTTTTTCATAATATCTACGAAATTATGAATTTGATTTGAGCGTAAATATTTTTTTAAAGAATGTTTTAAATTAAGTTTGGAATATAGATGGATTATTTTATGTAATTCTGCTTCTTTTAGAAAGCCCTGCTTAACAGATACTTTACTAGCTGCCATCATGCCTATAATTACAGCTTCACCATGATTTAGTTTAGAAGAGTATTTTAAATGGGATTCTAAAGCATGACCGATGGTGTGACCAAAATTAAGTATGGCTCTTAATCCCTTTTCCTTTTCATCTTTTCCAACAACTAGCGCCTTACTCTTGCAGCTAATTTCGATAGCTTTTAATATTGTTTCTGGTTTTAGGCGATCTATAATTTCATGCCCATATTTACATAACCAAAAAAAGAATTTTTTATTCATAATAAGTGAGTATTTTAATATTTCTGCAAATCCGGATATCATTTCTCTCTTTGGTAATGAGTGCAAAACTGCAATATCAATTAATACGAATTGAGGATGATAAAAGGTTCCAATTAAATTTTTTCCATAATTATTGTTAACTCCTGTTTTGCCACCAACAGAGGAATCAACTTGTGCAAGAAGAGTTGTTGGAACTTGAACAAAGCCAATCCCCCTTTTAAAAATACTAGCAGCAAATCCTACAATATCACCAACGACTCCACCGCCTAGCGCAACAATAGTATCGTTTCGGTCAAAATTATTTTTTGTTAAAAAATCTAGGATTTTATTTACTTGAGGTAAGTTTTTATTCTTTTCGCCAGCAGGTATCATTAAAGAGAAATGCTTAATTTTTTTTGGCAAAGTCGCTCTAATTGTTTTTAAGTACTCATTTGGTATTTGGGAATTGCTAACAAACAAAATTTTTTTTGAATGTGTACAGTGATGCAAATAAAATTTATAAAATTTATTTAATATATTGTTACCAAGGACAATGGGGTAGTTATTATTAGTAAGCTTGATTGTAATGTTTTTTAATGACCTCATAAATATTTTTCAATTTCATTAACAACTTTTTTTTTAGTCATGTTAGTAGCTTCAATTCTTATGTTTGCCAATTTGTAGATAGGTGTACGTTCTTTTAAAATATTTCTAACAGAATCTTCCAATTTTTCATAATTTAACATTGGTCTTATATTTCTGGATTGTTTTATTCTTTTAACCAGGGTTTTAATATTTATATCTATCCATATGGATAAGGCTTTTTTAGATACAATTTGCCTAATTTTGCTATTTAAAAAAGCACCACCACCTAAAGCAATTACTTTTTTTTCACCGTCGATTAAACTTGTGCAAACTTCTTCTTCAATTTTTCTAAAATAGTTTTCACCTTTTATTTTAAAAATATCCTTTATTTTCATATCTGTTTTTTTTTCGATTTCGACATCAATATCTAAAAATTTAACTCCAAGATTGCGAGCAAGCTCTTTACCTACAGAGGTTTTTCCTGATCCCATCATCCCAGTTAAAACAAGGGTATTATTCATTGATCTTTAATATTATATAAATTATTAACATATTTTAGACTTAAATTTTTATATACTAATTTCAACAATGTTTAAAAACAAACCTATTTGGACAGTACTTTTAATTTTTTCACTAATAATAGGAGTGATGATTTTAGTTAATTCTTTAAATATAGCGCCAGCATCAAAACCAGTTGAAATAAAACTTCCCAATGAAAAAATTCTGGAAGTCGTCAAATAAAATATTATATGGTGTTTTATTAAGCACCCT
Organism: Pelagibacteraceae bacterium; assembly: GCA_008638225.1. Taxonomy (GTDB): domain Bacteria; phylum Pseudomonadota; class Alphaproteobacteria; order Pelagibacterales; family Pelagibacteraceae; genus IMCC9063. The sequence goes on from VTPP01000009.1 coordinate 27,051, forward strand.
TCTACTGGCAGAAATTTCCTTCTCAGAAACACCGAAGGATATTTGGGAGCAGTCAAAAAGTATTAAAAAAGTTGAAACAAATAATAATTTAGAAACACAAAACAAACAAGAACTACCCCCAACAACTATTCTGCAAATACCAAAGACAGAATTGGAAATTTCTAACATAAGCCAAACCGAAATAGAACAGAGTAACAGGCAGATTATTTTTGGTATTTATGATCCTAGTACAACAAATATTCCAGTAACTTTTTGGGACAATATATCTCCAGAAATTTTCGATAGCTTTAAACAAACAATGGCTCAAGGCGACAATAGACGATCTGTGAATCAGCTTATCGCTAGAGTCTTTTTTAGTAAAACTAATTTATCCAATCATGAAGATAAGGGAGCAGCATACTTAAATTTTGTAAGTTCATTTTTGGCACACAGCCAAGATACAAAGTTAATAGACTCTGTAATTGATCAGAATAATCTGCTTTTAAATAATGAGCAGTTGTTAGGATTTTTAATTAATAATAATTTTTCAAATTATCAAATAGAAAAAGCGTGTAAGTATGCACAGAATTTAGGTGCAGAAATAAAAAATTTTGAATTACAAAAATTTAAAATCCTTTGCTTGGTTCAAGCCAAAGAAAGCAAAAAGGCCCTAGCAAATTTAGAATTAATTAGAGAAAATGGATTTAAAGACGATTTCTTTATTCAAAAAGTTAACTTTTTATTAGGGATGTTACTAGCAAGACAAGGAGAAAGCAAAACAGATACTTTACTAAATATACACTTGTCATCTTTAGTGAATCCAATGTTTAATCCTAATTTTTCAGTTTTCAAAGGTGATTTAAATAAAACAAAATATTTTTTTAATAGTCCTTTTGTAGAAAAAATTCTTTTAGAGAATCAAGATAGTAAAAAAGAGTTTGTAACAGAAGATGATTTTGCATTAGTTGAATTTTTAGAACAGGGATCAAACATTGAACTGTTCAAAACAGAAAATATTTTTGCCATCTATAAAAAAATTATTTTTGGAATTGAGGATTTACTTAATCCAAACGAAACTTATATAAAATACCATCCTGTTAAAGGGAGGGCTTTATTATATCAGGCAATTCTATTAACAAAAGATCAAGAGCAAAAGCTTAAGTTCATTGAGGCTTTGCAAAATAGTTACAAAAAAAGCAAATTTTTGAACCTTGGTAATAAAGTTTATTATCAGCTCATATCAGACATTGATCAAAAATATTTAACAAAGGAAATTCAGGAACAGAAGGTTCAGTATTTTGAAAGTTTGAAAAAAAAGAAATCCGATCTTGAAACGAATGATAAATTTTTACATACATCAGATGCAGTCTTTTTATTAACTGACGAGAAACCAGAATCAAAATCAAAAAAGTCTTTAGAAACTTTTGCAGATTTGGTTGATGATAAGAAATATGAAGTTACAAAAAGAGATGTGGCAATGATCAATTTATTAGCGCAGCAAAAAGTGTATTTACCAAGTTCTTTGAGAAAATTTGTAAATCCTGATGAGATTTATATCCCAAATAAAATTTATAATATGTTGGAAAAAAATGAGAATAACAAAGCAACCCTTGAAGTTTTGCAATTAGTTAAGAATCTTAATTCTAGTAAAGAATATGCGAGGGACTTTCTTGTAATTACAAAAATATTAGATCGTTTAGGCTTTGGATTGCTCAAGCAAGATTTTATTAAATACGAACTGATAGCTAGCTAGATTCTAAGCTGATTTTTTTTCAAGTCGTCTCAAATGCAAAATAGGTTCCGTGTAACCAGAAGGTTGATTTTTTCCTTCAAATATTAATTCGCAAGCTGCTTTAAAGGATACTGAGTTTTCAAAATCTTTCGACATCGGCACATAACTTTTGTCTGAACTATTTTGCTGATCAACAACCTTGGCCATTTTTTTCATTATTTCCAAAACTTTTTCTTTTGTTGTAATTTCGTGGTGTAACCAATTTGCGATATGTTGTGATGATATTCTTAAAGTGGCCCTATCTTCCATGAGTCCAATATTATTTACATCCGGAACTTTAGAACAACCTACTCCTTGATCAATCCATCTCACAACATAGCCAAGAATACCTTGGGCATTATTTTCAATTTCTTTATTTATTTCCTCTTTGGACCAATTAGGTCTGTCTGCGACTGGAATAGTTAAGATATCATTTAAATTAGCTTTATCTCTGGATAACAATTCTTTCTGTCTCTCAAATACATTTATTTTATGATAGTGCGTTGCATGAAGAGTTGCTGCAGTTGGAGATGGAACCCAAGCACAATTTGCACCTGCTATTGGATGACTTGCTTTTTGATCTAACATATCTTTCATTTTATCTGGCATCGCCCACATACCTTTGCCAATTTGTGCTTTACCAGAAAAACCACAATTTAATCCTATGTCTACATTCCAATTTTCATAAGCAAGTAACCAACTAGACTTTTTCATTTCTCCTTTAAAAATCATTGGACCAGCCTCAAATGAGGTGTGCATTTCATCGCCAGTTCTGTCCAGAAAGCCAGTATTAATAAAAGCTATTCTTTTTTTAGCTTGTCTAATACATTCTTTTAAATTTACTGTAGTTCTTCTTTCTTCATCCATAATACCAATTTTGATGGTATTAGGTTTTAATTTAAGAACCTTTTCGACGTTTGAAAATATTTCATCAGCAAACGCAACTTCTTCAGGACCATGCATTTTTGGTTTTACAATATAAATGGAACCTGTTCGTGAATTTAACTTGTTTTTAAAGTCATGAATTGCACAAAGTACAGTGATGAATGCATCCATAATTCCCTCTGGAATTTCTGATCCATCATCTAATATTATAGAGGGGTTTTTCATTAAGTGACCAACGTTTCGAACTAAAACTAGAGATCTTCCATGAAGGCTAATTTTTTGGTCTTTGTTATTTAAATATTCTCTGTTGCTATTTAATTTTCTTATTAATTTTTTTCCATTCTTAACCATTTCAGCTTGAAGTGTACCCTTCATGATACCAAGCCAATTTCTATAGCACTTGATTTTATCTTTAGCATCAACTGCAGCTACTGAATCTTCCAAATCCATTATGGTTGAAATTGCAGATTCAATAACGATATCGCTTATGTTCGCCTTGTCGTCTTTTCCAATTATATGCTTTGCATCAATATTAAGTTCAATATGTAAGTAGTTATTTTTAAAAAGAATGGTTGTCGGCTTTTCCTTGGTACCATTGTATCCAATAAATTTTTCTTTATTTTGTAAGGTTGTTTTGGTTTTGTCTAATAGATGGATTATTAAATTTCCTTTTTCGATTAAAAAACTAGATGCTTCACTCCAATTACCTTTTTCTAGCGGAACAACCTGATCTAATAATATCCTTCCTTTTTCTATTACTTTTTTGCCCCTTTTTGGATTGTAAGAAGTGGTTTTTGCACAACCATCATGATCATCAATAACATCAGTTCCATAAAAAGCGTCATATAAACTGCCCCATCTAGCATTTGCTGCATTAAGAGCGTATCTAGCATTGTCGACAGGAACCACGAGCTGTGGTCCGGCAATATTTGAAATTTCCTGATCTACGTTTTCAGTTTCTATTGTAAAATCTTCTTGTTCTTCAACTATATAATTAATTTCCTTTAAAAAGTTTTTATAGTTCTCAAGGTTAAAATTATCTTTATTGCTAATGTGCCAATTATCAATTTTTTTCTGAATATCATCTCTTTTTTCTAATAGTAATTTGTTTTTAACAGCTAATTTATTAGCAGCGTCTATAAACCCTTCCCAAAAATTATTTACCTCTATTCCAGTGTCAGGAATGATTTCATTATTTACGAAGTTGTACAGCTCTTCATTTATTTTAGATTTTTGTATGCTAATGCTTTTTAAGCTCATTTTTAAAACGGGTAAAATGGACTAAAAAATTTAAATGTCAATTTATTTAAAAAATTAATGTAATTGAGCAATATTTTTTGCGTTTAAACAAAATTAATTGTTATTTATGATTCTGCATATATAATAATTTTAAAGCATAGATTGAATGTAATTATATCAAACAAATGCAATATTTAGATTTTGAAAAAGAATTAGAAGGACTCGATGCTCAAATCGAAAGTTTAAAAAATCCTTTTGAAAATAGTGGTCTATCATCTTTGAATAGTAATGAAATTCAAAAAGTACAATTTGCAATCGATAAAAAAATAAATGAAATTTATTTTAATTTAGATGGCTGGCAAAAAACTAAAGTAGCAAGACATAATGACCGACCAAGATCCGAATACTATATAAAAAATATTTTTAGTAATTTTCAACCCATTTCCGGAGATAGATTGTTTGGAGAAGATGAGGCAATTATTGCTGGCTTTGCAAAATTAAATGATCAGTCTGTTTTGGTTTTGGGTCAGGAAAAAGGAAGTGATACTGAAAGTAGATTAAAAAGAAATTTTGGCATGATGCGACCGGAGGGATACCGAAAATGCATTAGATTAATGAAGCTTGCAGAAAAATTTAAAATTCCCGTCATCACTTTTATTGATACCCCAGGTGCTTATCCTGGAAAAGGAGCTGAAGAAAGAGGCCAGGCAGAAGCTATTGCAAAATCTATAGAATGCTGTCTGTCCATATCCCAGCCAATTGTATCTGTAGTAATAGGTGAGGGTGGTTCGGGTGGGGCAATTGCCTTAGCAACATCAAATAAAGTTTTAATGTTAGAGCATGCTATTTATTCTGTGATCTCACCAGAAGGATGCGCCTCTATTTTATGGAAAGATGCATCAAAATCAAAAGAGGCTGCGGAGTCTATGCAAATAACCGCTCAAAGTTTATTGAAAAATGAAATTATTGATGAAGTTATAAAAGAACCCTCAGGTGGGGCACACCGTAATCCAGAACAGGCAGCTAGTTTTGTTAAGCAAGCTTTAGTTAGAAATCTTGAAGTTTTTTTTAATAAAGATTCTAAGAATATTATTGAAGAAAGAAAAAATAAATTTTTATCAATTGGATCAAAACTTCCAGAAGAAACTGATATCTTTAGTGAAAATATATTTAAATTTTCTAAACAAAATGTTTTGAATAATAAAAAAATTATTATTCCTTTAGTATTGTTTGTATTGGGAATAATGATTTGGTTGCTATATTAAAGAGCCGCAACACTGTTTAAATTTTTTGCCAGTAGCCGGACACTTTTCGTTTCTCGATATTTTTTCTTTTGCATTATGAGTGAGCAAACAACCTTCTACTTTTTCTGTGCCAGTATCACTTCTTTGATTGGATGCTTTGTTATTAGGAGTTTCTAAAGACACTTCAAGATTTGATAAAAATAATATTAAATTTTCTTTTATCTTATTTAATAAATTTTGAAATAATTCAAAACTTTCTCTTTTATACTCATCCAGTGGGTTCTTTTGTCCATAGCCTCTCAGACCAATAACTTGTCTTAATTGCTCTAAATACTGCAAATGACTTCTCCATTCAAAATCTAGATTTTGTAAAAATATTTTTTTCTCTACGTCTTGATTGTTTATATCAGAAATTTTTTCAATTCTTGATTTTCGTTTATTTGTAAAATTTTTTTGCAATATTTCTATTTTTTTTTCTTTTGAGTAAGTTAGAAAATTTTTAAACTCATCATCTGAAATTTTCATTCCTGTTATTCGTTCAACTTTAAGTTTAAAATTATTTCTATCCTCTATATTTTCACTTAAGTTGTTACTTGCTAATAAAATTTCATCAATCACTTCTTTGAAAACACCATCAATGACAGAGTAGATATCTCCACTCTTCATGACATGTAATCTTTGTTCGTAAATAACCCTTCGCTGGTCATTCATCACATCGTCAAATTGTAAAAGAGTTTTTCTGATATCAAAGTTTCGCGATTCAACTTTTTGCTGCGCTTTTTCAAGAGCTTTGTTAATCCAAGGATGGTCAATAGACTCTCCTTCTTTAAAGCCAAGTTTTTGCAACATAAAATCAATTTTTTCTGATCCAAAAATTCTCATAAGATCATCTTCTAAGCTTAAGTAAAAAATTGATTTTCCAGAATCTCCCTGTCGTCCAGATCTGCCTCGTAACTGATTATCTATTCTTCTACTTTCGTGTCTTTCAGTTCCAATAACAAATAAACCACCGCTGGCAATGACTTGTTCCTTATCTTTTTTGTGTAATTCTTTTTCAGTATCTTTATTAGTAGCTATTTTTAATCTAGCATCCAAATTTCCGCCTAACTGTATATCAGTGCCTCTACCCGCCATATTGGTTGCAATAGTTACCGAACCGGGTTGACCTGCTAATGCAATAATTTCGGCTTCTTTTTCGTGTTGTTTTGCGTTCAATACGCTATGTGTAATTTTTTCTTTTTTTAAAATATTCGAAATTTTTTCTGACTTTTCTATACTTGTCGTTCCAACCAAAATAGGCTGCTTATTTGCATGCGCTTCTTTAATATCATGGACAATTGCTTTTAGTTTTTCGTTTTCAGTTCTATAAATACGATCATTTAAATCTTTTCTTCTCATTTCAACATTAGTCGGCATTTCAACAACATCTAATTTGTAAATATCAAATAGTTCTTCTGCTTCAGTCATGGCCGTTCCTGTCATGCCAGATAATTTTTTGTAAAGTCTAAAATAATTTTGGTAGGTAATAGAAGCAAAAGTTTGATTTTCACTTTGAATGGGTACTCCCTCCTTGGCTTCTATAGCCTGATGCAATCCGTCAGAATATCTTCTTCCCTCCAAAACTCTTCCAGTAAATTCGTCTATAATTTGAACCTGATTATCTCGTACGATATAATCTTTATCTTTTGCAAAAAGAAGATTTGCCTTTAAGGATTGGTTAATATGATGAACTAATGAGAGGTTCTGAGGATCATAAAAATTTGATCCTTGCAAAAGCTTAAGTTGCGCAAGTTTAGTTTCCACCGCATCTATCCCAGCGTCTGTTAAATTAACATTACGATCTTTCTCATCAACTTGGTAATGATCTTTGTGTAATTCACTAACTATTTTATTGCATAAAAAATATTCAGTAGCGTTATTTTCTGATGGACCAGAAATAATCAATGGAGTTCTTGCTTCATCAATTAAAATACTATCCACCTCATCCACGATGCAATAATAAAACTCTCTTTGCACCATTTCTTCAATGGAAAGTTTCATGTTGTCTCTTAAATAATCAAAGGCAAATTCATTATTAGTTCCGTAAACTACATCGCAATTATAAACACTTTTTCTGTCTGCATCATTTGTTTGACTAGTAAGACAGCCAACAGTTAAACCCAAAAATTTGTATATTTTGCCCATCCATTCCGAGTCTCTTTTTGCTAAGTAATCGTTAACAGTTACGACATGAACACCTTTGTCTAATAAGCTATTTAAATAAACTGGCAGGGTTGCAACTAACGTTTTACCCTCTCCTGTTTTCATCTCCGCAATTTTTCCCTGATGCAAAACAAGTCCACCCATTAACTGAACATCAAAATGTCTTTGCCCAATAACTCTTTTGCTTGCTTCCCGAACTACGGCAAAAGCTTCAGGCATAATTTGATCAATGGTCTCTTTGTTTTTAAGTCTTTGCTTAAATTCTAACGTTTTATTTTTTAATTCACTGTCAGAAAGTGCTAGCAAAGAATGTTCTAAGGCATTGATCTGATCAACAATAGGTTGTAAAGCGCTAACCTTTCTTTGATTGGTAGATCCAAAAATATTTTTTAAAAAATTTAAATTTTTAAGCATTTATATCGGCGCGTTATCTTAATTATTAATAGCAAAGTTGTCATTTCTAACTTATAAACCACTTCTTTATCAAATTATTAATTATGACAATAAGTTTTAATCAAATTTTTGGCAAAAGATCAGAATATAGGGTGAAGGATTTTCCAGAACTACCCAATATAGAAGGGTTACAATTAGCTTTTGGTACCGCTGATCTTTATAAAAAAAAAAGAAACGATATTTGTTTCTTTTACTTTAAAGATGGAGCTTCCTTTGCCGGAGTATATACCAAATCAGCAGCTAAATCTCACTGCATAACTTGGAACAAAAAAATAAAATCAAAAAAAATTAAAGGTCTGTTTGTTAATACTAAAAATGCAAACACGCTCAATGGACAGCAAGGCTTTGATAGCTTGAATGAAATTGCTTACTTAATATCTAGAAATAAAAATATTTCTTCTAAAGATATTTTATTCGCTTCGACAGGAGTGATCGGAGAAAAATTTCCCGCCATTAAAATAAAATATTCTCTAGATAAATTATTAGATAGTACTGCGCAACCAAGTAGACTTGGTTGGGTAGCTGCGGCTCATACCATCATGACAACAGACACAATTGCAAAAATGGCCTTTGAAACTTTTACTATAGGGGGAAAAACTGTAAATATTTCGGGAATAGCAAAGGGATCTGGGATGATATTTCCAAATATGGGGACGCTACTTGGTTTTATATTTACCGATGCGAACATTGCTCCATCGGTTCTTAATAATTTATTGAAAAAAAAGGTAGAAAATACTTTTAACGCTATCACGGTTGACGGAGATACCTCTACCAATGACATGGTTTTATTATTTGCAACCAATAAATCAACAAACAAAATGATTACTAATAAAGACTCAGTAGAAGCAAAAGTTTTTGAAAAAAAGTTGGAGCAGGTTATGCTCAATCTTGCAAAGCAAGTTGCTATAGATGGAGAAGGTGCTAAAAAATTTATTACAATTAATATTAAAAATTGTAAAAGTAAAAGTTTGGCCAAAGCAATCGGATTTTCTATTGGAAACTCACCATTAGTTAAAACAGCCATCGCTGCTGCGGACCCTAATTGGGGAAGAATTATTATGGCTGTTGGAAAAACAAATGAATATATAAATAAAGATAAAATATCTCTAAAAATCGGTGGTTATTTAATTTTTAAAGATGGTGAAATTTCAAAAAATTATAAAGAGCACGAAGTTAAAGAATATATGCTTGGAAACAATATAGTAATTGATGTTGAAATGGGTTCAGGAAGAGATGGTTTTACAGTTTATACTTGCGATCTAACCCAGGAGTATGTTTCTATTAACGCAGACTACCGAAGTTAGTTGTGAAAACAAGACTAGTCTCTTGCAGTATTTTGCAAAAAAAAAATAAATATTTAGTTTCCAAAAGACCATCACACAAAACTTTTGCAGAATATTGGGAATTTCCTGGTGGAAAATTAGAGCAAAATGAAAATTTTTATGATGCAATTATCAGAGAACTGCATGAAGAACTTGGTATTGTTGTGCAAATTAGAGATCTAAATATTATTGATAACGTTACCCATAGTTATAAAAAAAATGAGGTAATTATTATGGCTGTTTTTTTATTAAAAAAATGGACAGGCACAATTAAGGCCAGAGAGTCGCAGACAATAAAATGGGTATCTAAAAGCGAACTAAACAAACTCAATTTTTTAGAGGGTAGTAAAATTATATTAGAAAGAGTAAAATCTAATTTCTACGCATGATTAAACTTAAAAATATTTTTATAAGCATTTTGTTAGTGATCGTGTTAAATGGTTGTTCAACTATGAAATTAGAAGATTTTAAATTAAAGAAACCTGAATTAAAACTTGAGAAGTTTTTTGCTGGAAAAACAATTGCAAGAGGAGTTTTTGAGGACAGATTTGGAAATATCAAAAAATCTTTTGTTGTCCATATCGATGGGACCTGGGACGGCAAGCAGTTAATTTTAAAAGAAGACTTTGTCTATGATGATGGCACTAAAGAGCTTCGAGTCTGGAAATTAACAAAAGAAGGTGATAATTATTATACTGGATTTGCTGACGGAGTAATAGGAATTGCCTCAGGATCTACCAGCGGAAATGCTTTTAACTGGAAATATAAATTTAATTTAAGTATCGGGAATAGTAAATTTAAAGTTGATTTTGATGACTGGATGTTTTTGCAGGATGAAAAAAATCTTTTAAATATTGCAAAAATAAATAAATTTGGCATTAATTTAGGTACAGTTATTCTTTCTTTCAGCAAAGAATAGTTAGTATATTGAAATTTTTCAAATAATTATTACATAAACTTCATGATAAAATATCAACTTAAATGTGAGTGTGGAAAAGAGTTTGAAAGTTGGTTTAGTAGTTCAAAAGAATTCGATAAATTAGAGAAGAAAAAAATGCTTAGTTGCATTTGCGGCACCTCTAATAAAATAACAAAACAATTAATGTCACCACAAGTTGCAATTGGCAGCAAAGCGGAGAGTGATAAACAAAAAGAAATATTTAAAAACGTCCAAAAAAAATTAGCTGATTTAAGAAGTTATGTAGAAAAAAATGCAGAATTTGTTGGTGATAAGTTCGCTTCAGAAGCTAGATCTATTTATTATGATAAAAAAAATGTGAGAAATATTTATGGTAACACTACCCCTGAAGAAACTAATGAATTGCTTGAAGAGGGTATAGAAGTCAGTACCGTGCCTTGGATCAGCAAAACTAATAGCTAGAATTAATTTTTAGTGAAGTAAGACATGTAATTTACGGATGTGTCTTTGCTTAATTTCCACTTATTAACCAAAGGATTAAAAGTAACACCTATTGTCTCCTGGTGAATTAAAAAATAAGGAGAAACATAATTAATCATTTCTTGTGGTTTTATAAATTTGCTCCAATCATGTGTTCCTATTGGTAACCACCTCAATATATATTCAGCACCGAGAATTGCGAATAAGTAAGATTTCGGATTACGGTTGATAGTAGAAAAAAAAATAATTCCATTTTTTTTTAAAAGTTTAGTGCAACTTTCAACAAATAAATCTACGTTTTCAACATGCTCTATAACTTCCATGCATAAAACAACATCGTATTTAGCTCCAGTCATGTCTTCTGGTAATTTATTTAAATAATTAATATTTAAATTTGTTTTTTTTGCATGTGTTTTTGCAACTTCTATATTATTTTTTGAAGCATCAATCCCTGTCACTTTTGCCCCCAATCTTGCAAATGGTTCACATAGCAAGCCGCCTCCGCAACCAACATCAAGCAGATTAATTTTGGAGAAAGAAAAATTTTTATTAAGGTCTAATAAAAAATGTTTAGCTATTTTGTTAACAAGATATTCTTGTCGTACAGGATTAAATTTATGCAAGGGAGAAAACTTGCCATTAGGATCCCACCATTCCGCAGCCATATCTGAAAATTTTTTAATCTCAGTGTCGCTGGAGGTTTTTTTATTCATAAATATTTTTGTATTATTGCTTATTTTTATCTACCAGAGTAATTATGTACCAAAAATATACTTTATATGTCTAAAATTGTAATGAAATTTGGTGGTACCTCTGTCGCAGATACAGACAGAATATTACACGTGGCTAATATAATTAAAAAAAAAATTGACCAAAATCATAAAGTAGCGGTGGTTGTTTCGGCTATGGCCGGTGTTACTAATGATCTAATTCAAAAATCTAAAAAAATTTCAGATGATTTTCCAAATGATGAATATGATGCTTTGTTATCCTCTGGTGAACAGGTAACCTCAACTTTGTTAGCCGGTGCTTTACAAAAATTAGGAATTAAAGCTAGATCTTGGCTTGGTTGGCAAATCCCTATTGTCACTGAAGGTGATTATAAAAATAGCAAAATTATTTCTGTAAATTCCAAAGTGCTAAATAAATCGATGGATCAAGGAGTTGTTCCAATTATACCTGGATTTCAGGGTTTGTCAGAAGAAAATAGAATTACGACAATTGGCAGAGGTGGCTCTGATGCATCGGCTGTGGCTATTGCAAAATGTTTGGAAGCAGACTTTTGTGAAATTTATACTGATGTTGAAGGTGTCTATACGACCAATCCAGCTATAGAACCAAAAGCAAAAAAAATTGAAAAAATTTCATATGAAGAAATGTTAGAGATGGCGACTTTAGGAGCAAAAGTAATGCAAAGTTATTCCGTTCAAAAAGCAATGATTAACGATGTTGAAATTTATGTGAAATCAACTTTTTCAAATAATTCTGGTACGCATATTGCAGCCGAGGATAAAATTTCTTATGACAAAGTTATCACAGGAGTTGCTTACTCAAGTGATGATGCAAAAGTAACTTTGCAGGGAGTAAAAGATAAGCCAGGTGTTGCATCTGCAATCTTTAAGCCCTTATATGAAAACAATATTGTGGTTGATATGATAGTGCAAAATATTTCGGCAGATAATCAAAAAACAGATATAACTTTTACAATTAAAAGAGATGATCTTAAAAAAACAAAATCTGTTATGGACCAGTTAAAAAATGAATTAGAATATGATCATTTGCTAACAGACGATAAAGTTTCAAAAGTATCCATTGTTGGAGCCGGAATGATTACTCATCCAGGTGTCGCTTATAAAATGTTTAATGCTCTTTCCTCAAAAAAAATTAACATTCAGGTTATATCTACTTCGGAAATAAAAATTTCTGTTTTAGTAGATGAGAAAAATACCAAAGAAGCTGTTCAAGTTATTCATAATGCGTTTGGACTAGATAAATGAGCGAGATCAGACCTTTTCGAACTATAAATAGAAGAAAATCAAAACAAATTAGTGTCGGCAAAGTTTTGGTTGGAGGTGATGCGCCCATATCAGTTCAGTCTATGACCAATACATTAACAACAGACGTTAAAGGAACTGTAAAACAAATTAATGAACTAGAAGAAGCAGGCGCAGATATTGTTAGAGTCTCTTGTCCTGATGAAGAATCTACCAAAGCGTTAGCTCAAATCGTTAAACAAGTAAGTGTACCCATAGTTGCTGACATTCATTTTCATTATAAAAGAGCAATAGAGGCCGCAAAATCAGGTGCAAGTTGTCTTCGAATAAATCCAGGAAATATTGGGTCGAAAGAGAGAGTTGCTGACATAGTGAAAGCAGCAAAGGATTATAATTGCTCCATCAGAATTGGTGTTAATGGGGGATCTCTAGATAGCGTTTTATTAGAAAAATATAAAGAACCTTGCCCAGAAGCATTAGTTGAAAGTGCTATGATGAATATTAAAATTTTAGAAGATCTAGATTTTTTCAACTTTAAAATAAGCGTTAAGGCCTCAGATATTTTTCTTGCAACACATTCATACAGAATTTTGGCATCTAAATGTGATTATCCTCTTCATTTAGGAATTACAGAAGCTGGTAGTTATTTTGTAGGTACGGTTAAATCTTCTATTGGAATGGGAATGTTATTGATGGATGGTATCGGCGATACAATTAGAGTTTCTTTATCTTCCGACCCAGTTGATGAAATTAAAGCAGGTTTAGAGATTTTAAAAAGTTTAAATCTAAAACATAGAGGAGTTAGAATTATTTCATGCCCATCCTGCGCAAGGCAAGCATTTGAAGTAATTAAGACAGTTGAGGTATTAGAGAAAAAATTATCGCATATCAAAGAATCATTAACACTCTCTATTATTGGCTGTGTAGTTAATGGCCCAGGTGAAGCCTCGCAAACGGATATTGGTTTAACGGGCGGCGGTAAAGGTAATAATATGATTTACCTTCATGGTCTTGCAGATCATAAAGTTCCCTCCGATCAAATTATTGATCATGTTGTTTCTTTAGTAGAGAAAAAAGCTGCTGAGATAAGATCAGAAAACTAACTATTCAACACCATGATACCCTTAGAGAAATTACAAAATATTCTAAAACGTTATAATGATTTAGAATCTAGTTTATCCAAAACAGATGTAGATAAAAAAGAGTTCGTTAAAAATTCTAAAGAATATTCGTCCATTGGAGAAGTGGTAGAAACGGTCAAAAATTTTATACAGCTTTACAAAGATAAAGAAGATTTAAAAAAAATATTAGATGATAAAAACTCTGATAAAGAAATACGAGAAATGGCTGAACTAGATGTGGAAGAAATAAAAAAAAAAGAAATAGAATTTGAAAAGATAATAAAAGTATTTCTTTTACCAAAAGATGAGGCGGATGAGAAAAACGCTATTGTTGAAATTAGAGCTGGTACGGGAGGATTGGAGGCTTCTTTGTTTGCTTCTGATTTATTTAATATGTATCAAAAAGTATCATCGATTAATGGATGGAGAGTAGAGGTTTTAAGCGCCTCGGCAAGTGAGGCTGGTGGATTTAAAGAGATTATTTTTTCAATTACTGGAAAAAATGTTTTTTCTAAACTTAAATTTGAGTCTGGAGTGCATAGAGTTCAAAGAGTTCCCGATACCGAAACTCAAGGAAGGGTGCATACGTCAGCTGCAACCGTTGCTGTGCTTGCAGAAGCTGAAGAAGTAGATATTAAAATTGACGAAAATGATCTTAGAATAGACGTGTTTAGATCAAGTGGTCCTGGGGGCCAATCTGTAAACACAACAGACAGTGCTGTCAGAATTACCCATATTCCAACAGGGGTTGTGGTATCGCAGCAAGATGAGAAATCTCAGCACAAAAACAAAGCCAAAGCTTTGAAAATTTTGAGATCAAAATTGTATGAAGCTGAACGACTAAGAATAGAAAAAGAAAGATCGGTTGCAAGAAAAAGTCAAATTGGAAGCGGTGATAGATCAGAGAGAATTAGAACGTATAATTTTCCACAAGGCAGAGTAACTGATCACAGAATTAATTTAACCATGCATAAATTAACTGGTTTTTTAGCAGGTGATGATTTCTCAGAAATGTCTGATGCTTTGCAAATGAAACATCAAGAAGAATTATTAGAAAGCGTTAAGTAACACTTATGAATACAGTACAAGAAATTTTACAAAAAAATTATAAAGATTTATTAAATCATAATATTCAAACAGCAAAAATAGATTCAGAAGTTATTTTGGCAAATATTTTAAATACGAACAGAATTAATTTAATAACCAAACAAGATGTTACTCTTAACAAAGAGCAAGAAGATTTATATAGTAAATTAGTTGAAAGAAGAAAACATAAAGAGCCGGTTGCCTACATTCTTAACAAAAAAGAATTTTGGAACGAAAATTATTTTGTAGATAAAAGAGTATTAATCCCAAGACCAGAAACTGAAATACTTATTGAACTTTTATTAAAAAAAATAAAAGATAAAAACAAAGCATATAAAGTGCTTGATCTTGGTTGCGGATCAGGATGTTTGCTTATTTCTTTTTTAAAAGAAATGCACAAATCTCAAGGAATTGGAGTAGATATTAGTAGCAACGCTTTAGAAGTTGCTAAAAAGAATATTGAATTACACAATCTAAATAACAGAGCAAAGCTTGTGAGAATTGATTTATTAACCCTACATACAAAAGATAAGTTTGATGTCATTTTTTCTAATCCTCCTTATTTATCCTCATCAGATTATGCCAAACTGTCTGACGATGTAAAAAATTTTGAGCCAAAGCAGGCATTAGTTGGTGGCTTTAATGGAGTTTTGTATTATAAAAAAATAATTACAATTGCTCAGTTAGCTTTGAAAAAAAATGGGTATCTTGCTTTGGAACTGGGAGATAAGCAATACAGGACAATTAGTAAACTTTTACAAGATCATTCCTTTAGAATTTTGGACAAATATCAATTAATTAACAACGAAATTCGCTGTATTCTTGCGGCTAAGATGTAAATATCTTTTGACAAATGTAACTTAATGTGAGAATTTAAATCATCTATTGAGTAATTATTTTTAAAATAGACAAAACAATCAAAATGACAACTTTTGTAAGAAGACCGAGAGGTCGTAATAATTTGAGACCAAATGGTCG
>VTPP01000025.1 GCA_008638225.1 Pelagibacteraceae bacterium
AAGATTCGGTTTTTTTAGATTGTGGAGCAAATTGTGGATTTTACTCAATTCCAATTGCCTCTTCTAATAAAAACTGCCAAGTTATAGCCTTTGAACCATCTAATATTGAGTATCAAAAAATAAAAAAAAATATTAAGTTAAATTCTTTGAAAAATATCACCGTTAACAAATTGGCAGTAAGTAATAAAGTACAAAATCTTATTTTTCGAGAGGAAGGAAAAACAATTCAAAGTTTTTCAACTGCGGGTGATCATATAGTGAATAAGATTAGTAATAAGAATTTAGATTACAAAGTCAAAGCTACTACAATTGATAGTTATTTAAAAAAATTTCCAATAAGCAAAAGTAAAAAAATGATAATGAAGTTTGACTTGGAAGGTCATGATTTAATTGCAATTTATGGTGCTGTAAAAACCATAAAAAAATATAATCCAATAATTTTATTTGAATTCTCAAAAATGATTATTAATAATCCTGATTACAGCAAGGAAATATTCAATAAATTTTTAAAGAAAAATAAACTTATTATTTCCAATCTAAGAAAAAAAATTTATTCTATCAATGACTTGCATAGGGACATTTTAGGACTTGGGCCAAACCACGACACTATTGGAAATTTTATTCTTACAACAAAAAATAATTTAAGGACAATTAAAGTACCAAGTTAATTTGTATTCTATTTTTTATGCTGATATAGAATTTCTTTATAAAGAGCGCTGTGATCATCGTTACCAAGACCTCTGTTGACTAAGTTTTGGTACATGCTCTGAATTAATTTTGAAATTGGAAGTTTTGTTTCTACATTTTCCGCACACTCTAAAATATTATTCATGTCCTTTAAGTGGGTGATGGTTTTGCCTCTTGGAGCAAAATCTTTGTTTACCATTCTTGTACCATGGTTTTGCAAAACCTTACTGTCTGCAAATCCTCCGGCTACCGCTTTAATAAAATTTTCAGGGTTTGCTCCAACTTTTTCACACAAAATAATTGCTTCTGCCACGGCGCCTATAGTAATTCCTACAATTATTTGATTACATAATTTAGCTACCTGTCCGCTTCCAGCAGGACCGACCAATGTAGGATTTCCCATTGTTTTTAATATTTCTTTGATTTGATTAAATATATTTTCATCTCCTCCTGCCATTATAGCAAGGCTTGCAGATTTTGCTCCTTCTGGACCTCCGGAAACTGGCGAATCCACAAAATCTACATTTATTTTTTTTAAGCTATTATAAAATTTTTTTGCACTATCGTATTTTGTTGAACTCATATCTATAAAAATACTTTTTTTTTCTAATAAATTCTTATCGACAATTTCTTTAATAACTTTTTCTACAGCATCATCATCTGGTAACATTGTAATAACCACTGTTGAATTTTTAATGGCTAGATCTAATGAGTTGCAAATTACAATATTACTTATCGATTTAAGATCATCCATTTTTGACAAGGTTCTATTAAAAACATTTATTTTATAGTTTCCTTTGGATAAATTTTTTACCATAGGTAAACCCATCAAACCCGTTCCAATAAATGACAGACTTATTTTTTGATTTTGCATCTTAACCAGAAATGCCTAGATGTGTGTATTTTGTATTTAGATAATCTTTAATAGCCTCTGATCCACCTTCTCTACCATATCCGCTCTGTTTAATTCCTCCGAAGGGGGCTTCTGCAGTTGCCACGACAGGAGTGTTGATCGCTACCAAACCAGTTTCTAATGCATCCGAGGTTAATTGTGCTTTTTCCATAGAACTCGTTGCAACATAAGCGGCCAATCCTGCATCATGATTATTGGCACGCTCAATAACTTCATCGAAATGTTTAAAAGAAAGAATTGGTGATAATGGACCAAAGGGTTCTGTTGTCATTATTTTAAAATCATCTTTTACATTATCAAATACCGTTGCTTCGTAAAAATAACCTTTGTTAAAATTAGCGGGTCTCTTGCCTCCGCATAAAATAACCGCTCCCTCTTTCTTGGTTATTTCGACAAGTTCTTCAATTTCTCCTAATCTCTTTTTAGTTGTTATAGGACCTAGATCTGTATCTTTTTCAATCCCATGTCCCATTTTTAATTTCAATGTTTTTTCAACAAATAATTTAGTGAATTCTTTCTTTTTACTTTCGTGAATATAAAATCTACTTGGAGATATACATACTTGGCCAGTATTTCTGTATTTAGCCGCAATCGCCATATCAGTTGCTTTTTGAATATTTGCATCATCATGAACAATGAATGGAGCGTGCCCACTAAGTTCCATGGTTACTCTTTGCACTTTGTCAGCAGCTTGTTTTAAAATTAACTTTCCTACTCTTGTAGATCCAGTAATAGAAATTTTTTTAATAATATCTGAGGAAATCAATTGGGATGCTATGGAAGCTGGATCTCCAGATAATAAATTAACCACCCCTGGAGGAATGCCCGCTTCATTTACAATATTCACTAACTCCATAACAGATCCTGGTGTGACCATGTCGGGCTTACATATAACTGAGCAACCTGCAGCTAAGGCTGTTGAAATTTTTCTCGCCGCCAATATAGTTGGAAAATTCCAAGGACTTAATGCTGCAACAACCCCCACTGGTTCGTATTTGACATGCATCCTTGTATTTGCAAATCTACTTTCTATAATCTGACCATAAATTCTTTTTGTCTCTTCGGAATTCCATTCAAAAATTTCTGCGGATCCTATTGCTTCTGTTTGGGCTTGTGTAAATGGCTTGCCAACTTCTAGCGAAATCCATTTTGCAATAACATCTTTTTTTTCTCTAATTAAATCTGCTATTTTTCTTATTTTAGCAGATCTTTCCCATGGTGAAGTTTTTCTCCAAATTTCTAATCCTTTTTTTGCAGATTGTAGGGCTCTTTCTACGTCTGCTGAGGTAGCTTTAGACGCATGCCCTAAAATTTCTTCGTTTGAAGGATTAATTACTTCGTATGTTCCTCCATCCGTCGATGGGCTCCATTTTCCATCAATAAATTGTCCAAAATTTTTATACATAAACTGTGATTTTAATAGAGTTTTAGTTTAATTAATGTTCAAATCCAACCTAATTTGTTAGATTATTTTAAATTTACATAAGAAATAAAATTCAATAAGTATCGCATAATTCTATGAGTACAGAAATTAAAGTCCCAGACATCGGTGATTTCAAAAATGTTGAGATTATAGAAATACTTGTAAAAGAGGGGGACAAAATAAATAAAAACGATCCAATTATTACTCTTGAGAGTGATAAGTCTAGCGTCGAAATACCCTCTCCATTTTCTGGAACAGTAAGAGAATTAAAAGTTAAAGTTGGCGATAGGATTTCAGAAGGAAGTTTGATCGGTTTAATGGACGCTGAGGGAATTACAGAATCTAAAAAACCAGAACAAATAAAAGAAAAAATTTTACCGGAAACAGAGAGAATTATTAAAGATGCGGAAGAAACTTTATTAAAAAATAAATCAGCAAATGCTGGTCCAAAAATTGAATTTAAAAGCAAAAATATTTACAGCGGCATCCCTAATATCAAAGATATTGATCCTGAAGAAACAAGTGAATGGATAGAATCTTTGAGCAATGTTGTAAAAAGAGATGGGGCCGAAAGAGCGCACTATTTACTTAGTCAATTAATTGACGAAGCTTACATTGCCGGCTCTAATATTCCATTTACCCAAACCACACCTTACATCAACACTATACCAACAGAGCTTGAAGCAAAATCTCCTGGAAACCAAGAACTTGAGAGAAAAATACGCTCCTTAATTAGATGGAATGCTGCTGCAATGGTTGTAAAAGCAAACAAAGTTTCATCTGAATTAGGAGGTCATATTGCAACTTTTGCATCCGCAGCTACTTTGTATGATGTTGGTTGCAATCATTTTTGGAGAGCCAAAACTGATAATTTTTTAGGAGACATGGTATTTTATCAAGGACATTCCGCTCCCGGGATGTACGCGCGATCTTTTTTAGAGGGACGAATATCAAAAGAGCAGCTAATGGGTTTCCGACAAGAAGTTAAAGGTGGAGGACTTTCTTCTTATCCTCATCCATGGCTAATGCCAAACTATTGGCAGTTCCCAACTGTCTCTATGGGGCTTGGGCCTATCATGGCAATTTACCAAGCAAGATTTATGAAATATTTGCAAAACAGAGGATTGATTCCAGATCAAGATAGAAAAATTTGGTGTTTTATTGGTGACGGCGAAACAGATGAGCCTGAAACACTTGGAGCAATTGGATTGGCGTCTAGAGAAAAGCTAGATAATTTAATTTTTGTAATTAATTGCAATCTTCAAAGATTGGATGGTCCGGTAAGAGGAAATGGAAAAATTATTCAAGAATTAGAGGGAACGTTTAGAGGTGCTGGCTGGAATGTAATTAAAGTTATTTGGGGCTCATATTGGGATCCTTTACTAAAAGCAGACAAAACTGGTCTTTTAATGAAAAGAATGAATGAAGTTGTGGATGGAGAATATCAAGCCATGAAAGCTAAGGGTGGCGCTTATGTTAGAGAAAAATTTTTTGGGAAATATCCTGAACTATTAAAACTAGTATCTAACATGTCTGACTCTGATATTTGGAGATTAAATAGAGGTGGTCACGATCCAAACAAAGTATACGCGGCCTATGATGCAGCAATTAAACATAAAAACCAACCTACCGTTATTGTTACTAAGTCAATTAAGGGTTATGGAATGGGCAAATCTGGTGAAAGTATCAATACTACTCACCAACAAAAAAAATTAGATGTGAATGACATGTTCTACTTTAGAGACAGATTTGAAATCCCTCTTACAGATAAACAGGTAGAAAATTTAGAATTTTATAGACCAGATGAAAAATCAGATGAAATTCAATATTTACTTGAAAGAAGAAAAGAACTAGGAGGATTTATTCCTTCTAGATCTTCTAAGGCTACTCCAGTAAAAATTGACAGTTCTGCATTTGAGTCTTCTTACCAGTCATCTGGTGAAAGACAAATTTCAACTACAATGGCACTTGTTGCTATTTTAACTAAAATGCTCAGAGACAAATTAACTGCATCACGACTTGTTCCTATTATACCAGATGAAGCACGAACATTTGGAATGGAAGGATTTTTCCAAAAGATAGGGATTTATGCTCATGAAGGACAAAAATATGAGCCCGTAGATTCTGAGCAAATAAGCTCTTATCGAGAAGATAAAGAAGGACAAGTTTTGGAAGAAGGTATTAATGAAGCTGGGGCAATGTCTTCATTCATTGCGGCTGGAACTTCTTATGCAAACCATGAAATCGAGATGTTACCTATCTACATTTTCTATTCTATGTTTGGCTTTCAAAGAGTCATGGATTTAATTTGGGCAGCTGGTGATTCTCAAGCCAGAGGTTTTTTGATAGGTGCTACAGCGGGAAGAACTACTTTGGCAGGTGAAGGATTGCAACATCAAGACGGACACAGTTTAATCATGGCCTCCATGGTACCAAATTGTGTGTCGTATGATCCGACTTATGCCTATGAACTAGCTATCATTTTTGAAGATGGTCTGAAAAGAATGCATGAAAAACAAGAAAATATTTTTTATTACATAACTACAATGAACGAGAATTACTCACATCCTGAGTTACCCAAGCATGTAAAAAAAGAAGATATTTTGAAAGGAATGTATTTACTTAAAGAATTTGATAACGGAGGAAAAGCAAAAGTTCAGTTAATGGGATCTGGGACTATATTAAATGAAGTTCTTCAAGCTGCTGAAATTTTAAGTAATGAATATGGTATTGACTCAGATGTTTGGAGCGTCACAAGTTTTAATGAACTTCAAAAAAATGCCATGGAAGTTGAACGAAAAAATTTGCTTAACCCAACTGAAGATAGAGAACAAACATATATTGAAAAATGTCTTGAGGGAAGATCGGGTCCAATCATTGCTGCTACTGATTATATGCGTGTTCATTCAGACCAGATAAGACCATATGTCAAAGAGAATTATTATACTTTTGGAACAGATGGTTACGGTAGAAGCGATACGAGAAAAAAACTTAGAGAATTTTTTGAGGTGAGTAAGGAATATATTGTAGCAAATACTTTAAGTATTTTGTCAAAAGAACAAAAAATTGCTTCAAAAGTTGCCCAAAAAGCTTTTGAAAAATATAATATAGATCAAACGAAACCAATCCCTACCAAGTTATAATGGCTAAAGATATTTTAGTACCAAATATTGGTGACTTTAAAAATGTTGAAATAATTGAAATTTTAATAAAAGAAGGTCAGGAAATTAAAAAAGGAGATGCTGTCATTACTCTTGAAAGTGACAAATCAAGTGTCGAAGTTCCTTCCAGTCTATCTGGGAAGGTAAAAAAAATTCATATTAAAATTGGAGACAAAGTATCAGAGGGTAGTCTTGTTGCATCATTAGAGGAATCTTTTTCTGAAAAAAGCAAAGTTCAAGAAACGCCCTCCAAGCCAGCAACAACTAATATAAATAGTGAGGAGTCAGAACCGAAAGAATTAAAAAGTCTTATTATTCCTAGTATTGATTTTTCTGGAAAACTAATTGTTACGGATATTTTGGTAAAAGAGGGTGATACA
Source organism: Pelagibacteraceae bacterium (assembly GCA_008638225.1). Classification (GTDB taxonomy): domain Bacteria; phylum Pseudomonadota; class Alphaproteobacteria; order Pelagibacterales; family Pelagibacteraceae; genus IMCC9063. Next base: position 6,565 of record VTPP01000025.1, read on the forward strand.
GTATCGATAGAACAGCCAATCATTACATTGGAGGATGACAATTCAAGTATAGACATTCCTTCACCTGTCGCTGGAATTATTTATAAAATTTTAGTTAAAAAAAAAGAAGAAGTATCTGCGCAACAAGAAATTTGCAAAGTTGAAATAGGTAAAAAAATTTCTGAGCAACCCATAAAACAAGTATTTTCTAAAGTGGAAGAAAATCAAAATACAAGTTCTTTATTATCTTCAAACAATTCTCATATTTCTGGCTCAAGTCCTAAAGTTATGAAATTTGCAAGAGAACTTGGAGTTTCGATAAATGAAGTAGAAGGATCGGGAAGAAAAGGAAGAGTCTTAGAAGAGGATATAAAAAAGTATGTAAATCAAAATTTAAACAAAAATAAAGCAACGATACAAATTCAAAATTCAGAGCCCAAAACTACCACATCTGAACCATTACCATATGAGCATAGTGAATTTGGTGAAATCGATATTCAAAATATACCAAGAATTAAAAGATTATCAGGACCACATTTGGTGAAAGCCTGGACATCCATTCCACATGTAACCCAGCACGATGAATTGGATGTAACTGAGATGGAAAGTTTTAGAAAAAACCTGGTGAATTTAAATACTAGAGAAATAATTTCAATAACACCTTTGGCGTTTATGATTAAGGCATTAGTTAACGGTATGAAAAAATTTCCTAATTTTAATAGCTCTATTGATAATGATAAAATAATTTTTAAAAAATATTTTCATATAGGAATTGCAGTTGATACCCCTCATGGTCTAATGGTACCCAAAATCAGAAATGTAGATAAAAAAAATTTATCAGAATTAAGTTTGGAAATAAGAAAAATAAGCAAACTATGTAAAGAGCTAAAAATTGACAAAAAAGAATTTTTTGGTGGATCCATGACAATATCAAGTCTTGGTGGAATTGGAGGTAGCTTTTTTACTCCAATTATAAATGCTCCTGAAGTGGCAATAATAGGAGTTGGAAAATCTGAAATGAAACAAATATTTATTGAAGGAAAGTTCGAGGCAAGGCTTATGATGCCTATTTCTTTATCTTATGATCATAGAATTATTGATGGTGCAGAAGCTGCAAAGTTTTGCCAAGATTTAAAAATAAGTCTAGGTAGAAATTTTGCTATGAAACTAGCAGTCTAAATGCTTGTTAAAGGCTATTGTAAGGAAGAATTTTTAGCTATTAAAGAAATTTTTGAGGATTTTTTTAAAACTAATAAAGAAACTGGTGCTGCATTTTCCATTATTCAAAATAAACAAAAAATTATAAGTTTATACGGAGGCACTAAAAACTCGCAAAAAGATCCTTGGGACGAAAACACAATAGTTAACACTTTTTCAGCAAGCAAAGGATTGTATGAAACATGCATAGCAAAGCTTATTAATGATGATTTATTAGATTTAGAAAAACCAGTTTCCTATTATTGGCCAGCATTCAAGGTAACCGACAAATCCTCTATTTTAGTTAAACATATTTTATCTCATCAATCTGGTATGTATCGGTTTAAAACAAAATTAACCAATGAGGATTTATTAGATTGGAATAAAATTATTACAATTTTAGAAAATCAAGAGCCTGACCATAAAGCTGGGGAAGCAACTTATTACCATGCTAAAACTCACGGGTATTTAATTGGAAATCTAATTCAAATAATTACAAATTTAACAACTGGTCAATTTTTAAAAAAAACTATTACAAAGAAAAATAATTTAAATTTTTATTTTGGTTTAGATCAATCACTAATTTCTAACGTTGCTAATTTATCTGCTGGAGTGTTTGAAAATGAACAGAATAAAAAAATTGATGATAGTTTTAATGCTTTTAATAACCCAGGGCACGATATTGAATTTTATAATACAACAGAATGGAGAAAATCTGAAGTTCCATCTATGGGAGGGCATGGAAATTCCGATGCTATTGCATCTATCTACGATTATTTGGCCAACGATTTAAAAAATGATAGCAATAATATTGTTCAACAAAATATTTTACAAAAAGGACTAGAAGAAACTAAGTCCTCAATTGATTTAAGTTTAAATTTTCCTATTAGATGGACTAATCTTGGATTTATTTTAAGAGGTGGCTGGATGTTTGGAAAACACAAAGATTCTTTTGGACATAATGGTTGGGGTGGTTCATTAGGTTTTGCCGATCCTATTAATGGACTTGGCATATCTTACGTAACAAAAGAAATAAACCCTACTATGGGCATTGATCAAAGAGCTTTGCTCTTAATTAAAAAATTTTATGATTTATTAATTTGATCTGCCAATCCTGTCGCACTACGCCACGCACTTTCAGCTGTTGACCCACACATCCAATCTCCACAAATACCTAAATTTATTTCTTGGTCCCAGAAAAAATCATTCTCAAATTTTTTTAATTTATAAGCATATAGCCAACCATGAATATCTTTATGAACAATATTGATATTTTTAATATTAAAAATACTAATAAATTCATTAATCATTAAATCCATAATCTGTTCTTTTTTTAGTTTGTATTCTTGAATATTTTTTTGTGCAAAAATTAAACTGCTTTGCAAAGTCCACAATTCTAAATTTGGATTATTTACCTCTCTTAACTTTGAGCTTTCATTAGCAACCCAACCTAAAACAGAGTTTTTTTTAAATTTAAAAGCATTGCCTACAATTTCTAAATTTTTATCAAAAGCTACCATTGTTGTTAAATTTGGCTCCATTACACCCTCAAACTTTAAATCTAATTGCTCAGTTTCTGTGATTTTTTTGCACTGCTCCAAAGGAATAGTTAAGGCTAATTTTTCGCATTCATTCTTAGTTCCATCTTTAAAATCAAGAAGCCAAAAATCTTTTATTTTTTTTATGCTAATTAATTCTTTTTGATAATAAACTTTCGTATTAATTAAATTTTTTACAAAATCGTTATTACCAGATTTTCCTATAAATTTTTTTTTTTCTATTTTTCTACTTTCTTCAAAGCAAATGTAATCACCATCCCATTGCTTTATAAAAGAACTCAAATAATTATGTAAAAATAATTCAAATTTTTTTTCTTTTGGGCTAATAAACTGAAGCCCATGATCAAAAACTCCTATATTTTCTACTCTTCGTGTAGAAGATCTTCCTCCAGGACCTCTGCTTTTATCAAAAATTATGATCTCTTTGTCATTAATGCTTCTGCTCAAAACTCCCGCGGAAAAACCAGATCCTATAATTGTTAACTTATTCATAAATTATATCTGTATATGGCGGAGAGAGAGGGATTCGAACCCTCGGTACCTTTGACAGTACACACACT
>VTPP01000026.1 GCA_008638225.1 Pelagibacteraceae bacterium
TTTGAAATTTAATTTCTTAACTTCTTTTTTATAATTGAAATCTGGAAGTGGATTTGTTTTTGTATCGTGTTGATGTAAAATATCTAAGTTTAAAGAATTTGGCCACCAAGCCGTTGGAGTTTGGTCTGCTTTAGTCAATGCTCCATGCATAACTGGGCATTTACCTGAACCATTTGTTTTTTTTATTTCTGCGCTCATTATTACTACTCTATTTAACTTTTGATTTTAAATCTTATTTTAAAAAATTTGTAGTTTCTTATAGAAAGTTAGTTATTAAGAATAATTATCAAAGTCAAGAATAATTCAAATATAGCTTATGTTTTAGATCGCTACAGACAGTCTCATTACTGAGAAAAATTTTTTTCGTTACATTATTGGTGTGGATAAAAAAGGAAGGAATTAATTATGGGGGTTGCCCCCCACAATTAAATTTAGATAACTACTTTTGTTCTGCTACGTTTAATACGCCGTCTTTATTTTTATCAAGACCGTCAAAAGTTTTTTCTGCTTCTTTAGCATCTTTTCCTGCTTTTACTTCTTTTGCAATATAGTCAGCTTTTTTTATATCGACTTTTTTTTCGTGCGCAGCTGAAAAAGCTGAATTTAATGATAAAGTCATCATTACTACTAGTGCAGACATTACTTTGAACATATTATTTTCTTTTGTTAATTGTTAATGTTCCTACTCATTAGAGCAAGAACGGCGTGACATTAATTCCCAAATTAAGGCAAAAAGTTGTCTTACAATCTTCATTAAGCTTGTGTATAAAAATATAATGCACAATATTATCAAACACTTAATTAATGACTTCAAAGAAAGTGGTTCTAAATATCCCAATTTAAAGTCTTTTAGAGCATCAAAACCTGCTAACTTGGTTTGGTTAACGATTCTTGATTACTATTATGAAAACAATCCTATTACGGTTGAACAATTAATTTCAGAAATTGCTCCCAGCTTTGCATCTAGGCAAACGGTAAAAAATATTTTATACGATGCAATCCAAAGACAATATGTCATTAAACAAACACACCCTAAAGATAAACGAAAACAAATTTTAATTCCAAGCCAGATTCTACTTACGGAAACAGCTTCTTGGGCTAAAAGTTTTTCTGAACCAATGAATTGGAAATTATCAATTCTAGCTAGTTTGGGTTTTACTGCTCAACAATTTTCTATAGAAATTTAATTTTTTATCTTTGTGCCCAGCATAAGTTGGAACAAAACTACTGAGCACAAAGAACACTTCTTACTAACCAAGAGCTATATTCCAGAAAAAAAATACACTGGCGACTACAAGAATCATGGCTCCGATTATTTTTTTATTGAGAGGTCTATCGTTCATATTATTAATCAATATTAGAGATAAACCAACATAGCATTGCTAAGTAATAAAATTAGAACAAAGTTTATCTATATTTTTCTAAGAGTTTATTGAATGAATAACTTTGCAATGTAAGTATAGAGTGGAATTCCAATTATAATATTTATAGGAAAAGTTAATCCTAACGACATTCCAAAATACAAACCAGGATTTGCTTTGGGCAGAGCATATTTTAATGCAGCAGGTACTGCGATGTAAGAAGCACTGGCAGCTAAAACCATTAATATTATAGTTTCTCCTAGTGGTACTACAAATAATAAACAAAGAATTAGCGCTAACATAGCGTGCACTGGTGGTGCAAACACGCCATACATAAGAAGATAAATTGGTTTATTCATTACTTCTTTAAAATTTTTTGCCACCATTAATCCCATGTCTAATAAAAAGAAAGCAAGCATTCCTTTAAATAAATCAATAGAAAATGGAGCCATAATACTTTCTCCTTTATCACCAGTTAACAATCCAACTATCATGGCTCCGATTAAAACTAGCTGAGCACCGTCTGTGAATGATTTATGCAGAGTATCTTTAATATTAATATTTTTTTGTTTTTTTGCATAATTCGATAAAAAAATAGCTAGTAATATTGCAGGCGATTCCATTAAAGCCATAGTTGCTGCCATGTGCCCGCCATAACCAATTCCATTTAAATCTAAAAACTGTCCTGCTGTAATAAAAGTAACAGCACTAACTGATCCATAAGTGGCTGCAATGGCTGCTGCATCGTCGGAACCCACTTTTCTTTTTAATACCCAGTATCCAAGAATTGGAATAACAACTGCCAAAAACATACCAATCAACAAAGTGGTTGCAACTTCAATTGTTAATCCTGCTTTTTGTAAAGCAAATCCTCCTTTCAGGCCTAAAGCCATAAGAAGATATAAAGAAAGAAATTTAGTAATTGCCGGAGGTATTTCTAAATTAGATCGAATGATTCCAGCAAAGACTCCAAAGAGAAAAAATAAAATAGCTGGATCTAACAAGTTATGCATAGAGCTAAATTCTAAATACACTTTGAAAAAATAAAAACAATAGTTATATGGAATAAATGACTAGTTATTTAACAAAATTAAAAGATAACAGAATATTTCAGTTAGCCGTAGTATCTATTATTATTTTAAATGCGATACTAATTGGTGCTACTACTTACGAACTCGAGCCCATATTTCTTGATCTAATTCGTGTCTTAGACTACTCAATCACAATTTTTTTTGTGATCGAACTATGCATTCGTTATTTTGGCGAACCTAATAAAAAAGAATTTTTCAAAAATGGTTGGAATGTTTTTGACACTATTATTGTTGGAATTTCTTTAATTCCTATTCCAAACAACTCAAGCTTTTTAGTACTACGATTACTAAGAATTTTTAGAGTATTGCGTTTAATCTCTGTTATTCCAGAACTTAAGAAAATTATTGAGGCTATTTTAGCCTCTATTAATAGAGTATTTTTTGTAAGCTTACTTCTTTTTATTATCCTTTATATTTACGCAACCATGGGTTCTATTTTATTCCATGCAGATGATCCTAGTAGATGGGAAGATTTAGGAATTTCTTTAATCACACTATTTCAAGTGCTAACCATGTCCAGCTGGGAAACTGTAATGCTACCTATGCAAAAAATATATTGGTGGGCATGGATTTATTTTTTTAGCTTTATTGTGATTTGTGGAATTACAATGTTAAATTTAGTAATTGCGATATTAGTCGATGTCGTCATCAATCAAAAAAAATTATAAATAATTAAAAATTTCTTCTTTTTTATTATAGCTATTAGTTATTAAAGCTTAGCTTTCTAAAATATTTTTTTTAATTTATGAATTTTTCATTTTTATGTTGATCTCTTTATATTTTGACTTAGAAAATAGCTTAAATAATTTTTTAATATGATGGCTTACACTCTTTTTTTTACTACTATCTTAGTAATTTCCTGCATTATCATTCACGGTGGTGCATTGTATTATTTAGAGACATCTAAAACAAAAAATATTAGTTTTTTTGAATTTGGGAAATTTTCCATTGTTCTCATTTCTTCTCACTTACTTCAAATTTTATTATTTGCTTATTTTTACAGTTATTCTTTTCAAAACTTTAATGGCCAGGCTTTATTCGGTGGTATTCTTCAAAACAATTTTGTTGATTTTTTTTATTTTTCTATTGTTTGCTATACCACTCTTGGTATGGGTGATGTCTTTCCCTTGGGAGACATGAGAATTGCTGCAGGACTAGAAGCTTTAATTGGTCTTGTTTTAATTGCCTGGACCGCAGCTTTTAAACTCATTTATCTATTTAAGATAAATAAGTAAGCTAGCTTAATTTATTTCTTACAAGTACCAACGCCAAATAGACTGTAAGCAGGGCAATGTCTTGAAGTTCCAGTGATAACCAAGATTATACCAAGCCATACCCAAGGACTAATTATTTGTAATGCTGTAAGTGCAATTAAAATAATACTTACTACAACTCTTATAATCCTATCTAAGCCTCCTATATTCAATGGCATCATTTTTTTTAGTCATTTACTATAAAAATAATTTTGACAATATTAACTAAATAAGCAAAGCATTCATTCAGCTAGTGTAATTATAGATATGATTCCAGAACTTTTTAAGTACATCAAAGTTAACCATTATAACGCTCAAACATTTAGATCAGATTTTATTGCTGGAACAACTGTTGCCATAGTTGCTCTGCCGTTATCGATGGCGCTTGCTATTGCAAGTGGCGCATCTCCTGAGAAAGGATTAATTACTGCTATTGTTGCAGGATTTTTTATTTCTTTACTAGGTGGAACAAGACTACAAATTGGAGGACCCACCGGCGCATTTATTATTATCGTCTACGATGTCATCGCTAAATATGGTTATGATGGCTTGTTACTTGCAACTTTTCTTGCTGGTATTTTGCTAATTATTGCTGGTTACTTAAAACTTGGAAAAATAATTGAACATGTCTCGCATAGTGTTATCACTGGCTTTACAACTGGACTTGCGATTGTTTTAGTATCCTCTCAAGTAAAAGATTTTTTTGGTTTATCCATCGACTCAGTTCCCAGTCATTTTGTAGAAAAATGGATCATTTTTATTTCCAACTTTCACAGTATAAATTTTTATTCAGCAACGATTGGCTTTCTTTCTTTATTTTTTATTATTGCGCAGAGAAAGTATTTTTCTAAGCTACCTGGATTTTTAATCGTTGTGATACTTTCAAGTTTATTCGTTTATTTTTTTCATGTGCCGGTTGAAACTATTGGCAGCAAATATCCTGATATTGGTACAGACTTATTTCATCCGACTCTTCCCGTGTGGGATCTGCCTTTGGTGATCAAAGTGCTGCCATCTGCTTTTACTATTGCTTTTTTAGCAGCTGTTGAGTCTTTGCTTTGTGCAGTGATCACAGACCGCATGACTAATTATAAACATAACCCTAATCAAGAATTAGTTGGTCAAGGAATTGCAAATATCGCCTCCTCTATATTTGGCGGTATATCTGCAACTGGAGCTTTAGCGAGAACTGTAACCAATATTCAAGCAGGTGCAAAAACGCCCATTGCTGGAATTACACACTGTTTATTAATTTTACTGTTTGTTTTATTTGGAATGAGTTTAACATCCTATATTCCTCTTGCTTGTTTATCTGGAATTTTAGTGATGGTAGCTTGGAACATGAGCGAAGCAAAACATTTTATTGCATTACTCAAAGATTCTAAAATTAATTATTTAATTATGCTTACAACTTTTTTTATAACTATTTTTGTGGGAGTCTCTGAGTCGATATCGGTTGGGTTATTATTAAGTTTTGCTGCTCAGAAATGGTTGGAGCCTGCCAAATCTTAAAGGCGGGTGTGCTTATTGATAAACTCATCAGCTTTTGCAAAAATTCTTTTTTTTCGGTTTACATCCATCTTTTCAAGTAATTTAGCCATCATGGCTAACCTATAATTCTTTAAAAAAAATGCTTTGTTAGTATCAATAAATTTCCAGTATAATCCGTCCATAACTTCACACCAATCTCCTTTGGGATGATCGCTCATTTTTAAAATATAACTAGAGCCACAAATATAGGGCTTGGTTGCAAAAATTCCCCCATCACTAAACAAACCCATTCCCATAACGTTTGGAGCCATCACCCAGTCGGATGAGTCAACATACATTTCCATAAACCATTTATACACTTCTAAAGGATGAATACCTGATAAGTTCATAATATTACAAATGACCATTAAGCGTTCAATGTGATGGGTGTAGCCATAGGTGAGACAATTTTTAATCGAGTGGTCAAGAGGAACAATTCCTGTAGTGCCTTCATACCAACTGTTTTTTAATTTTCTTTTGTGTTTAAAAAAATTTCCTTTTAATAATTTCTCCTCATAATGTTGATAAATACCCCGCATAAATTCTCTCCAGCCAATAACCTGACGCACATAACCTTCAAGTGAATTTATAGGTATGCGTTTCTTTTTTGCAAAAGCTAAAGTTTCCTGAATAATAATATCTGGCGTTAACAATCCTAAATTAATTGCTGGACTCAATATACTATGAAATACCGTATGCGATTTACTAGTAATAGAATCCTCATAATCTCCAAATAGAGCAAGTTTTTCCTTTAAAAAATCTAAAAATAATAGAACAGCATCTTTTCTAGTAGTTGGATGATTAAAATGGGCAAGCGTTCCTGGATGGGATGCAAAGTATTTTTCTATTTTTGGTTTTAAAGTTGTGGTGTGTGTTGTTGGTTTAAACGATCTTATTTTTGGAACATTAACACCTGTTGCTAATTTTTTTCGGTTGTCCTCATCAAAAGACCATTTGCCTCCTTGGGGTTTATTTTTATCAACTAGTAAAACATTTAGTCTTATCCTCTGTGTTTTGTAAAAAGTTGCCATAAATGGCTTATTATTGGAGCTTAGATAGTTTGCAAATTCACTTCGGCTAGTAACAAACATTGGGGTAGTAGCTACTGTGTAATTTAAATTATGGTACTTGCAAAAATCTGTCATTCTTTTTTCAAAAAATTTATCCTCGATTTCAAAAGTATAAATTTCTTTAATTTTATATTGTTTTACAAATACTAATAATTTTTGTTCATAACTTTTTGTAAACAATGCATGCTCTAGATCATAATAAGTCAGCTTATATTTATAAGAAGTAAGATCATCTGCATAGGAACGCATCGCGGATAAATACATCAAAATTTTTTGCTTATGATGCTTAACGTAACTGCACAACTCTAAGTCTTCTGCCATAAAGAAGTGATGTTTAGAAAATGCTTTAAGATGCTCTTTAGGAAAGAGTTGATTTCCCAAAATAAGAAAAGCTTTGTTGTCCATCGTTTTATTATAATTTAAACAAGTGTAATCAATTCTTCCGAAGAAGTTGGGTGCACCGGCACAGTATTTCGTAAATCCTGCAGAGTAACTTTTTTAGCGAATGCTAAAGCTAGGGACTGAATAATCTCAGCAGCGCCTTCACCAATATAAATAATACCAAAGATGTTTTCCGTTTGAGGTTGGTACAATACTTTAATAAAAACTGGGTTCATTTTTTTAGAAAAAGAATACTTCATTGGTCTAAATTCTGTTTGCAAAACTTTGTATTTAATCTTTTTATTTTGCAAATCTTGTTCTCCTAAACCAATATGTCCAACTTCTGGCTGGGTAAAAATAGCAGAAGCTATGCGATTGTAATTTAAAGTTTTTTTGCTACCAGTGGTTAAATAATCGACTAAATAAACAGCTTCTCTAATAGCAACTGGAGTTAGGTTTTTCCTATTAGTAACATCTCCTAATGCAAAAATATTTTTATTAGTGGTTTGAGATAATGCGTTCACTTTTATTGAATGGTTTTTAGTTAATTGTACACCTGCTTTTTCTAAATCAAGACTGTGAACACAGGGAGTTCTGCCTGTTGCAAAAATAACTAACTGGGATGCTACCGTACCTTTATTAGTATGAATGATGATTGATTTATTTTTTTTAGACAATGCATGAACTGTTCGTTCATCACAAATCTTTATCTTTTTTCTAATAGCTGACTCTAATATTTTCTTTCCGATATCTGAGTCAAACTCATTAAGAATAGTTTTTTTTCTAATGATTAAACTTACCTTGTAATTTAAATTAGCGAGTAAAAATGCAAACTCTAAAGCGATATAGCCACTGCCAACAATGCTAATATTTTTGGGTAATTGTTTCATTTCAAAAAACTGATCTGAAGATATGGCTAATTCTTTGCCAGGAATATTGGGTATGACAGGTGTCGAGCCTGTAGTGATAATAATTTTTTTTGCCTGAAGTATTCTTCCTGATTGTTTTAATATAATAGAATTTTTAGAATGGAAGGAAGCCTCTTCCTGTATAATAATAACACCTACTTTAGATAAATTACGAATATAAATTTCATTTAATCTTTGAATTTCTTTATTTTTACTTTGAACTAATTTACTCCAATTGTGTGTGGCGCGACCTGGTATCTTCCAACCAAAGCTTTCCGCATCATACATCTGATCAGAAAAATTAGAGGCGTAGACATAAAGTTTTTTAGGAACACAGCCTCTAATAACACAGGTTCCACCTACCCTGCTTTTTTCAATAATACAGACTTTCTTACCTTTAGACGACATGAGTCGTGAAAATCGGACTCCGGCTGAACCTGCTCCAATAACAATGTAGTCAAATTTATTTTTTAAAGAAATTTTTTTCATTTCTATGATTTTAGTACACCCTGAATGTACAATCGACAATAATTATAGATCGTTTTTGTCTAGAGAAACTTGAATTAGTTTACTTCTTCTTATTCTTAAAACTAAAATAGAAATAGAGATAATCAAAATTGCAGCTGACTCGTAAATTAAAGTGACAGCCTCCAAATCTTTACTTTGTAAAATAATTAATCGAGCGATAGCGGTGATTGCAATAAATAAGGGATAAGTAAGTTGAATTCGATGTGAACCCCAATAACTAGCCACCATTCCTAATACTTCTAGGTAAATAAATAATAATAATAAATCACCAAGGGCAACCGATTTTTGGACAATTATTTTTTGCATTTCTATACCAAACGCAAAAATAGTTGCAATGAACACAACTATGGCTCCGCCTAATTGAATATTTTTTAATAATTTGTCCATATCAATTCTTTATACTGATTCAAAAGAATTAACGATGCTATTTATTTATGCTTTGAAAGTCTTGAGCAGAATGGCAATAAAGATAATGCCGCCGCCAATAAATACTCCAAGGGGAGGAACTTCACTAACCACCATCCAGGCCCATATGGGCCCTGCTAATGCTTCGGTAAAAGTAAAAATTCCAATTTTAGCAGCTGGAGTTGTTCGTGATCCTAAAGTTAAACAAATAAAACCTGGTGCATATTGTAATGCTCCAAAAAAAAACACTAAAATTAAATCATGCAAAGAAATTGCGATGGAACCACTAAAAATAAAACCAACAGATGCAGCAAATATTCCTGATAAAGCAACAGCTGGTACCATATCAATATGCTTAAAGGTTCTAATTAAAATAACGACCGATGTAAATGCAACTGGGATCACAAAAGCAAAAGCATTGCCAAGAGCACTACCGCCCGAAATTTTAGTGCCAATCATAATATAAAGTCCAATTGCAGCTAAAATAATCGCAATACCTGTACTAATATTGATTTTTTCTTTTAAAAAAAAATAACCCATGATCGCTAAAAAAAAAGTTTGAACACTAATAATAAATACAACATTAGCAACCGTTGTGTATTTTAATGCAAACATATAAGCGCCGCTTCCAGTTGCATATAATGCTGCACATAATAATCCAGCCCAGCCTAAACTTTTAAATTTTTCAGTAACGTTTGATGTGCTGGTAAGAAAAATAAATAATAAGACGGAAGGTGTAAAAAAAACAGAACGCCAAAAATAGATGGCCCAAGGATCTGCCATTTCAAAGGATCTAAAGATAGCTCCACCTGAGCTGAGGAACAATCCTCCCATCGCGATCAATAAAGGGCCTGGAATTTTATAAATAGACATTCTTTTGTTTTCCGTTAAAAATTACAATAATGAACATAGGATTTATAGGCACTGGTACTATTGCTACTTCGGTTATTGAAGGTTTGTTTAGATCAAAGATTAAAGTTAAGCAAATTCTAATTTCAGAACGAAGCAAGAAGAATTCTGCTGCCTTATCTAGAAAATTTAAGCGGGTTAAGGTTGTAAACAATAATCAAGAAATTATTGATAAATCATCCTGGGTATTTATTGCGGTAGTACCAAAAGTTGCAAAAAGCATATTGCAAAATCTTAATTTTAAAAAAAGCCAAACTATTATTAGTTTTGTCTCAACTGCAAATATGACGTATTTGAAAAAAACATTATATCCTGCAACTAACAT
>VTPP01000010.1 GCA_008638225.1 Pelagibacteraceae bacterium
GATTTTGTAGCTTCATCAATAGCAACTGGCAATATTCCCTCTGCTAATGGATCCAATGTTCCAGCATGCCCAATCTTTTTTAGTTTAAATTTAGATTTAATTACGTTTAAACAATAAGTTGATGTGTATCCTTTTGGTTTATAAATATTAATCCAGCCGTTCATTTTGATTTAGAATTTTCAATTATAATTTTTTCAATTTTTTCTGCGTAATCAAACGACTGATCTAGAACAAATTTTAAGTTTGGTAAAAATTTTGCTGTCCATGCTGTTTTAACTCTTTTTTTTACCTCGTAGGAAAATTGATTTAATATTTTAAGAGCCACTTCTGGCTCGTTTCCTGATAGGGGCATAAAATATACCCTTGCATGTCGTAAATCTGGGCTTACTCTAACTTCGCTTATTGTAATATTTCTGGTTGATATGGACGGTAAGACAATCTGATCTTTAATAAAAAGATTTGCTATGATTTTTTTTAAAGTTTCACCTACTTTGAGCTGTCTTTGCGATAGCGGCTTGGAAGTATTTTCATAATCCATTAAATTTCTCTTTCGACTGTGATTGTCTTGAATACTTCTAGAATGTCGCCTTTTTTAATATCGTTAAAATCTCTAAGTGACACTCCACATTCTAGGCCTGCCTTGACTTCTTTGGCTTCATTTTTTTCCCTGAACAAACTGTTTACTTTCCCTGTGTATATAACCGCACCATCGCGAACTAGTCGTATTTCAGAATTATTTTTAATTTCTCCATCTACAACTTTAACTCCAGCGACTTTGCCAGCTTTGGAAACAGAAAAAACCTCCAATACTTCACAAGAACCTTGGCTTTCTTCTTTAGTTTCAGGTGCCAGTAATCCAGATATTTTTTTTGTAATATGATCTAAGGCTTCGTAAATAATATTAAAATATAGAATTTCTAATTTATAACTACGCGCCAAATCTTTGGCTTCTTTATTTGGTCTTATATTAAACCCAAGCAATATTGCGTTCGATGCTTTTGCTAAAGTTACATCCGTTTCAGTAATCGGACCAACTGATGATAAAATTATTTTAGGTTTAATATTTTCAACTTGGATTTTTTCAATAGCATTTGCTAACGCCTCTAAAGAACCATTTACGTCTGTTTTTAATATAATATTAAAACTCTCTTCAGCTGCAGTTTCTCCAAAAATATCATTTTTTTTTGTAGCTGCTATTTTTTTATCTTTAAGTTCTTGTTTTCTAAACTCAACAATTTCTTCTACTTTAGAGTCATCTTCTACTACTACAAAATCATCGCCAGCATTGGGAACTCCTTGAAAACCCACAATCTCAACAGGTGTGGATGGAAGAGCTTCGTCAATTATTTTACCGGTATAATCATAAATAGCTCTGACTTTCCCATTTGAAGCACCGCTAACAAATAAATCTCCTCTTCTCAAAGTTCCTTTTGTGATTAACACTGTGGATACTGGTCCTCTTCCTTTGTCTAATCTTGATTCAATGACAATACCAGCGGCAGCAACGCTGGGATCAGATTTCATGTCTAATAATTCTGCCTGTAAAATAATTAATTCTTTTAATTTTTCCAAATTCGTCTTTTTTAATGCTGATATTTCTGCGCTTAAAACATCTCCGCCCATTTCTTCTACTATTAACTCATGTTCCAAAAGTTGGTTTCTTACTTTATTTGCATCTGCACCTGGTAAATCGCACTTATTAATTGCCACTATAATTGGAACTTTTGCTGCTTTAGCGTGTTGTATTGCTTCTACAGTCTGTGGTTTAATTCCGTCATTTGCCGCAACAACCAACACAACGATATCTGTAATTTTTGATCCACGAGCTCTCATTTCAGTGAATGCTGCATGGCCCGGGGTGTCAATAAACGTAATTAAATGTTTATCGTTTACCGTTGTTTGATAGGCGCCAATATGCTGTGTTATTCCCCCATGCTCTGTTGCAACTACATTTGCTTGACGAAAAGCATCTAATAAAGAAGTTTTTCCATGATCTACATGTCCCATAATAGTGACCACCGGTGGTCTTGATACCGCATTTTTTAAATTTTTATCTTTTGATAAAATATTTTTTAATAACTGATCAGGCTCTTCATCTTTAATAACTTGATGGCCAAATTCATTTACAATAAATTCTGCCGTATCTTGGTCGATACTGTGATTAATGGTTACTTTTACATTTTTTTCTAGAAGAAATTTAATAACAGAACTCGCTCGCTCAGCCATTCTATTTGCTAATTCTTGTATTGTTATTACTTTTGGAATTCTAACTTGCCTTGTAACTTTTTGAGTGTCTTCGCTAGTGTCGTTCGATTGTCTTTTAAACTGTTTTTCTCTTGCCCTTTTTACTGAAGCAAGACTTCGCGCTCTATTTTCTTCTTCCTCATCCTCGGATAAAGCTTTTGTAACTGTAAGTCTATAATCTCTTTTTTTACCTGCTGATTTTTTGTCAGCTTTTAAAGATAATTCTTCTTCTATTTTTTTCTTCGCCCACTCTTTTGTAGATTTTGGTTTTTCAGGTTCACCAATTATTTTTGGAGTAAAAGCTGGTTTTACAACTGTTTCTATTTCTGTATTTGTATTTGCTGAAGTAACAACTGGCGCGATTGGTTCCTTATTTTCTTTTTTTCCAAAAATTGCAGATGTTTTTTGTGCTTGTGTTTTATTTACAGAACTGGGTGCACTGCCAGTAAAATTTTTTAGCGTTAACTTTTTTTTCTTTTCTTTTATAGTCATTGTTTTTCACCTTAGTTCTCACTAAATGTCGAAAACTTTTTTTCTAGCACGCATAATTAAATCGTCTGCATCTTTTCTAGAAATGTCAAATTCTTCAAGAATACCATCAAATTTTTCTCTTTTTCCCTTAATTTCATCGTATCCACCAATAAGCTCATCTGTTGCCAGTTCTGCAAAATCTTTTAAAGTTTTAATATTTTCTTCCCCTAAAATTAGCAACATCCCGAGACTAAGTCCTTTATGACCGGCCAAATCATCTTCAATGCCAAGTTCTTTAACTTTTTTAGCAACTTCAGCTGCTTCTTCTTCTATAAATTCTTTTGCTCTATTTTTTAGCTCTGTAGAAATTTCTTCATCAAATCCTTCGATTTTTAAAAAATCTTCGATACTTGCTGAAGAAATTTTTTCAATTGTTGAAAATCCCTCGGCAACAAGTAATTGAGCCATAGTAGTATCTATCTCCAAATTTTTAACCAGCTTATCTGTATTTCCTTTAAATTCGGATTGTCTTTTTTCAGATTCCTCTTTGTCTGTTAAAATATCAATTTCATAATCTAACAGTTTAGATGCTAAACGAACGTTTTGTCCTCTTCGTCCAATTGCTTTACTTAAATTATTTTCGTCTATTACAACTTCAATTCTTCTTTCATCTTGTGCAATGATTACCTTCATTACTTCTGCTGGTGATAATGCGCTTTTAACTAATGATGCAGCATCTTCAGTCCAGTTAATAATATCTATTTTTTCACCTTGTAGTTCATTTACAATTGCCTGGACTCTACTCCCTCTCATCCCCACGCAAGCGCCTACGGGATCAATGGAGCTATCTTTTGACTGAACACATATTTTAGCTCTACTACCAGGATCTCTTGCTACTGATTTAATGCTAATGGTCCCCTCATAAATTTCTGGAACTTCTTGTTGAAAAAGTTTCGCTAAAAATTGAGGATGTGCCCTTGATAAAAATATTTGAGGTCCTTTGCTTTCTCTTCTAACGTCGTAACAGTATGCTTTAATTCTATCTCCATTTTTTAGGTTCTCTCTAGGGATAAGTTCTTCTCTTCGAATGATTGCTTCTGATTTTTGTAAATCTACAATGATATTTCCATACTCGGATCTCTTAACGATGCCACTTAAAATTTCTCCAACCTTGTCTTTAAATTCCTCAAATTGCCTATCTCTTTCTGCATCTCTAATTTGATGAGAAATAACTTGCTTTGCGGTTTGGGCTGCTATTCTTCCGAAATCTACTGGTGGCAATTCCTCATTAATAATATCATCTATTTTAACATCATCTTTTTTTAGCAAAGCTTCTTTTAAACTGATTTCAGAATGACTATTCATCACTCTTTCTACTACTTTTAGTTTTCGGCCTAATTCAATTTTTCCAGTAGATCGGTCAATTAGAACATAGATTTCGTTTTCGTTACCGTACCTAGTTTTTGCAGCTTTCTCAATCGCACTTTCCATAGAACTAAGAACTAGGTCTTTACTTATAGATTTTTCATCAGCCACAGCGTCGGCTATTCTTATCAGTTCTGTGCTATCAATTCTGTTATTTAGCATTATGATTTTTCGTAAAAAAAAAGGGCCTAAGCCCATTTCTTAATTGTTAAATTTTATGCAAATTACTCTAATATCTATAATTTTACAATAACTAAAAAATTGACTTTATTTCCTAATTTTTTAGCTCTTAGAAAATATTTAGTCAAAATAAGCTCTTTTGTATCCGTTTTTTTAATTTCAATTGGCATCTCTTTAAAATTTTCTTTATGCAAAGCTATTAAGGCTTCATCATAATAATTTTGATTATCGGTAGCAAAATATAGTTTTCCTTGTTTGGATATTTTTTTTAATATGGTTTTAACAAACTCTGTTCTGAATAATCTTCTTTTATGATGCTTCTTTTTTGGCCAGGGATCTGGAAATAGCATAAAAACTTTTTCAAAAATTATTTTTTCAAATTTTTCAAAAAATGTTTGCACAGGGTAAGGAAATAGTAAAATATTTTTTATATTCTTTTCTACAGATGTATTTATGACACTTGCAACACCATTCATAAAAGGGTCCACACCCACAATATATTTGTCCGGATTTTTTTGAGCTAATTCAATTAGATTTTGTCCCATACCAAATCCAATTTCTAAAATAATTGGTTTAGATTTAATTAATTTCTCTGGATGGAATAAAAATTTTTTATAATTTTTATCTAGAATTTTTTTTTTTCTAGAGAAAGCTTTCGTGATTGAACTCTTCCAAAGAAAATTTTTTGTTGAATCATTATATTTGCTGTTTGAAAATACCTGAGGAATCTATTTTTTCCCAGCTAAATGAACCATCAGCCTCGGGAACTCTTCCGAAGTGTCCATAAGCAGCTGTTTTTCTATAAATTGGCTTATTTAATTCTAATTTATTTCGTATTCCTCTAGGACTTAAATCAAAATTATTTTTAATAATTTTAATAATTTTTTCTACCAAGTTTTGGTTTTCTTGAAAAACATCTAGATAAATAGACAGAGGTTGAGAAACACCAATTGCATAAGATAATTGTATTACTGCTTTATCTACTATACCTGATGCAACTATGTTCTTAGCAAGATACCTTGCCATATAAGCTGCTGACCTATCTACTTTAGTTGGATCTTTTCCAGAAAATGCTCCTCCACCGTGCAAAGCTGCTCCACCATAAGTATCTACAATAATTTTTCTACCGGTTAGTCCCGTATCCCCATCTGGCCCTCCGATGACAAATTTTCCAGTAGGATTTACATAAAATTGATCTTCTGGACAAATCCAGTTTTCTGGAAGAATTTTTTTAACATACGGTCTAACCATTTCTTTTACTTTTTTTTGGTCAATGGAATCATCGTGTTGAGAGGAAATAACTATAGAACTCACACCCACTGGCTTTGAGTTTTCATATACAACCGAAATTTGGCTTTTAGAATCTGGTCCTAAAAGTTTTAAATCACCATTCTTTCTTGCCTCAGCCAACTCTTTTAAAATTTTATGCGAATAAATGATAGGTGCAGGCATTAATTCTTTTGTTTCCATACAGGCGTAGCCAAACATGATTCCCTGGTCTCCAGCACCTTCATCTTTCTCGTTTCCACTTGAGTCCACTCCCTGAGCAATGTCCGCTGATTGCTCATGCAAGTAATTAAAAAATTCAAGATTTTTCCAATGAAATCCTTTCTGCTCGTAACCAATATTTCTTACCTGATCTCTTACAGCCTGTTCTATTTCTTTAGAGTCTATTTTAGGCCCTCTAGTTTCACCTGCAATTATAACTTTATTTGTAGTAACAAGTGTCTCACACGCTACTCTACTTTCGTTAAACTTTGATAAGTATAAATCTAAAATAGTATCAGATATTATATCACTAACTTTATCGGGATGACCTTCGGAAACAGATTCGCTAGTAAAAATATAATTTTTATTCATTTATTTTTCTAAAAGAAAAAACAAGTATAGAAGTTAATAAAATTAGTAAATAAAAAATTTTATTTTCGTGGATACTAAATAAAGTTTTGCTATTTTTCTCATATATATCAACAACAAGAGATGAGCTACTAATAAAATTAGTTTTTTTATCAATAACCCCATTCGGTTTAATACTTGCCGAAATTCCCTGATTACTCGATCTAATTACATGCTTTCCTTGTTCGATAGCTCTATATTGTGAATGAACAAAATGCTGAGTAGTACCAATAGATCTGCCAAACCATCCATCTTCTGAAATGTTTAAAATAAAATTATAATATTTTTTTTCTTTATCTAACAATCCAGAAAAAATAATTTCATAACAAATAAGTGGTAAAAATTTTATATCATTTCGTATTTCTATGGGGTGTCGGTCCTCTCCCTTCGAAAAAGATCCATATCCAAAAGTAATTTTTTTTAAATTCATTTTTTCAAAAAATGTATGAAATGGCACAAACTCTCCAAAAGGAACTAGTTTAATTTTATCGTAGCTAGAGATGACTTCAGCTTTATTATTAAGCAACAAAAGACTATTATAAAATTCAATTTGCTCATGGCGTGTTGACCCTAAAATTATTTTATGATTTGACGAAAAATTTTTTTCAAATAAATCTGAATATTGTTTTAAAATTTCAGCATCATAAAAAACACCTTCGGGCCAAACAAATAAAGTTTCTTGATTTTTAAAAATTCCGGGGCTGCTTACTTCAATTAGTCTGTTAATGTAATTTTCTTGATTTTCTATATCTCTTAAATCATCAATATTTTGATCTGGCTGAAGCACGACTACTTTAAAATTTGAGATTTTCTTCAAGCTATCTTGCTTAAGAATACTAGATCCATAATAAAAGTTAGTAAGCAAAATGGAAAGCAAGATTAAAGTCGCTAGAATTAATTTTTTATAAGAAAAATTAAAAAATATAATAAATGGCAAAGAAAAAACGAATATAGATAAAAAATTAAAAGAATAGGTTCCAATTAACCCAAGTACCTGGATAGTTTCAATAGACCAACTCCAGGTGTAAACAAATAAATTCCACGGGAATCCCGTAAATAAAAATCCTCTTAAAAAATCTGCCAAAGACAACGCAACTGAAAAAATAACTACAAAATAAATTTTATTTGAAATAAATTTTTTAATTATAGCGCAAGTTAATCCATAAAAAACAGCAAGAATTGATGGAATGAATATTAATGCTAATGGCTTAAGTATATATAAATTGGTATCAAAATTTAATGAGTAAGTTATCCAATAAATGTTAGACAAAAAATATCCATACCCAAAAGAAAATCCAATAAAGAAAATGGATTTTGCATGCTTGTTTTGATTACAAAAAAGTAAATATAAAAAACAAGGAAATACTAAAAAAGATATTATTGTGAAATTATAAGGTGGTAATGATAAAGATAACAAACCACCAAAAAAAAAAGAAAGAAAATATTTTTTATAATCCAATAAGGAAAAATTCATTTAAGACTTAGAAATTTTTAAAATTTTAATTTTCCTAGGATCTGAATCTAAGACTTCAAAGGTATATGCTGGATCAGATTTAATAATCTCTCCTTTTTGTGGAACTCTATTAATCATTGAAAATACATATCCTCCTAAAGTATCAATAGTTACAGAATTAAAAATGATTCCAGTTTTTTTTTGAAATTCTGAAAGTTCCATTTTAGCGTCTGCTATAAATGTGGTGTCATTAATTTTTTTAAATTCTGTAATTTCTTCGTTATCATGCTCATCCTGTATTTCTCCAACAATTTCTTCAACCAAGTCTTCGATAGTCACAAGTCCATCTGTGCCTCCATGTTCATCTATAACTAAAGCCATATGTAGTTTCGTAGATTGCATTTTTAATAAAATATTTAATACCGGCATCGACGGAGGAATAAAAAGCACTTCTTTCAGCAAACTCTTTAAATCAAAATTGTTTTGCATTTCTTTTGAGGTTAATTTGATTAAATCTTTAATATGAATCATTCCTAAAACATCGTCCAAATCTTTTCTATAAATGGGAATGCGCGAATGAGACTCTGCGTTAATAATTTTAATTAAATCATCAAAACTAGCGTTATGAGAAGCACAAATTATGTCAGCTCTTGGTACCATAATGTCGTACGCCTTTAACTTATTAATGGTTAATATATTTTCTAAAATAGTTTTTTCTTTTGATGTCAAATTTGAGTCAGCACTGTTAGAACTCTCTTCAATTGCATCCTGGATACTTTCTCTTAAGTTACCTCGCTCAAATGAATAAAATAAGAATTTGGCTAATTTTTTAATAACACCGTCTTTTTTACTTTTTATCATATTTTAATTATAATTTTCTTTTCTAAGTCAGACATTACTTTGTAATTTTTCATATTATTATGTTCATAACCAATTAAGTGCAAACATCCATGAACAAATATTTTGTTTACATATTTCAAAAAGTCTACTTTTTGTTTTTTTATGTAATCATAAGAAAAAGCCAAGTCTCCTAAATATAAATTTCTTATTTTATTTTTTTTCAAAAAAAATTCTTTTTTATAGTTTGGAAAAGATAACACATCAGTATCTTTTGAAATTTTTCTGAATTTTTTATTTAGCTCTTTCATATTACTTTTACCTGTCAATAACACAGAAACTTCTATATTTTTGTTCTTAAAGTTTTTTATAGAGTTAAAAATAGTTTTAAAATTTTTTTTTAGTAATTTTTCTATCGCTGGAACTTCTTTTATCCAGCTATTCTTATTAATAAGAATATTTGCCTTAAACATCTAAAGAATTTTTTTTGTATGCTTCAATAATTTTTGATACTAACGGATGTCTTTGAACGTCTGTAGCATCAAATTTAACAATTTTAATTTCTTCTATATTACTAAGTACGTTTGCTGAGTTCATAAGACCTGATACTTTAGAGCTCGGCAAATCAATTTGGGTGGGGTCGCCGTTCACAACCATCGTCGTATTTTTTCCAAGCCTTGTAAGAAACATCTTAATTTGAGTTTCTGTTGCATTTTGCGCTTCATCCAAAATAACAAAAGAATCTTTCAAAGTTCTTCCTCTCATAAAAGCTAGTGGTGCTATTTCTATAGATCCATCTTCAATTTTTTTATTCATCTTATCATGACCGATTAATTCGCTAAGTGAATCATAAAGCGGAATAAGATAGGGATCTATTTTATCTTTTAAGTCTCCAGGTAAAAAACCAAGGCTTTCTCCTGCCTCTACAGCCGGTCTTGATAAAATTATTTTTTTAACCTCACCAGAAATTAACTTATTAACTGCAACAGCTACTGGTAAAAAGGTTTTTCCTGTTCCGGCTGGACCTATGGCGTATATAATATTATTTTTTTTTAAAATTTCTAAATATTTTTTTTGTTTTTCTGTCCTTGCATATACAGTTTTTTTTGGAGTTTTAATTCCAAAATCATCGTTTGAAATCTGGTCCTCTAATGCTAAATTTTCGTTATTCACATTATTCGTTTCAAAATTATAAACAGATATAATGTCATCATCTTCAAAATCATTTTTATCAAAAGATTTTTTTAATAACGTATTTATTACGTTAATAACTATTTCAGAGTCTTTTTGTTTACCTTTTATTGTAATTAAATTACCTCTTAAATTAATTTGAGTTTTTGATATTTTTTCTAGTAAAGAAAAATTCTCATCGTGTGTTCCGCTAATTTTGGCAAGTGAGTGATTGTTTTTGATATGTATACTTACTACATCATTCTTTGAATCTAAAACCTGTAATAAGTCATTCGATACTGCCAATTTATTCATTTAGTTATTAATCATAGTTCCAAATAAATTATTTTTTGTACAAGAATTAATGAACACTTCCGCCTCTGTTCCGGGAAAAGATTTAGTTCCTTCAATAAATACTGCTTGCATATACTCATTTCTACCAAACAGTTGATTACCTTTTTTTGTTATATTTTCTAATAGCACTTTTGTTTTTGTATTAATTTTACTTTCATTAAACTTCATTTGCAAATTAAAGAGTTTGTTCTGCAAAATTTCTAGTCTTGTTTTTGCTATTTCTTTAGGTATTTGTTGATAATCAACTGCTGGCGTTCCTGGCCTTTGGCTATAAATAAACGAATAGGAATTAGAAAATTTTACAGTTTCTACTAAATCCAACGTATCTTTAAAATCTTCATCAGTCTCTCCTGGATATCCTACGATAAAATCACTTGAAAATTCCATATTTTTTCTGACTTTTTTAAATTTATAAATAAGTTCTAAATAAAATTCTCTGGAATGTTTTCTATTCATCAAATCTAGAATTTTATTAGACCCAGATTGGACGGGTAAGTGCAGTTGTGGCATTAATTTTTCTTCGTCTCTAAAAATATTAATTAAGTCTTCGTCAAAATCATTTGGGTGAGAAGTAGTAAATCTAATTCTTTTTAAATCCTGAATTGGAGAAATTTTTTTAATCAAGGAAGCAAGATTTATTTTTTCATGTAAATAACCACTTACATTTTGACCAAGAAGTGTAATTTCTCTAGCTCCATTATTAACTAGAGTTTTAATTTCGTTAATTATTTGATCTGGATGTCTAGAAAATTCTGGACCTCTTGTGTATGGGACAACACAAAATTTACAAAATTTATCACAACCTTCTTGAATAGTAATAAAAGAAGAAACTTTAGATGATAAGTTTTTATAGTGCTCTAATGAATCAAATTTTTCAGATACATTCAAATCTGTATTAAAAGTTTTTTTTTGTCCTTCTAAATGGTTTTTTATTAAATTTGGCAAAGTATGATAGGCTTGCGGTCCCACAACAATATCTACAAAATCACTTTTTTCAAATACTATTGAAGACTCTGCTTGTGCGACACATCCTGCTAATACAAAAATTGGCTTTTTACTTTTGCCTCTTAAAATTTTTTTAATTTTTCCAATATCTGAATAAACTTTTTGGGTAGCCTTTTCTCTTATGTGGCAAGTATTAAATATAAAACAATCAGCGGACTCTATTTCACTCACTTTTGTAAAATCAATAGAAGACATTAAATCAGAAATACGATTAGAGTCGTATTCATTCATTTGACATCCGAAAGTTTTTATAAAAAAATTTTTAGACAATTATTTTTTTTTTTTGCAATATAACTCAAGTCTATGATCGACAAGATCAAAACCAAGCCTACTAGCAATTTTTCTTTTAAGTTTTTCAATTTCCTCATCAACAAACTCTATAATTTCCCCTGAATTCACATCTATTAAATGATCATGATGAGTTTCTGTAACTGCTTCATACCTTGACTTTCCAGCTTTAAACTCGTGCTTATCAATAATATTTGCTTCTTCTAGTAATTTTACGGTTCGATACACAGTCGCGATACTAATTTTTTTATCAATAGTAATGGCTCTTTTATGCAACTCATCAACATCTGGATGAAATTTTGTATCTGCGATCGTTTCTTCTAATAGTTTTACTATTACTTTTCTTTGGTCGGTTAGCCTAAGGCCTTTGTTGATACATTTTTGCTCTAAATTAACCGCGAATGGAGAAGTTTTATTTAGCATGTAATAAATTCATCTCGTACATTGGATTTAAATCTTTTTTATAAAAAAGTTTTTTTTGAATAAGGGTTTCAACTTCTTTAAAACCATAAACAAAGGGAACTATATTTTTTTTAAAAATACCATTGTATTCGTAATTAGAAACAACTTTATTATTACTTACTATTCTATCAAATTCATCCATTTTAATCTCTTTGAACCTAGATTGTAAGTTTAAAAACTTTTTGTTGAAATACATAATCATATAAGCTGCGATTTTTTTATTTGTTTTAACAATACCCCACAAATCATCATTACAAAATCCTACAATTTTAATCGATTTAATAAGAGACAAAACCTTCAAACAAGATAAAATATTACGAATACCCACAAAGCTTCCGGGCCCAAGGTTGACAAGTAACAATCTTGCTTCATCAAGGTTGATATCATTTTCTTTTAATATTTTACTAAAATCTTTTGAAAAATTATCACTTTTTAAATAATTTTTAATCTTAATAGTTTTCTTTTTGTTAATATTTGAGGTGATTATTAATGAATTAAGAGTAGAATCCACCGATATAAATTTTAACATGACTTTAAAAAAATATTATTTCTATATCTTATTTTTACTTTTTTTATTGCCTACTAAAAGCTTTGCAGAAAATTTAAAAGAAAAAGGCATTATATCATTAATGTATCATAGATTTGAAGAAAACAAATATCCGACAACTAATATAAAAACAAATGACTTTAAAAAGCAAATTGAGCTCATAAAAGATGCAAAACTTGAATTTATAGGAGTTGATCAACTCTTAAAAATCTTAGTAGACAAAGAGCCATATGCAAATAAAAAGATTTTATTAACTGTCGACGATGCTTTTGAATCTTTTTACAAAAATGCGTGGCCAATTTTAAAAGATAAAAAAATTCCATTTATTCTTTTTGTTAGTACTCGAGAAGTTAATGCAAAACATCCCAATTATATGACGTGGGATCAAATTCGAGAAATACACCAATCTAAAATTGGTACTATAGGTGGCCACAGTTTTAGTCATGAATATTTGGTTGATTTTACAAAAGATGATGTAATTAAAGATATTCAAAAATCCCACGATGATTACATAAAAGAACTAGGAAGTGTTCCTAAAATATTTTCATATCCCTTTGGCGAATATAGTAATGAAATAAAAAAAATTGTTGTTGATTTTGGTTATAAGTTGGCATTTGGACAACACTCAGGGGTTGTTCACCAAAATGAAGATATGTTTGAGCTTCCAAGATTTCCAATCAATGAGGCTTATGGAAAAATAGATAGATTTAATTTTTTACTAAATACAAGTCCTTTGCCGCACAAGTTTTACAAACCTGAAGAAAAATTACTTTCGAGCAACAATCCTCCAAATATAGAAATTGAATTTTTAATGAACGTTAAAAATATAAATTGTTTTAGCAATGAAGGTGATCAATGGGGCCCAAGTGAAGTAACTTTTTTAGAAGATAATTGGATTAGAATTATTTTAAAGAAAAAATTTGAATCAAGAAGAGGAAAGTTTAATTGCACTATGCGATTAAGCGACGGCAGTTGGGGTTGGTTTGGAAGGCAGTTTGTTATTAATAATTAAACAACGTTAGGTTTTTTCTTTCTAGACAAAACTGAATCATCAAAATCAGTTAAAGAATTTTGTTCAATAATTTTTTTTAATCTGTACGAATACTCGTAGCCAATTTCAGAATATTTGTCCAAATATTTAGTCAATTCTAGTCCTAAAATTTTATTATTATTTTTTCTTTGCATAGCTCTAGTTTCTCTAAATTCTTGATAATTAGAATGAGTATTTAAATTCCATTTGTATGAGGAAACAGATGCTCTTATGATTTTAAAACTTGTTACCTCAAAATTGGCTTCTTCATCTCTATCATTGGGAATTATACCTTTTCCCTTTTTCCATGTTCTGGCGCCATAAAGCGAGTTACCCTCTAATGCAAATCTAGATGTACCCCAGCCACTTTCATAAGCCGCTTGAGCCAAGGCGATAGAGGGAGGAATAATATCCATTCTTATTTTTAATTCTTCAATACTTTTGTCTGTTATTTTGTATTGAATGAATTTTTCATTGAGCCACTGCTGCTCAATTTCGTTTAAGGTTTTTTCTCTTAATATTTGGCTTAGATATTCTCTGTCTTGAGTTATTTTCTCATTTTCGTAGAGAATTATAGGTAAAATGACTTTTATAAATAATCTTTTTCTATCAGCTATATTATCTATTTGGGCTATGCCCGTGGGCAATTTTGACAAAAATATTGGCTCAACTGCTTTTCCATCACGTATATCTTTTAAATTATAATTTTCTTCCTCAAATAAACTTATTATTGTTCTTGCATCAATGTTATTTCCAAAACCAAGCATTTGCTTGTCTGAAAACTCAGATGGCTTTTCTATTGGTGCCTGAATTCTTGGCGTTTTGTTAAAATTTAATAAATTTTGATCAATAGCAAGAACGTCGTCTTTTGAATAATTATTCACAATCAGAGCTTTGTCTCCAGCAATTTTTGCATAATTTGTATTATTAAAACTAGGACGAAAAAGAATTGCAAAAAGAACCAAAGCAATAACTCCTCCTTTTGCGTAAGGCAAATTATAATGCTTTCGTAAGTGATTATCTAATTTTTTTGGAGATTTTCCGAGAACGTAGGTGTTAAATTTATAAAAAATGTCAATAAACCTAATAAACTTTATAAAATTAATTTTTATAACTTTAAACATACTTTAAATTTTTAAATTTATTCTAAATTTACCGCTGTAACAGAATGTACTTCTGGAACATAGTGTTTGATCATACGTTCAACCCCTTGTTTTAAAGTAACAACTGAACTTGGGCAACCAGCACAACTACCTTTTAACATAACTTCTGCTACTCCATTTTTGTAAGATTTTAACTGAATGTCTCCTCCATCTCTTGCAACTGCAGGTCTAATTTTTTCATTCAACACCTCTTCTATTTTTTGAGAAATATCGTCTTTAAAATTTGTAGTTTTTTCAAATGAAAATGGTTTAAAATTAGTTCCAATTTCTTCTGCCAAGATATTAAGGATATCTTCTTTAATTTCATTCCAATTCTTATTCTGAGATTTTTTGATAGTTATAAAATTTGTGTCGATATAAATTAATTCAGATAAATTTGCTGAAAATAATTTTTCTGCAAATTTAATTCCAGAGCACTCATCTAATGATTTTATTTCTTTTGATCCACTAGATACTAAGTCGAATTCAAATACAAATTTTTTGGACTCTGGGTTTGGGGTATCTGTTACATTAATCATGAATTTAAATAATTCTATATCTAATCACTTTAACCCAATTAAAATTCAATTGAAACTTAGTAATTAAGCAATTAAATCAATATCTTTTTCCTTAAGAGAACCGGGCACAATGACAATAGGTATGGTTAAATCTTTGATTTTTTTTCCCGTTAAAGCTTTAATTAATGGCCCAGGATCTTCGCTATTTGGTGTAGAAGCTAAAACAAGGAATCGAATATTTTGATCTTCTTTAATTAGTTTTAACAATTCATCGGCTCGATCTCCAATTTTTATAATGATTTCACATTCTATATTAAATCGAGATTTAATTTTTTGAGACCAAATTCTACAAAGTTTTTTTGCTTCACTTGTCTCTTCTTGTTCAATTAAATTTTCTATTCTTGCCCACTGCGCATTAATTGCTGGATCAACAATATATAATAAAGATAGTTGTCCATCAGTATGAATGGCTCTATTAGCTGCAAAGTAGACTGCGTTTTCAAATTCTTTACTCTCATCAACCACTATTAAGAATTTTTTTTTCATTTTGCTAATCCTACTATTTCTTTTATCTCTTTTAAATTCTTGTTTGCAACTAAATTTGCTTTCATTTTTCCATTTTCAAGAATTTTAATTAAGAAATCTTTATTAGATTTTAATTTTTTAATCTCTTTTCCAATAGGTAATATTTTTTCTATCAATAAAGCACTTAATTCTTTTTTAAAATCAGAAAATATTTTTCCCTCCCATTCTAGAACAACTTCTTTTATTTTTTTATTTGATAAAGCAGAAAAAATATTGATTAAATTTCTAGCTTCTGGTCTTTCTGCTCCAGTAATGATGTTTAGGCCGATAGGCTCACTATCTGTTTTTGCTTTTTGTATTTTTTTAATAATTAAATCTTCGTCATCTGTTAAGTTAATTCTCGACAAATCTGATTCTTCAGATTTGCTCATTTTTTGCAAACCATTTCGCAAACTCATAACTCTAGAAATATCTTCAGAGATAATTGGCTCTGGCATTGTAAAGAAGTTTTTTGCATTAAAATCATTATTAAATTTAATCGCTATATCTCTACATAATTCTAAATGCTGTTTTTGGTCATCACCCACAGGAACGTGGGTTGCTTTATACATAAGGATATCTGCGGCCATCAATACTGGGTAAGTATACAGTCCGACACTTGCTTTTTCTTTGTTACTTCCAGCTTTTTCTTTGAATTGTGTCATTCGGTTAAGCCATCCTATTCTTGCAACACAATTAAAAATCCAAGCTAATTCGGCATGTGCTCCAACAGACGATTGAACAAATATAGTATTAGTATCTGGATCAATTCCTGAAGCTAAAAGAGCGGATGCCGTTTCTAATACATTTTGACGTAAAATATCCGGATCATGATTAACTGTAATTGCATGCATATCGGCTAACATGAAAAAACATTCAAATTTTTTTTGTAATAATACAAAATTATTTATAGCTCCTAAGTAATTTCCAAGATGCAAATTACCCGTTGGCTGGATACCAGATAGTATTCTATTTTGATTCATACGTTTTAACTTTAAAATCCTTAATACTAAAAGATTTGAATAATATTGAAAGTACAAAATAAATTATTGATGAACTACCAATGATTATGACTAAATTTAATATTTTAGAAAAAGAGCTACTATAAAAATTAAATTGAAATTTAAACAATAAAAAATAAAGAATCGCACTCATAACAAACGAACAAACAAAAATTTTTCCTATTCTTTTTTTAAACGTTGCATCGAACTCATGTAAATTGTTTTTTAATAAAAAAATTTGGTAAATAAACACCCCGCACCAACAAGAAACCGTGGTTCCTAAGGCAATAGAGATAAAGCCTAAATAAGAAAAAAAAGCTAAACTTATTAAGACGTTTAGTATCACAGTTATAACAGATACATAAAATGGAAATTGAGTATCAGATCTAGCAAAATAAAAACTAGAGTAAATTTTTAATAATGAAAAAGCAGGTAAACCAAAACCAAAAACAAATAATGCTTTTGATGTCTGAGAGACACTTTCTTGATCAAAGGAGCCATATCCAAAAAGTGTTGAAATAATTGGCTCTGTGGCCATAACAATACCTATCATGGCAGGAGCTGATAAAAACAAGGATAGTTCAATAGATCTATTTTGTAAAAAGAAACTTCTTCCATCTTTTTGTTGAAAAATTTCTTTAGATAAGGCTGGTAGTATAACTGTTCCAATTGCAATTCCTGTTATTGCTAATGGTAATTGATAAATTCTATCAGCATAATATAAATAAGATACGGCACTAGTTTGAAACGACGCAATAATTGTTCCCACTAAAATATTAATTTGCATTACTCCAGAAGAAAAAACGCTAGGTAGTAATTTTTTGAAAAAAATTTTAACATCCGAAGAAATTGTAAATTTAAATTTTATGATGGGGGTAAAATATTTTTTTCCATAAATAAAAAGCATTACAAACTGAAGTATTCCAGCAACAGTAACTGCCCATGCCATATAAAAAACTAATTGTTGGTCAAAAAAATTTGCAAATAAAATAGTGGTAATGAGCAGTACATTAAGAACAATAGGCGCAGCTGCTGCTAAGGCAAATTTTCCTTTGGTATTTAAAATCGCAGAATAAAATGAAGACAAAGAAACAAAAAGTAAAAAAGGAAAAGCAATTCTACTTAAGGTAACAACTAACTCATACTTTTCTACATCGCCTATAAATCCTGGAGAAATTAAATAAATAACCGCGCCCATAAAAACCTCGGCGATACATACAAGAATCAATAAGATGAATATTAATAAATTAAAAACAGAATTCGCAAACTCAAAAGACTGATTTTTTAAATCTAATTTTACGTATTGTGGGACGAATGCAGAATTAAAAGAACCTTCGGCAAATAACCTTCTAAAGGTATTGGGCAGCCTAAATGCCACAAAAAAAGCATCGGCTAAGAAACTTGTACCAAGAAATATAGCGATTAAAATATCTCTTAAATAGCCAAGAATTCTACTAGCTAAGGTTAAGAATCCAAAAGAACTAACGGATGACAAAATATTCATTATTTTTTAATATTTGTATTGTTTTACAATCTTAATGTTCTAAATTCCCTCCTACAAATAAAAATTGACATTTAAATGTGTCAGAAAATAAATGACAAAAAAGACACCTACTCAAAAATACACTGATAAAGAAGCATTAGACTTCCACACAGAGGGAAAGCCTGGAAAAATAGAGGTAATATCTTCAAAAAGTTTATCTACTCAGAGAGATTTGGCTTTAGCTTATTCTCCAGGAGTTGCTATTCCTTGTATAGAAATTGGCAAGAATCCAGAAGCTGCTTACGATTACACCAGTAAGGGAAATTTAGTTGCGGTGATCAGTAACGGAACCGCAATTTTAGGACTTGGTGATTTAGGAGCTCTTGCATCAAAACCTGTAATGGAAGGAAAATCAGTTTTATTTAAAAGATTTGCAGACATTGACTCAATAGATATTGAAATAGATTCCAAAGATGCAAATGAAATTATTAATGTTGTTTCTAAAATCGCAGTTACGTTTGGTGGAATCAATTTGGAGGATATCGCCGCACCAGACTGTTTCGTTATAGAACAAAAATTAAAAGAATTAGTTGATATTCCAATTTTTCACGATGACCAACATGGAACAGCAATTATCACAACTGCAGGATTAATTAATGCATTAGACATCTCCGGAAAATCTATAAAAGATGTTAAAATTGTTGTGAATGGAGCTGGAGCTTCCGCGATAGCATGCACAGAATTATTTAAAAATAGTGGTGTGCCAAATGAAAATGTTACGATGATAGATCGTAAAGGAGTAATTTATAGGGGAAGAGCAGAAGGTATGGATCAGTGGAAATCCAAACACGCAGTAGAAACAAAACATAGAACATTAGCAGAAGCAATTAATGGGGCGGATGTTTTTTTAGGATTGTCAGCAAAAGATGCTCTTACACAAGAAATGGTAAAATCAATGGCAAAAAATCCAATTATTTTTGCTTGTGCCAATCCAGATCCAGAAATTAGACCAGAGTTAGTGAAGGAAGTTAGGGATGACGCAATTATTGCAACGGGAAGATCTGATTATCCCAACCAGGTAAATAACCTTATTGGTTTTCCATATATTTTTAGAGGTGCTTTAGATGTTAGAGCAAAAGAAATTAACGAAGCTATGAAAGTGGCAGCAGCAAATGCAATTGCTCAACTTGCAAGAGATAACGTACCAGATGAAGTTGTGGCTGCATATGGTGGTGAACGACCGGTTTATGGAAGAGAATATATTATTCCATCAACTTTTGATCCAAGACTAATCACTGTAATTCCAATGGCAGTAGCCAAAGCTGCGATGGATAGTGGTGTAGCTAGAAAACCTATTGAAGATTTTGAAAAATATGAAAATCAACTAGCTGCTAGATTAGATCAGTCGATGAATTTTATGAGAACAATTAATTCTACTATTAAAGGAAAGAAAAAAAGAGTTGTCTTTGCTGAGGGAGAGGATGCCGAAACTCTAAAAGCTGCTGTAGCATTTAAAAATAGTGGTTTGGGAGAACCGGTTTTGATTGCCAATGAAGAAAAATTAAAAGAAACATTTAAAAAAATAGGATTAGACGAAAACTATAAAATTGAAATTTCAAACTCTGCTGACAAAGATAGGAGTGAGGAGTATGTTAAGTTCTTATACAATAAGCTTCAGCGCAAAGGTGTTCTTGAAGCAGACTGTAATAAATTAGTCAAAACAGATAGAGCAACATGGGGATCTTGCATGGTGTCTTGTGGTCACGCCGATGCAATGGTTACTGGAAATACTCGTCACTATGCTGCAACTGTTGAAAAATTAATGCAATCTGTAGGTCCTAGAGAAAATGAGCTAGTTTTTGGAATGTGTATTTTTGTTAACAAGGGAAAAACAATTATTATTGCCGATACAAATGTCATAGAGTATCCAGATTCTGAGCAGTTAGCAGATATGGCTATTTCCTCTGCAAGAGTTGCCAAACAATTAGGACTGGATCCTAAAGTTGCTTTCTTATCGCATTCAACATTTGGGCAACCGGAAACGGACCGAACTAAAAGAGTTGCAAAATCAGTTCAAATTCTAAAAGAAAAAAAAGTTGATTTTATATTTGATGGAGAAATGCAGCCTGATGTTGCTTTAAATAAAAAATATCAATCTACTTACTCTTTTTCTGCATTAGTTGGTAATGCTAATATTTTAATCATGCCTTCTATTCATGCTGCTGCAATATCAATTAAATTATTAAAAGAATTAAGCGGAGGGAAAGTTATAGGACCAATGCTTATAGGATTAGGTCAACCTATTGAAGTTGCTCCTTTAAGATCAACAAGTAATGAAATTTTAAATCTAGCTTCTATTGCAGCCTACTCAGCTGAAACAATTAAATACTAATTCTATTTTTTATTTTTTGAGAGCTCTTCAACCAGTAAAATAGTGGCATCAACACTTTTCACATCTTTAATTAATGAAGCTTCATTAATAACTTCCCGTCGCTCTTCTTCGTTTGCAGCAATTCCAAATACAAATATAACTTGGTTAACTGTATTTATATTATAATTAGCAATTTTAATTTTTTTATTAGTAAGCATTGCTACATTAAGCTGCGAAGTAATGAGCGCATCTTTTGAATAGTTTTTTAATGAAAATTTATCTTTTACTTCAATATTATTCTTTACTGACCTTGCCCCTTCTGTTTTCCAAGCAAGTTTAGTCATTAAAATCTTCTCATCCACCGTATTAACTGATCCTGTCAAAAAAATATGTCCATCTACAACTTTAGAAGAAACATTTAAAATATACTTTTTGTCTGCTTGAGCCATTCTAATTAAAATAGATTTTTGCATTATAGAATCGTCAATTTGTGTTCCTAAAGTTCTTGGGTCTAAGTAAATACTTACTCCACTTCCCAAAACACCCTCTGAACTAACTCCGATACATCCATTAAGAGTTAATAAAGATACAAATATAATTAAAATTTTTTTCATTTGTTTATTTTTAATACGTTCTGATAAATAATTTTTTTACTTATTTTCAGTTTTTCTGCAAGATATTCTGAAATATCTTTTGATGACATTTTGTTTAATAAAAGTTTTATCTCTTTAATTAAATCTACATTACTAATATTCTTAGAATCTTCCTCTTTATTACTAATGACAAGAGTTATTTCTCCTTTTAAATCGTTTGTGCCAATATTGTGTATTAATTCGTTCACACTCCCGGACAAATATGTCTCGTGCAATTTTGTGATTTCTCTTGCAATAAAAATTGACCTTTCTCCAAAGTAAGGGGGGAACTCCTTTAAAATTTTTTTTAGATCTCTTGCAGGCAAAAATAAAACTATTGAGCTATTTATTTTTGATAATACTTCTAATTCTTGCTCTCTTTGATTGTTGGTTTTAGACAAAAAACCGTAAAAATAAAATTTTGTGTCAAAACCTGATACAGACATAGCAGCAGTAACAGAGGATGGTCCTGGAACGGGTACTACCTTGACATTTTGTTCTCGTGCTGACTTAACTAAAAAATGTCCTGGATCAGATATGAGTGGCGTTCCAGCATCTGATATTAATGATACTATTTTGCCTTCACCAATATCCTTAAAAATTTCCACTACATTTTTAATTTCATTAAATTTGTGAAAAGAAATTAATTTTTTTTTGATATTGTAATAATTAAGTAGTTTTAAAGAATGTCTTGTATCTTCGCACAAAATATAATCCGATTTTTTTAAAACTTCTAAGGCTCTAAAAGTTATATCGGATAAATTTCCGATAGGAGTGGAAACAATGTATAGAGCTGGATCAATTAGATTATTTTTTTTGTTTACCAACATATTTTCATCTATATCATTAACACAATTTTATGAAAAATTTTTGTATTAAATTTTTTTTGCTTTCGTTTCTTTTGTTAAATTTAACAATCGCAGCTAACAGTAAAAACCAGTCTTTAAGAATAGGTGCAATTCTTCCACTTACGGGGGATTATCAAGAAATTGGAAATAAAATATTAAAAACTTTTGAGCTGACAATTTTTGAGCTTTCGAATGTTGATGTAACCCTGATACCTTTCGACAACAACAGCACTGAAGCTGGAACTAGATTTGCTTTTAAAGAACTCCAAACCCAAAAAGTTGATATTGTTTTGGGGCCGATTTTTATGAAAAATTTACTATCCATTGTGCAAGATGAAAATTTTTCAAAATATATCTTTATATCGTTAAGTAATAACAATGTTGGTCTGCCAAACAATGTAATTTCATTCGGGGTAAATTTAGATAGTCAAATTTTAGCACTGCGTTCAACTATTAATGATAAAAATAAAAAAAAAATATTTTTTGCTGATAACTCTGAATTTTCAATGAATGTTTTAAAAAAAATTGAAGAAATTAAAATTCCGTTATTAGCAAAATATCAATACTCAAATTTTGATGAAATTAATGAAAAAGCTAAAATAGCAACCTCATATAATTATAGACACAAAAAACTACTAGATTTGATTGCTGAATTAAAAAAATCAGACAATAATAGTGATCAGGCCAAAGTTAAAAGCCTTGAAAAAAAGGATACTTTGGAAGGCGTGAGCTATCAACAAGTTATAGTCCCATTATTTGATGATGATTTAATAAGTGTGGTTTCTTTTTTTGATTACTATGATGTAAATTACAAAGAAGCTTCATTTGTAACATTAAACCAATGGTTTAACAAAAAATTATTACTGGAGCCATCACTGCAAAATATTATTTTTCCCTCAATTAACTACTCAAATTTTCAAGAACTAAATAAAAAACTTAAAGAAAACTATAATATCGAAATATCAAATATTGAAATCCTAGCCTACGATATTATTCCCTTATTAGTATCGAGTTGGTATGACAAAAAAAATGATTTCTTTTCAACGGAAGACTTTATTGGCAAAGAATTTAGAGGAAAAAGTGGAATATTTAAAATAAATAATCAGAACTACGCAGACCGTAAATTAGATTTGTATCAGATTAAAAATAAATCTTTTGTTAAAATTAATTAAACTTAAAATATTTCTTTATTTTTTTAAAGGCTTTGAATCTGTGAGATATTTTATTTTTATATTTAGGATTAAGTTCCCCAAAAGTTTTTGTTTCGCCATTAGCTGTAAAAATAGGATCATAACCAAACCCTTTTGATCCCTTCGCAGGAAAGCTAATTTTTCCAAAAACCTTTCCCAAAAATTCAAAAGATTGACCTGTGGGATATCCAATAGAGATACAACATGTAAAATTTGCTTTGGAATATAATAACTTTTTTTTAATAAGAAGTTTTCTAACTTTTTCCATTGCATCATCGAAATCTTTATTCTTGCCAGCCCATCTAGCAGAGTAAATTCCTGGCTTATTATTTAGCTTTCTAACTTCAAGACCAGAGTCGTCTGAAATAGTAATTAGACCTGATTTTTTTGCACAATATAAAGATTTAATTTTCGCATTACCTTTAAATGTTTTGGCAGTTTCTTTTGGTTCTTTTAGATTAAAATCTTTTGGGCTAAGACAAACCAATTGTTTTGGAAGTAATTCTCTAATTTCCTTAAATTTTCCTGGATTATTTGTTGCTATAAGAATACGATTTATTCTTTTTAATTCTTTGAGTTTATGCACTGAGTACTTTTTTTTGTATTAATATAATTTCTTCAATAGATTTTTTAGAATGCTGCATCATTTCTAAAAATTGAGTTTGACTACAAGTTGTTTTTTCCCCTGTTAACTGCAATTCTATTATTTGATTTTTGTCATTCATCACATAATTAGAATCTACATCTGCTTTGCTATCTTCTTCATAATCAAGATCCATCATAATTTCCCCATTAATAATTCCACAACTTATTGCCGCAACATAATTTTTGATTGGGTTGTGATTGATCTGTTTTCTTTTGATCATTAAATCTATACATTTTTTTAATGCAACAAACCCTCCAGTAATAGATGCGGTTCTAGTTCCGCCATCTGCCTGCAAAACATCGCAATCAATGGTAATTAAATATTCTCCTAACAACTGAGTATCAATGGATGCTCTTAGGGATCTTCCTATTAATCTTTGGATTTCAGACGTTCTTCCGCCAACTTTACCAACTGAAGCTTCTCTTCTCATTCTTTCATGAGTTGATCTTGGAAGCATGCCATACTCTGCTGTGACCCATCCTTTGCCTGACCCTTTAAGCCATCTAGGCAACTTGTCCTCAATAGAAGCTGTGCAAACTACGTGTGTATCACCAGATTTAATTAGACATGATGCGTCAGCATTTTTTATATAGTCTGGAATAATTTCTATTTTTCGTAGTTCTAAATTTTTTCTATTATTACGCATAATTTGGTCTTGGAATTTAATAATTAGTAACTATATATGCGTTCATTATAAATTATAAAAAAAATGAATACAGAAAAAAATCCCAATTTAAATGATGAAACAAATATTGAAGAATCTTCTCAAGATTTGGAAAATCATGTTGAAACACCAGAACAACAAGAAAATCTAAGCGATCAATCAACAAAAGAACAACTAGAAAAAACAATAGATGAACTTAATAATAAAGTCTTAAGACTTCTTGCTGAAAATCAAAATTTAAGAAAAAATCACGAAAGAGAAAAAGAAGATATCTTAAAATACGGGTCTTTCAATTTCGCATCTCAAATTCTAAGCTTAACCGACAACTTAGACCGTGCTTTTTCTATTTTTAAAAATAATGATAAATTTAAAGATAAAGAATTTATCGATATTAAAAATGGAATTGAACTAATAGAAAAAGAACTTCAAGTAACTTTAGAAAAAAATAATATTACTTATATAGACTGTTTAAACAAAAAATTTGATCCAAATTTTCACCAAGCTTTAAGTGAGGTTGAAAGTGACAAAGACCATGGAACTGTTGTTGAAGAAATTCAAAAAGGGTACATGTTGCATGACCGCCTTTTAAGACCATCTCTAGTAAACATTGCTAAATCAGCGAAATAAAAGATTAAAAAATAATTGTTTTAGAGGTTGTAATCTCCAAAACACCCCCCATATCCAATGAAGAATTAAGAAATACCAATAAAAGGATTAAAAATTATGTCAAAAATAATAGGAATAGATTTAGGGACAACGAATTCATGTGTTGCAGTTATGGATGGAGCAACGCCAAAAGTTTTAGAAAATTTAGAAGGAGCACGAACCACCCCATCTGTAGTTGCTTTTACCGAGAGCGAAGAAAAATTGGTTGGTATGGCTGCAAAAAGACAAGGTGTTACTAATGCAGAAAATACTTTTTTTGCTGTAAAAAGATTAATTGGCAGAAAATTTGATGGTGATGCAGTTAAAAAAGACATCAAGGGACTACCATATAAAATTATTAAAGCAGATAATGGCGATGCCTGGGTAGAGTCTAGAGGTACGAAATATTCTCCTAGTCAAATCTCGGCTTTTGTTTTACAAAAAATGAAAGAAACTGCAGAAAAGTATTTAGGTTCTGAAGTTAAGGAAGCTGTAATCACAGTGCCCGCTTATTTTAACGACTCTCAAAGACAAGCAACAAAAGATGCGGGTAAAATTGCTGGACTAGATGTAAAAAGAATTATTAACGAACCAACTGCTGCAGCTCTAGCATATGGTTTAGATAAAAAAAATGCAAAGACTGTTGCTGTATACGATTTAGGTGGAGGAACATTTGACGTTTCTATTCTTGAACTAGGAGATGGAGTTTTTGAAGTTAAATCTACAAATGGAGATACAGCACTTGGTGGTGAAGATTTTGATTCACATATCGTTGACTACCTTGCTGCTGAATTTAAAAAAGATAATGCTATAGATTTAAAACAAGATAAATTAGCATTACAAAGATTAAGAGAAGCTGCTGAAAAAGCTAAAATTGAGCTTTCATCTGCAACACAAACTGAAATTAATTTACCTTTTATCACAGCTGATAAAACTGGTCCAAAACATTTAAATCTGAAATTAACAAGATCTAAACTAGAATCAATTGTTGCTCAACTAATTGAGAGAACTATTGCACCTTGCAAAACCGCTTTAAAAGATGCTGGATTAAGTGCGGGAGAAATCGGAGAGGTTATTCTTGTGGGTGGTATGACAAGAATGCCAAAAGTAGCTGAGACTGTTAAAAACTTTTTTGGAAAAGAACCAAATAAAAGTGTAAATCCTGATGAGGTGGTAGCTATGGGCGCTGCGATCCAAGCTGGTGTTCTCCAGGGCGATGTTAAAGATGTTTTATTGTTAGATGTTACTCCATTGTCTCTAGGTATTGAAACTTTGGGTGGAGTTGCTACAAAACTTATTGAAAAAAATACAACAATACCAACTAAAAAAAGCCAAGTGTTTTCGACTGCCGAAAACAACCAACCTGCCGTCTCGATAAGAGTGGTTCAGGGCGAAAGAGAGATGGCGGCTGATAATAAATTACTTGGTAACTTTGAACTAACAGGAATTGCGCCAGCACCAAGGGGTGTACCTCAAATTGAAGTGACTTTTGATATTGACGCTAACGGTATTGTGAATGTTTCTGCAAAAGATAAAGGCACCGGCAAAGAACAAAAAATTCAAATCCAAGCTTCAGGTGGTCTTACAGATGAAGAAATCGAAAGAATGGTAAAGGATGCAGAAGCAAATAAAGAAGCTGACAAAAAGAAGAGAGAGGAAATTGATGCAAAAAATAGTGCGGATAGTTTAGTTGCCTCTACTGAACAAAGTTTAAAAGAACATGGTGATAAAATTTCTGCAGAAGATAAAAAAACAATTGAGACAGATATGCAAAGTTTAAAAGATGCTATCAAAGCAGATAATGTTGAAGATATTAAAACCAAAACACAAACTTTAATGCAATCTTCTATGAAGATGGGCGAAGCAATATACAAAGCTCAACAAGCAACCCAAGAGGCTGGGTCTCAAGGTGAAAATAAAACTTCTGATGGAAAAAAAGAAGATGTTGTTGATGCTGAATTTGAAGAAGTTAAAGACTCCAAAGACGATAAAAAAGATAGTGCTTAATTTTTAATTAGGCATTAGATAGGGGCATGGCTAAAGCTGACTACTACAATACACTAGGTGTTTCTAAAAATGCTTCACAAGAAGAAATTAAATCTGCTTACAGAAAATTAGCAATGAAATATCACCCGGATAAAAATCCGGGAGATGCCTCATCTGAGGCAAAATTTAAAGAAGCTTCTGAGGCCTATCAAGTACTATCTAATTCTCAAAAAAAATCTAACTATGATCAGTTTGGTCATGCTGCTTTTGAAAATGGTGGTGGAGGTGGTGGTTTTAGTGATTTTGGTGGCTTTGATTCTGGTTCTTTTTCGAGTATTTTTGACGATTTTTTTGGGGATTTTACGGGTGGAGGTAGAAGAAGATCTTCTTCAAGGTCAAAAAGAGGTTCTGATTTAAAAATTAATATTGAAGTGACATTGGAGGAGGCTTACCAAGGAAAAAAACAAACGTTTGAGGTGCCAACTTCAGAAAAGTGTGGTGAGTGTTCAGGTAGCGGCGCTGCTACTGGATCAAAAGCAAGTACATGTAGAACTTGCGACGGACATGGCCAGGTGCGTGCTCAACAAGGTTTTTTTACTTTACAACAAACTTGCCCAGATTGTGGTGGTGAAGGTAAAACAATTTCTAAACCATGTAAAATTTGCAGAGGAACAGGAACCAATAGGGTTAATAAAACA
This sequence comes from Pelagibacteraceae bacterium, assembly GCA_008638225.1. Lineage (GTDB taxonomy): Bacteria > Pseudomonadota > Alphaproteobacteria > Pelagibacterales > Pelagibacteraceae > IMCC9063. Next base: position 27,751 of record VTPP01000010.1, read on the forward strand.
CTATCTATTCAAATTCCAAAAGGCGTAGATGATGGAACACAAATGCGCTTAGCGGGCAAAGGAGAGGCCGGACCTAGAGGAGGTACTCAGGGTGATTTATATGTTTATCTATCTTTAAAAAAACATCCCATTTTTAAAAGAGAAGAGGAAAATTTATATTTTGAATTACCAGTATCTATAGTTGACGCTGCTCTTGGAACTACAATTGAAATTCCAACAATTGATGGTTCAAAATCTAACGTTAAAATTCCTCCTGGTACACAAACCGGAAAGCAGTTGCGACTCAAAGATAAAGGAATGCCTCTATTAAGAGGATCTGGATTTGGTGATTTATATTTACAAATAAAAGTTGAAGTGCCTGTCAACTTAAGTAGAGAACAAAAAATATTACTTGAAAAATATAAAGAATTAGAAGACTCTAAAAACAATCCAGAAAATGAATCTTTTCTAAAAAAAGCTAAAAATTTTTGGGATAGTTTAAGCTAATGAAAAAAATTAATATCACAATTAGTGGCGGATTAGGTCGTATGGGATCGCTACTCATTAAAAAAACCGTTCAAGATAAACAATTAAAGTTAGAAAGTGTTACAGAACAAAAATCACTTACAAAAAATGGCATCAAATACGACAAAAACTCCATAGACTCTCTTAAAAATACAAATGTAATTATTGATTTTACAAAACCAAATTGCACTTTGGAAATTTTAAAATTAGCCATTAAACTTAAAAAAAAGTTAATTATTGGCACCACAGGATTTAACAAGAAACAACAGGAAGAAATAAATAGATCCTCAAAAAAAATTGCAATTCTTCAATCTGGAAATATGAGTTTAGGAATAAATCTAATGCAGTATTTATCTAGAATCTTATCAGAAAAAATTTTGAAAGAATTTCAAATAGAAATACACGATGCCCATCATAAAATGAAAATAGATTATCCTTCTGGTACAGCTCTCATGCTTGGACAAGCTGTTGCTAAAGGAAAAAGGAAATCTTTAGAAAAGTTAAAAGGAAGTATTTTTTTAAATAGGAAAGGCAATGGAAAGAAAGGGAAAATAAATTTTTTCATAAAAAGAGAAGGGACGATTCCCGGAACTCATTCTGTTATTTTTCAAACTGCTAAAGAAACTATTGAGCTCAAGCATGTTGCAAAATCAAGAGATTTATTTGCAGATGGGGCGCTAAGTGCTGCTAAGTGGATAGCGCATAAAAAACCAGGACTGTATAGTATGCATGACGTGCTCAAGATAAGATAAGTGAAAACGCAAAGCGAACAAATATTTAAAAAACTAAGAAAAATTATAAAAAATCCCAAAAGTGATTTACAATATACTAATAAATTTACATTATTAGTCTCAGTAGTTCTTTCTGCTCAATGTACGGATGTTAATGTTAATAATGTTACAAAAGATATTTATTCTAAATATAATAAGCCTGAACACTTTGTAAAATTAGGACAAAAAAAAATAGAAAAATTAATAAACCGCATAGGTCTTTTCCGCAATAAATCTAAAAATATTTATTTACTCTCAAAAATTCTTGTTGAAAATTATGAGAGTAAAATACCAAATGATTTTGATAAGCTCTATGCGTTACCTGGTGTAGGCAGAAAAACAGCAAATGTCGTTCTTAATGAAGGATTTGGGAAGCCAACAATAGCTGTCGACACTCATATATTTAGAGTAAGCAATAGGACTGGACTTGCTCCAGGCAAGGGTCCCGATCAAGTAGAGCAAAATTTATACAAAGTAGTTCCAAAAAAATACTTAAAAGACGCACATCATTTACTCTTGCTCCATGGGAGGTATACCTGCAAAGCAAGAACGCCTGATTGTAAATCTTGTGTAATTATCAAACATTGCAAATTTGGTGGGAAGATAATTAATTAGTATGAGTATTTATAATAATAAAAAAACATTGTTTTTTAAAATTAAAAATAAATCTCTAAAAGAATGGAAAAAATATACAAATCATCCATTTGTAATTAAGTTGGGCAATGGGACCTTGCCATTATCCTGCTTTAAAATTTATCTTCTACAAGATTATATTTTTTTGCAAAAATTAATTAAGATACTTTGCTTATCAGCTTATAAAGCAAATACTACACTTGATAGAGATCGATCTTTGAAATTTATTATGGGTATTAAGCATGAGTTGAATCTTCATATAAAATATTGTCGGAAATTTAATATTCCTAAATATAAAATACTTGCAACAAAAGAAAAGAGACAAAACCGAACCTACACTGATTATGTTTTAAACATAGGAACCAAAAAAAGTAATTTAGAATTATTTATTGCTCTATCACCATGTATCATAGGGTATGGTGAGATTGGTTATAATCTTAGTAAAATAAAAAATTGGAAAAAAAACAAATACTCCTCTTGGATTAAAATGTATTCTTCAAAAGAGTATCAAAGCATAGCAACCAAAAATATTAGGTATTTGGATGAATTATTTACTAATAATAATAAAAATAGTTATAAGTCATTAGTTAAAATTTTTAAAAAAGCTTCTTTGTTAGAAGCTAATTTTTGGGAGATGTGTCTATCATGAAAGTTGTCGGAGTTGGAAATGCAATCGTTGATGTGATTTGTAAAGTGAACGATGAATTCTTAATACAAAATAATTTAACAAAAAGTACAATGAAATTAGTAGATGAAATAGAATTTAAAAAACTATTATCAAGTTTAACTATTGCTGAAACTGTTGCCGGTGGCTCAGTTGCAAATACTATGGTTGGCTTATCTCAATTGGGGAACAATGTATCTTTTATAGGAAAAGTTAATGATGATAATCTTGGTAATAAATATGAAGAAAGTTTAATCAAAGAAAAAGTAACGTACTTTTATAAAAAACGAAAAGAAACTATCCCTACGGGTACTTGTTTAATTCTAATCACTCCTGACTCAGAAAGAACTATGTGTACTTTCCTTGGAATTGCAGGAAAAATTAATGAACAAGATATTGATGAGTTAGCAATAAAACAAAGTGAACTTGTTTTTTTAGAGGGTTATTTGTGGGACGAGGGAGAGCCTAAATCTGCATTTTCAAAAGCATTTAAACTAGCAAATAAAACAGCAATGTCATTATCAGATAAATTTTGTGTAGAGCGACATAAAGAAAGTTTTTTAGATTTAGTGAAAAACAAATTAGATATTACATTTGCAAATGAACAAGAAATACTTCATTTGATAGATGCCAACTCATTCGCTGAAGTTATAGAATTTGGAAAAAATCTTGGGAAATTATTAATTGTTACAAGATCTGCAAAAGGCAGTATTGCAATATTTAATAACGAAGTATTTGAGTGTGAAAGTCAAAAAAACCTTAAATTAGTTGATTTGACCGGTGCAGGAGACTTGTTTGCTGCAGGATTTTTACATGGCTACATTAACGAAATGTCTATTCAAGAAAGCCTTGAAAAGGGAACCGAGATGGCTTCTAAAGTAATACAAAAAATTGGAGCCAGGTTAAATTAGTTTTTTTCTTTTAAAACTCCCTTTTCCTTTTTTGGGTTGTATAATTCTTTTTTTGTACTTAGCGGTTCTTAAATCTTTAGCTATGATATTCTTTTTCTTCATATTTTCTACTACTAGTATCTGAGAAAATATTTTCCTTCTTTGATTTCTATAAAATTTTTATCTTTTAACTTTGTTTGTATCTTTTGACGCAATCTATAAAGATGTGTCTCATAAGTGTGTGTATCGACCTGATCTGAGTAAGACCAAATATCTTTCATTATATCTTTTTTGGAAGCTCCATCTTTTTTTCCAAATAGATAAACAATAATATCCTGTTCTTTTTCCGTAAGTTTTACACTTTTCCTTCCTATCGCTAACGTTCTTTTATTCTTATCTAAAATGTAGTGTCCAATTTCTACTTTTGTTTGGAAGTGAAATTTAAATTTTAAAATTGATAACTTAATAATTTTTTCTAAATCAAAAAAGTTAATAGGTAGCTGTAAAAAAGTGCTAAATAAATTATCTTTTTTTAGTTCCTGAAAGTTCTTAGGATCGGCTGATAAAAATACTTTAGGGAACATTATTTTTTTAACTTCTGAATTTTTTATTTTTTCCAAATTATCTAAGAAAAATAGGAATACAAATCCGTCTTGAACATTATAATTTTTAAAAAGTAAGTTTACATCTTTAAAACTCTTTAATTGATTAATATTATAATCGAGCTTTTGCTCACTAATGCATTCAAAAAAAACATCTGAACCAACAGTAACTATTGAATAATTTTGCATACAATGAAAATATAAATTTTTATGATCATAGTAAATAATAAGGGAGAACTTTGGTACAAGAAAAAACGGTATAAATGCGCCTATGGCAAAAATGGCTTTACTAAATTCAAAAAAGAAGGAGATGGTTGCACACCAATTGGGACATTTTCACTAAATAGACTATTCGTCCGAACAGATAGAATCAAATATTTAAAAACAAGACTTTCTTATAGCCCTATCGATGAAAGTATGGCTTGGGAGGATAATCCTAAAAAAAAAAATTATAACAAACTAATTACAATAAAAAATTATTCCCACAATGAAAAAATGAAAAGAACTGATCATCTTTATGACTTAATATTAGTTATTGAGTATAACACCAAAAAAATAATCAAGGGAAAAGGTAGTGCAATTTTTATGCACTTAGCAAAGCCAGGATACAAACCCACACAAGGATGTATTGCTTTAAGTAAAAAAAGTTTTTTAGATATTTTAGGTAAGATCACGCCGAAAGAAAAAATTAAAATTACTGGTTAGTCCTAACCCCAAAAATTTTACTTCCTACCCTAATATGTGTGGCTCCTAATTCAGCAGCAGCCATACAATCTCCGCTCATACCCATACTCATTTTCGGTAAATGATGTTCTGTATTTAATTTTTTTAGTAATTTAAAAAATGGAATGGGGTCAGAATCATATGGGGGAATGCACATTAAGCCAACAATCTCCAATTTTTTTTCATTAACACAAACTTTTAGCAAATCAGAAAGTTTTTCTATTGCGACACCGGACTTTTGGCTTTCTTTACCAACATTTACTTGAACAAAATATTTTCTTTTTATTTGCAACTTTTCTTCAGCTTTTGAAAGCTCATTAGCTAATTTCACACTATCAACCGAATGAATATAATCAAATAACTCAACGGCTTCCTTTGCCTTATTTGATTGAAGGCCACCTATCAAATGTAACTCTAGGTCCTTTATTTCCTTTTTAATACTACCCCACTTTATTTTGGCTTCTTGAACCTTATTTTCACCGAATACTTTGTGTCCATAATCTATCAACGGTCTAATATACTCCAGAGGAAAAGTTTTGCTTACTGCAATAATTGTTGGATGCAGATTACCATGATGTAATTCATCTCTTATTTTTAAAAAATTTTGTATAATGTTGTTCATAATGAAAAAAACGCAAATTTATTTTTTTTTAGAAGGGCTTAACAGTATCAATATTTCTATTTTAAAAAAAATAAAAAACGCTTCAATTATCTATAGAAACTATTCTAAAAATAACTACATGGCTAGAGCTTTTGAGTTAAAAAAATTTTCAAAACGTTTTGGTCACGATCTTTATGTATCGAATGATCTTAGATTAGCTAGAAGTATTGAAGCTAATCTTTATATACCCAATTTTAACAAAAGATTAAGATACACAATTACTCCAAGTAATAAAAAAATTAAAGTTATAGGATCTGCACATAATCATGTGGAAATACACCGAAAATTTTTTCAAGGATGCTCTGGTATTTTTTTATCTCCTATTTTTAAAACCACATCTCATCCAAGTAGTAAACCATTGGGAATCTCAAGATTTAATTTTTTAAAAAAACATTTTGGTACTAAACTAGAATTGTATGCTCTAGGAGGCATTAATGAAAATAATTTAAAAAAAATATATAACTCGAATATATTTGCTTTTGGTTTAAAAAGCTTTTTAGATAAAGTGCAATGTCAAAAAACCTTGGGTTTTCTTAATTTAATTGCACGATCTAATGTGATAAGTTAATTGTAAAAAATGCTAGTTGAAAAATTTAATCATACTGTCGCTGAAAAAAAATGGCATACTTTTTGGGAACAAAATAAAATTTTTAAAGCTAGTGCAGATAGGTCATTAAAAAAATTCTATTGTTTAGAAATGTTTCCATATCCCTCGGGTAAAATTCATATGGGACATGTAAGAAATTATACACTCGGGGATGTTATAGCTAATTTTAAAAGATTAAACGGTTTCAATGTTTTACATCCTATGGGATGGGATTCGTTCGGAATGCCCGCTGAGAATGCAGCAATTCAGAATAAGTTGCATCCTAAAGATTGGACAAATAGCAATATCCAAGCCATGAAATCACAGCTAAAGTTATTAGGGTTTTCTATTGATTGGGACAGAGAAATTTCTACATGTGATTCAAGTTATTACAAGCACCAACAAAAATATTTTTTAGAATTATACAAAAAAGGACTCGTTTACAAAAAAGAAAGTTTAGTAAATTGGGATCCAGTAGATAATACAGTTTTAGCAAATGAACAGGTAGTTGACGGAAAAGGATGGAGATCTGGAGCGAATGTAATACAAAAAAAATTATCTCAATGGTTTTTTAAAATTACAGATTTTGCTGAAGTATTAAATGAATCTTTGGATACATTAATTAGCTGGCCGGAAAAGGTTAAGTTAATGCAAAAAAATTGGATAGGAAAATCCAAGGGCTGTGAAATTCAATTTAATCTTAATTCTTCAGATGAAAATAAAAAAATTACAATATTTACGACTAGACCAGATACAATATTTGGAGCATCTTTTATTGCACTTGCGATAGATCATCCTCTTGCTAAAAAGTACGAAAAAGACAGTAAATTCAATGAATTTAAAGAGGAATGTTACAAAATAGGAAATACTGACGAAGCCATAGCAAAAACTGATAAGTTTGGTTTTAAAACCGAATATGTCGCTGATCACCCGTTTATTAAAAATAAAAAAATACCAGTTTATTTTGCAAACTTTGTTTTGATGGAATATGGAACAGGTGCAATTTTTGGATGTCCGGCACATGATCAGAGAGATTTAGATTTTGCTAATAAATATAATTTAGATGTAACTCCTGTTATTCTTCCACCCAAGACAGATAAAAAAGACTTTAAAATTAAAAATGAAGCATATGTTGAAAATGGAACGCTAATTAATTCTGATTTTTTGAATGACTTAACTGTAGAGGAGGCAAAAGAGTTAATTATAGAAAAATTTGAAAAAGAAAAAAAAGGTAAAGGAAAAACAACTTATAGATTAAGAGATTGGGGTATTTCCAGACAAAGATATTGGGGCTGCCCAATTCCAATAATGTACAGAGAAGATGGTGCTATTGTTCCCGTTCCTGAAAAAGATTTGCCCGTTAAGTTACCAGAAGATGTAAGTTTTGAAAAACCTGGAAATCCATTAGAACACCATCCTACTTGGAAATTTACAACTTGTCCCGAAACTGGAATGAAAGCAATTAGAGAAACTGACACCTTAGATACTTTTGTTGACTCTTCTTGGTATTTTTTGAGGTTTTGTTCGAGTAATAATTCAGAAAAGGGCTATGACATTACAGATGCCAAATATTGGATGCCTGTTGACCAGTATATTGGTGGCGTGGAGCATGCGATTTTACACTTGTTATATTCTCGTTTCTTTTCGAGAGCAATTAGCATGAACACTGGATTTGAAATTAAAGAGCCATTCCAAGGATTATTTACACAAGGAATGGTTTGTCACAAAACTTTCAAAACTGAAGATGGTCAGTGGACATATCCTGAAGATGTTATTGAAAAAAATAATAATTTTTTTGAAAAAAATACCAACAAAAAAATTATAGTTGGCTCTTCCGAGTCTATGTCGAAATCAAAAAAAAATGTAGTTGATCCACAATCTGTAATAGATATGTATGGAGCCGATGCCGTTCGATGGTTCATGCTATCTGATAGTCCTCCTGAAAGAGACATTCAGTGGAGTGATGAAGGAATAGCTGGTTGTTACAAGTTTATTCAAAAAATTTGGTCTATTTCTGAAAAAATTCATAATATAAAAAATACTCAAAAAATTTCTGAAAAAGAAAAAACCAATTTAAACATTTTACTTAATAAATTTATTAAAGAAATTACATATAATATTGAAAATTTTCATTTTAATGTTGCAGTTGCAAAGTTTTACGAATTTACAAATAATCTAAACAAAATTTTATCAGATACTGATTGTGACAAAGATGAGTTTGTTTATATACTAAAACAATTTATTATTTTAATTTACCCATTTACACCCCACGTAGCTTGCGAAATTTGGGAAAAAATTACTAACCAAAATGATCTTCACCTCCAAAAATGGCCGTCTTACAAAGAAGATCTTCTCAAACGAGAGCAGAACAATATAGTTATTCAAATAAATGGTAAAAAAAGAGCTATTTTATTAGCAAAAGATGGAGAAGACGAAAACTCCTTATTTCAAATGAGTTTAGAACTAGATAATGTTAAAAAACTTATAAAAAATAAAAAAATTATCAAAAAAGTGTACATTAAAAATAAATTAATAAATTTTGTAATCAATGAATAAAAAAATATTTCTTTCTACCATTTTAATTTTATTAGCTGGATGTGGATTTACTCCAATGCTTAAAAATTTTGATTTATCAAAACTAAATGTACAAAAAATTAATTACTCTGGGAAAAATGACCTTAGTTACCTTATTAAAACATATTTAAATATTCAGGAAACGAAAAGTTCTCAAGGCATGACGGTAAATATTTTAGTAAGTGAAACAATATCTTCTGCAACAAAAAATTCTGCAGGAATAACAACGGAAGAAGATTTAACAATTAATATTGGGCTGAATGTTCTCGACAGTAAAGATAAAATAATTATAAGCGATAGTTTTACTTCCTCGAAAAGATTAACTGTAACTAACAATCTTAGTTCTGACGAGGAAACTAGAAGAATAGAAAGAAGAAATTTAATTCAAAACCTTTCACAGAAAATTAAATTTAAATTACAACTGATTGCCAAACAGAACCAATGATATTTAAAAGTTTTGGTTTAAACTTTAAAGATCTATTAAAAAAACCATTAATTTTATTATACGGGGAAAATTTATCTCTCATTACCGAAATTGAAGAGAAAATTATAGAAGAGTCTAAAGAAAATCTTTCTTTATCTATTAAAAGGTATCAAGAGGAATATGTTCTTAGTAATCTTGAGATTTTTGAGCAATTAATTAGCTCTAATAGTTTATTTGGAGAGCAAGAGCTTATTATTATAAGTAAGGCGACCGATAAACTTTTGGATTTTCTAGACGAAGATACAATAACTATTAATCAAAAAAAAATATTAATATTATCAGATCCGTTAACTAAAAAATCTAGACTAAGATTATTAGCTGAAACTTCAAATAATTTTGCATGCATTGCCTGCTACAATGACACCCAAGAACAACTACAATCAATTTTGAGCCAAAAATTTAGAGAGAACAAAATTGTAGTTTCCCGAGAATTTGTAAATTCATTATTTGAAACAAACTCCTTAAATCGTCAAGATATCAATGATGCAATAAATAAAATACAATTAATTCAAAAATCTACTGTCGTGGATGAGAAAGCTTTAAAGAATATTTTTTACTCATCCAACGAAGATGATAATTTTGAAATAATTAATTTTTGCTTACTAGGTGATAAAAAAAATATAAATAGAATTCTAAATAATGCTTACCTTCAGGGTATTAATTTTAACGAAATATTGTCAGCTCTTAAATACAAAACAAATAAACTTATAGAAATTCAAGAATCGAATAACAACGCTTTGAGTGTAAGCCAGTTAGTCGATAACTATAAGCCGCCTATTTTTTGGAAAGAAAAAAATATAGTTAAAGAACAACTTAAAAGATGGAACAAATCAGAGTTAAGTAAGTTAATGGATATTATTTACGAAATAGAAATAAGTTGTAAAAAAAACTACGAAACTTCTTCAATCATACTTCAAAACTTCATAGTTGGAGCTTCGGACAAGTCTTGCCTTCAAAATAGAATATTTTAAATTTAATAATTTTCTTTAATAGTTTTAATTAAATGATCAAGCTGTGCCAAGTTAGTATAATCAAAACTAATACGACCACTTTTATTTTTTTTAGAGGATATAGCGACGGACATTCCAGTTTTATTTTGTATCTCCTCAATCAAAGAAACAATATTGGGATCCTGAAGTTTGTTTTTTTTATTTTTGCTAATGGCTCCTTTAGATTGACTGTTTTTGGCCAAAAGTTCAGCTTGGCGCACAGATAGATTATTATTCGCTATATTCTTAGCTAATTCGACGTTACCATCGACATCAATAAGAGCCCTTGCATGACCTGGAGTCAGAAGACCGTTGATAACCATCTCTTGAATTACATTGGGCAGTTTTTTAAGTCTTAAAGTGTTAGCAATATGAGCTCTGCTTTTACCAATAACTTCGGAGAGTTTGTCTTGGGTATAGTTGAACTTGCTAATTAATAATTCAAACCCACTTGCCTCCTCTAATGCGTTTAGTCCTTCTCTTTGGACATTTTCTAAAACAGCAAATTCAGCAGCTAAGGTATCATCAACGTCTAATGTAACAACTGGCACCTCATGTAATTGCGCAAGTTGTGCGGCTCTCCAACGTCTTTCCCCTGCTATAATTTCAAAATTATTCTCACCTAGTTTTCTAACAACTATCGGCTGAATAATTCCTCTTATCTTAATAGACTGAGCGAGTTCCTCTAGTTGAGATTTGTCAAAATTTTTTCTTGGTTGATACTTATTTGGTTTTAAAAAATGAATTGCTACTTTTTCTGTACTAAAGTTTTTTTGAATTTCCTTTTCTTTTATTTCAGACTCGCCCAATAAAGCTGCCAGGCCTTTGCCCAATCCTTTACCCTTGAAATTATTTAATACCATTACGCTGCAAAGTTAAATTTTTTTTGTTTTTCTAAAATTTCTACTGCCAATTTTTCATAAGCAATAGAGCCTGCACAATATTTATCATAAACTAAAACTGGTAAGCCATGAGAAGGCGCTTCTGAAATTCTAATATTTCTTGGTATCACAGTATTATATACTTGCTCACCAAAAAATTTTCTTGCTTCCGCCTCTACTTGAGAACAAAGTTTATTTCGTTTATCGAACATAGTTAAAATTATACCCTCGACCTCTAAAATTTTATTTAAACTTAATTTAATTCTATTAATTGTTTTTAATAGTTGAGTTAATCCCTCCAAAGCAAAAAATTCAGTTTGTAGAGGAACAATTACTGAATTGGAAGCAACCAAAGACATTACCGTTAGTAAGCTTAGAGAAGGGGGACAGTCAATAAGTATCTGATTATATTGATTTTTTTCTCTTATTTCATTCATTATTTCCTTTAGAATAAAAGCTCTGTTTTTGTCTTCGGCCACTTCAGTTTCAAAGCCAGATAATTCAACATTTGCACAAATAATGTCCAAGTTTTGTATTTTAGTTTGTTTCACGTAATATTGCGAATTATTTCTCTCTGTTAAAAGTTTGTAAATAGAATTTTCTCTATCGTTATTTTCAACACCAACTCCTGTAGAAGCATTGCCTTGTGGATCTAGATCTATAATTAATGTCTTTTGACCTAACTGTGCAAAAGCACAACCAAGATTAATTGTTGATGTAGTTTTTCCTACACCACCTTTTTGATTTATTACTGAGACTACATGATTGATCATCTAGATTCTTTGTACACTATTTATTACAAAAACTTTCGACCCAGGTTTTGTAATGCTTTCATATTGATCACAGTTTATTACCCAATGTTTCAAAGCTTGTTCCATTTCTTTTTTATGGTTTTCACCTTTTAATAGCAATATTTTTTCAAAATTAATGCCCCCCTCTTCTATAATCTCCAAAAAAATATCTAAAGGCTTAAAGGCTCTACTTACTAATGTGCTAAAGTCCTTTTTTTTTATTTTTCTAACATCATCATTGTGTATTACCACATCTATTTTTAGATAATTGCACAATTCCTGTAGATAAGTACATTTTCTTATACTTTTTTCGACTAATTCTAATTTAAATTCAAAACCAAGGTCTTTTTTAACTAATTCCATTACAATTCCTGGAAAACCTGCTCCAGACCCAATATCTAGTATTTTTTTGTCATTTTTATCAATAAATCTCATTATTTGAGCAGAATCCTCTATGTGCCTGCTCATTATTAATTCCTCTGAAGACTTAGATATTAAATTGATTTTTTTATTATATTCTATTAAAAAATCACTGTATTTGTGTAATTTATTGTATGTTTCACGTGAAACAATGCTATCAAGATATTTTGTTTTAATCATTTAAGCAGATTGCTTAAATTTATATCTTTTTGTATGTGCTAATAAAAGATTAATCGCGGATGGGGTAATTCCCTCTATTCTTAACGCTTGTCCAAATGTTTCTGGCTTAACTAGTATTAGTTTTTTTTTTACCTCTTCGGTAAGGCCGCTTATTTTATCATAATCTATGTTTTCTGGTATTTTTAAGTCCTCATCCTTTTTAAATTTTCTAATGTCTGCATCTTGTTTTGAATAATAACCTTTATAATGATTATCTATTTTAATTTGATTTATGACATCTTCGCTTGATTCAGGTAAATATTCAAATATTTCTCTTAATTTTTCGTAATTTACACCCTTATATCCCATTAGCTCAATGCCGTTCCTTTTAACTCCGTCCATTGATATGGAAATATCATGTTTTTTTGCTTGATTTGGAGTTAAATTTACTCCCGAGAGAGCTATTTTAACTTTATTAATACTATTCTGCTTGTCATTAAAATTTTTAATCCTTTCTTTTCCTAAACATCCAAGTTTAATTGCCATAGGAGAAAGTCTAATATCAGCATTATCAGCTCTTAATGTAAGCCTATACTCAGCTCTAGAAGTAAACATTCTGTAAGGCTCAGCTACTCCTTTAGTCACTAAATCATCTACCATTACTCCTATGTAAGCCTCGGACCTATCGAGTACGAAAGGCTCTCTCCCTTGGCATGATAAAGCTGCGTTTATTCCTGCCACTAACCCTTGAGCAGCAGCTTCTTCATAGCCAGTGGTTCCATTAATTTGACCTGCTAAATAAAAAGATTTAATTTTTTTTAGTTCTAAGGTGTACTTTAGCTCTCTTGGATCAACATAATCATATTCTATGGCATATCCTGCCCTTATCATCTTAACATTAGATAAACCATTGATTTTAAACAATATTTCTTGCTGAACGTCTTCCGGCAAGGAAGTTGAAATACCATTAGGATAAATTGTAAAGTCGTCCAGCCCTTCCGGTTCTAAAAATATTTGATGTCTTTGTTTATCTGCAAATTTAACAATCTTATCCTCAATTGAAGGACAGTATCTTGGTCCAACACCTTTTATGTTGCCAGAGTACACTGCAGATTTTTTTATGTTGCGAGAAATAATTTTATGAACCTCATCATTTGTATATGTGATGCTGCACGAAACTTGTCTTGCATTTATTTTTTTTGTCTGTGTTGAGAAAAAAAAAGGATTTTCATCTGCAACTTGTTTTTCCAAACCTTCAAAATTTATTGTTCTAGAATCTAATCTTGGTGGCGTTCCAGTTTTTAATCTTCCAAACATTAAATTAAAT
>VTPP01000027.1 GCA_008638225.1 Pelagibacteraceae bacterium
CATCTGGTTTGGGACCAGAGGGTCGTAAGTTCGAATCTTACTGCCCCGACCATATTTAATTAGAGATAAAATTTATCTAAAATTCTATGAAAAAAGCTAAAATTTACATGCCAAGCAAAACAGCAATGCAATCTGGCAAATTCAAATCAAATTCATGGATTTTAGAATTTGTTAAAGAAAATTTACAAAAAGATTTTGTTATGGGCTGGAACTCCTCAACGGATACTAACAAGCAAGTCAAAATTTATTTTGATAATAAGGATGATGCGATTAGATATGCAAAAAAAAATGATATTTCCTTTGATATTTTAGATCCAAAAAAAAGAAAGATCATCATAAAATCATACGCAGATAATTTTATTAAAAATTAAATGCTAAAAAGTTTTTTTCTTAATAAAAAATGGTTCAAATGGGCTTGGGGTGGTGCCTTGATACTTTTTATTTCTCTTTTATCTCAAGTAACTTTAACTGTACAAATTAATACTTGGTACAAAGGTTTTTATGATGTTTTGCAAGAAGCAAAAAATATAGATCAGTTTTGGATTGGAATAAAAAAATTTTTGTATTTAGCTATACCTTATGTTTTTATTTATAGTCTCACTAATTATTTAACTAGAATATGGGTTTTAAAGTGGAGAGAAGCAATGACTTTTGCTTATGTGCCTCTTTGGACATCTAGTAATGTTGATGTGGAGGGATCAGCTCAGAGAATTCAAGAAGATACCATGAGATTTGCAAACTTATTAGAAACTCTTGGTCTGCAAGTTGTAAGAGCGATAATGACACTTTTAGCTTTTTTGCCAATATTGTGGAACATGTCCAAAGATATCAAAGTTGATTTTTTAAATAACATCGAAGGGTCTTTGGTATGGATTGCTTTAGTGACCAGTTTTGGAAGTTTAATAATTAGTTGGTTTGTTGGAGCAAAATTACCAAGCATAGAATATGACAATCAGAAAGTAGAGGCTAAATTTAGAAAAGAACTTGTTTACGGAGAAGATGACAGAATAAATTTTGCCAAACCAGATACTATTTTCGAATTGTTTACAGGCATAAAATTTATTAAACATAGATTATATTTGCATTATGGGTATTTTGATATTTGGGAAAATTTGTATTCTCAAATGATGGTTATAGTTCCGTATATTGTAGTAGCCCCAAGCTTATTTTCTGGACTTGTTACTTTAGGAGTCGTTATACAAACTTCTAATGCTTTTCAGAGAGTTCATAATAGTTTCTCATTGTTTACACAAAATTGGACAACTGTTACTGAATTAAGGTCAATCTTTAAACGTCTTAAAGAATTTGAGATAGCAATAAGATATAGATAATTAAATATATTAGCCGGTATCAATAATATTTAAAATTTTATCTTTTTTAAATATTTTTAATAAATAAGAGTAATTATCTACTATATTTATTTTTAAAGACTGTATATCTTCAATTTCATTTTTTGCTATTTCAAATAAATCAGAGTGAAAAACAGGATCAGCTATTAAAAAATCTTTCTCACCACTTTGTTTATATCCTATAATATCGCCAAAACCCCTAAGCTTTAAATCCTCTTCTGAAATATAAAATCCATCTAATGATGATTTTAATATTTGAATTCTTTTTTTTCCATTTTCACCAATATTTTTAGAATACAAAAGCAAACAGAAGGCATCTTTTTTACCCCTACCAACTCTGCCCCTCAATTGATGTAATTGTGACAAACCAAAGCGTTCACAATTTTCTATGATCATTGTATTGGCATTTTGATTATCAATACCAACTTCAATTACTGTTGTTGAAACTATAACTTTAATTTTACCATTAATAAACTCATCCATAATTTTATCTTTTTCATCACTTTTCATTGACCCATGAACTAAACCAATTTCTACTTTTAATTTTTTTTTTAGGTAATCAAATCTTTTAATAGCTGCGGTTAATTTTAATTTTTCACTTTCTTCAATTAAAGGTGTTACCCAATAAATCTGATCATTTAGCTCAAGACGTTTTTCTACAAATGTAATAACTTCATCTATTTTTTCTGTTGATTTTGATAGTGTTTGAATATTAGTTTTATTAAATGGTTTTTCTTTTAATGTTGAAATATCCATATCGCCATAATTTGTTAATATTAAAGTTCTTGGAATCGGTGTGGCTGTCATTAATAAAACATCAGTATTAATATTACCTTTTAAAGATAAATTTATTCTTTGCTGAACACCAAATTTGTGCTGCTCATCGATAATTATTAAACCTAAATTTTGAA
Organism: Pelagibacteraceae bacterium; assembly: GCA_008638225.1. GTDB lineage: Bacteria > Pseudomonadota > Alphaproteobacteria > Pelagibacterales > Pelagibacteraceae > IMCC9063. The sequence goes on from VTPP01000027.1 coordinate 2,261, forward strand.
ATAAAGTTTTTTCCTGAAATAAGGAATGTGTGCCAATAATAATATCAATTTTTTTTTTGGATAGGAGGTTACGAATAGAATTTTGTTCTGAGTTTTTTAATTTTCCAGACAGTAATTGTATTGAACAGTTAGTAGAAATCAGTAGTTTTTTAAATAACTGGTAATGTTGTTTTGCAAGTAACTCTGTGGGACATAAAAAAGCTACTTGATATCCGGATTTGACAGTAACAAAAGCAGATATCAAAGAAACAATAGTTTTTCCACTACCAACATCCCCCTGAAGAACCCGCATCATTTTTTTTGAGGAATTAATATCCATTAATATTTCTGCACAAGCGTTATTTTGCGAATTTGTCAGAGTAAATGGAATTACTTTTTTTATCTCAATTAATATTTCACTTGGTATGTTTTTTGGTTTTTTTTCTAGTTGTTTTATTCTTTTCTTTATTTCAGAAAAAATTAAAAGATTACTGAATATTTCATCAAATGCTAATCTTCTGTAAAAAGGAGATTGCTTATCAACATCACTAATATTAGAAGGATTGTGCAAGTTGTATATAGCCTCATACCAGGTCGGCCATTTCATCTCTTCTAGAAGTTTATTTCTATGCCATTCTTTAAAATTTTTTAATTTACCAATCTCTTCCTTATAAATTTTTTGAATAGTTTTTGGAGAGATACCTGTGACCGCAGGGTATTTAGCCATTATTTTTTTTATATCTCTTTCCTTATCTACAGGCTGTACATAATCTGGATTTGTTATTTGAAACTTATTTTTATAGAAAGCAACTTTTCCACTTATTACAACTTCCTCATTGAGAGGTAAGATCTGTTTTATATAATTTTCTCTGGAATTAAAAAAAATAATATCTATAGTCCCAAATTCATCTTTGCAGATTACCTTGTTTGGAAGGTTTCTAAATCTTGGAAAATAATGTTTTACTGGACGAACAAATATTGTAGATATTTTTCCAACTTCTAAATGATCCAATTTAGGACAAAACGTTCTGTCAATAGCCCCTGTAGGTAAATTTAAAAATAAATCTATTTTATTTTCAATGCCTCTTTCAGATAGTTTTTTCGCAATAACTTGCCCAACACCTTTAATGTTATTAACTGAAGAAAATAAGTCGTTAAAATTCATTTGATATATTCTTTATTGCTTATAAAAACATAATATGATCTCTAACATAGACAACTTTAGAAAAAAACTTATGTTCCGATCTAGTCATAGAGGAACAAAAGAAATGGATCTATTACTTGGTGGTTTCTTTAAAGAAAACTATCATAGTCTAACAGAGAATGAATTGTTAGAATTTCAAGATATTTTAGAACTAACAGATAAAGCCCTAAGTGATTGGTTAATTATCAACAAAAGCAATAAAGACATTGAAAATATTGGCATTTCAAAAAAAATAAAAGAATTCAGCTACATTGCTTATAAGGACAAATAATGTTGTTTATTAGCTTTATATAGTTTATTAAGTTTTTCATGGATACTAAAGCGCTCGGCCAATTTCTGCCTCTTATTTTAATTTTTGTAATTTTCTATTTTTTATTAATACGTCCTCAACAAAAAAAAGTTAAAGACCATAAAGCAATGGTTGATGCGGTTACTAGAGGAGACACGGTGGTAACTGGTGGTGGTTTAATCGGTAAAGTTGTTAGAGTTATTGAAGACGATAAAGCAGAAATTGAAATTGCTGACAATGTAAATATTAAAATCATAAAATCATCTATTTCAGCAGTCCTTAGCAAAACAGAGCCCAAATAAATTTGCGTGTTATACTTTTCTCGTTTTAAAGTATTTTCTATTTTACTAGTTTTTATTTTTGGGATTTATTTTTTTATTCCAAATATTTTGCCAATAAGTAATAATATTTTATTTTCTAATAAAAAAGTAAATTTAGGATTAGATTTGCAAGGCGGATCTTACCTTCTTCTGGAAATAGACTCCAAACCACTTATCGAACAAAAACTTCAATCTAAAAGTTTAGAATTAAGAAGAGAATTAAGAGAAAAAAATCTTATATATACTAACTTTAGGTCAGAAAAAGATTCTTTACTCTTTAATTTTAAATTAGATCAGAGAAATACTTTGGAACAATTTCTAAATGATAAAGTTATAAATCCAATTATCAGTTCTACAGGTAGAGAATTTTCGGCTATTTATCAAAGCGATACAGTAAAAATTACTTTAACTGTAGATCTCTTGAACTTAATTAAAAAAAACGCTTTAGAACAATCTATAGAAATAGTTAGAAATAGAATTGACGAATTAGGAACAAAAGAACCAAATATTATAACAAGAGGTTTAGATAGAATTTTGGTAGAATTGCCAGGATTAAAAGATCCTGGTGAAATAAAAAAATTACTTGGAAAGACAGCTCAATTAAACTTCAGATTTTTGTCTAATTCCAATAATGATAGTTCGTTAGGCACCGATATTTTGAATTCTCCAAAAAAAGATATTCAATACAATGTTGAAAAAAGAATTGTTGTATCTGGAGAAAATCTAATTGATGCACAGCCTGGTTTTGATCAATTAACAAATTCTTCTGTAGTAAATTTTAAATTAGATAATCTTGGAGCAAGAAAATTTGCAATGGCTAGTAAAGATAATATTGGAAGAAATTTAGCAATTGTTCTTGATAATGAAGTGATTAGTGCACCAGTAATTCGTGATGCAATTATTACCGGTAACGGCCAGATTTCTGGAAATTTTACAGCACAAGAAGCAAATGAGCTAGCTATATTGTTAAGATCTGGAGCTTTACCAGCTCCTTTGAGTATTATTGAAGAAAGAACTGTTGGCCCTGATCTTGGCAAAGAGTCAGTTCAAAGTGGAATTTTTTCTCTCGTAATTGGTTTTTTATTAGTGATTATGTATATGTTCTACAATTATCGAATTTTTGGTTTTTTTTCTAATATTTCTCTTCTCTTAAATTTAATATTAATTGTATCGACTTTAAGTATCTTAGGTTCGACATTAACATTACCTGGAATAGCTGGAATAATTTTAACAGTTGGTATGGCTGTTGACTCAAATGTCTTAATATACGAAAGAATTAAAGAAGAATTAAAAATAGAAAAAAATAATTTAATTGCTTTTGATACTGCTTATAAAAAAGTTTTAACAACAATTCTCGACTCTAATATTACAACTTTAATAGCAGCAATTGTATTATACTTTATGGGCTCCGGACCAGTTAAGGGTTTTGCAATAACACTTGCAATAGGAATAATTTCTACTTTTTTCACTACTTATGTGTTCGGTAGATTTCTTGTGTCTATTTATATTAAAAAAAATAAGGAAGCATTAATTAGGATTTAAGAATGAATTTATACGACAGAAAATATAATTTTTTAAAATATAAAAAAAGTTTTATGTTTATTTCCTTGATATTTTTTGTTCTCTCTATTTTTTTATTTTATGTAAAAGGTCTTAATCTAGGTGTTGATTTTAAAGGCGGCACAGTTATCGAAATGAAATTTGACCAACCTAATAATTCTGAGGAGATTAGAAAATCATTGTTAAAAATTGATCTTGGGGATGTAAAAGTAAAAGAATTTGGATCTAATAAAGAATTTTTAGCAACTATTGAAAAAAAAGGTGAAAATAATGATTTTGTAAACTCAATAAAAATTCAATTAGAGAAAGACTTAAATATAAAAATTGATTTTAGACGAGTTGAAGTAGTTGGCTCTAAAGTTAGTAAAGAATTAACGGCAGATGGAATTTACTCTGTAATCATAGCGCTTACATTAATGTTAATTTATATATGGTTTAGGTTTGAATGGCAGTTTAGCTTGGGATCAATTATAGCCTTAGTGCACGATGTTATTATTACTATCGGAGTTTTTAGTCTTGTAGGTTATGAGTTTAATTTATCTATTGTGGCAGCAATTTTAACTATCGTTGGATACTCAATGAATGATACCGTTATTATTTATGACAGAATAAGAGAGTTCCTAAGAAAAGATGATAAACAAGACATAATTAATTTAATAAACGACTCGATTAATTCTACTCTATCCAGAACATTAAAAACATCCGGTACAACATTATTAGCTTTAATTTCTATTTATTTTTTTGGTGGTGAAATTTTAAAAGGTTTTTCGTTTGCATTAATATGGGGAATTATAATCGGAACATACTCATCAATATTTATTGCTTCACCGATATTGATATATTTTAATGTAAAAAGAAATTGGGAAGAAGTAGTTGATAACACGCCTTAAAGTACTATGCGCTCTTAGAATATTTTTTTTCTAAAATTTTCTTTAAATACTGTCCAGTATAACTATCTTTAACATTAATAATTTGTTCTGGTGTTCCTTCAAACAATAATGTTCCACCTTTATCGCCTCCTTCGGGTCCCATATCAACAATCCAGTCAGCTGTTTTTATAACTTCCATATTGTGTTCGATAACAATAACAGTATTTCCTTTTGAGACAAATGCTTGCAAGACCTCTAATAGTTTTTTGACATCATGAACATGAAGACCTGTTGTTGGCTCATCTAGTATGTAAATAGTTCTTCCAGTAGATCTTTTTGAGAGTTCTTTTGCCAATTTAATTCTTTGCGCTTCACCACCAGATAGGGTGGTGGCTTGTTGTCCAATTTTCATATATCCCAAACCAACTTTTTGGAGAGTTAACAGTTTATCTCTAATTGTTGGTATGTTTTCAAAAAAAACTACACTCTCATCTACCGACATGCTCAAAACATCTGCTATACTTTTATCTTTATGACGAACCTCTAAAGTTTCTCGATTATATCTTTTTCCTTTGCAGACATCGCATTCAACATAAACATCTGGTAAAAAATGCATCTCATAAGTTATGACACCATCTCCTTCGCATGCTTCACACCTTCCGCCTTTTACGTTAAATGAAAATCTACCCGGTTTGTATCCTCGTGATTTGGATTCTGGTAAATTTGTAAACCAGTCTCTAATAGGCGTGAATGCTCCTGAATAAGTCGCTGGATTTGATCTTGGAGTTCTGCCAATAGGAGATTGATCGATATCAATAATTTTATCTAAATATTCATGGCCTTTTAAACCTTTAAATGGTTGAGGCATATTTCTTGAGATGACTTTATTAATCATTAAATTTAAAGCTCTATATAGCGTGTGCAAAACCAAAGTAGATTTGCCGCTACCTGAAACTCCAGTGACACACGTAAAGGTTCCAAGAGGTATTTTTATTGAAACATTTTTTAAATTATTTCCAGTTGCTCCAATAAGCTGAAGATATTTTCCATTAATTGCCGATCTTCTATTTTTAGGTAAAGATATAAATTTTCTTCCCGATAAGTAGTCGCCGGTTAAACTATTTTTATCTTTAGCAATATACTCATAAGTTCCTTGAGAAACCACCTCACCACCATGTATGCCCGCTCCTGGACCTATATCAATTATATGGTCTGAATGAACCATTGCTTCTTCATCATGCTCTACAACGATTACAGTATTTCCAAGATCTCTTAATCGTTTAAGTGCTTCTATAAGTTTTATGTTATCTTTCTGATGCAAGCCTATAGAGGGTTCATCCAAGACATAAAGCACACCTGTAAGACCAGATCCAATTTGAGACGCAAGACGAATACGTTGAGATTCTCCTCCCGACAAAGTACCTGACCCTCTAGATAAATTAAGATAATCTAGTCCTACATTAATTAAAAAATTTAATCTTTCGTTAATTTCTTTTAAAATATGTGACGCTATTTGATTTTCCTTGTCAGAAAGAATTGTGTGAAGAGATTTAAACCAGACATATGCATCTTTAATTGAAAACTTTGCTACTTCACTTATATTTTTATTATTAATTTTAACGCAAAGAGCCTCCTCCTTTAATCTAAATCCGGAGCAACGCTCGCATATTTTTTCATTTTGATACTGTTCAATCTCTTCTTTTTTCCAATCACTATCGGTTTCTAAATATCTTCTCTCCAAATTATTAATCACTCCCTCAAATTTTTTCTTATTTGAGTATTTTTCATAACCATCATCATAACTAAATTTAATTTCTTCGTTATTTGAACCATACAAAATTATATCCTGATGTTGCTTAGATAATTTTTTCCATTCTGTGTCTAATGAAAATTTGTAATGACTAGCTATCGCAGCTAAGGTTTGGGCATAGTACAAACTTGATGAATTTGACCAAGGTTTAATCGCCCCATCTATTAACGAAAGCCTCTCGTCTGGAACAACCAATTTTGGATCGATATACAAATCAACTCCTAAACCCTCGCATTCCGAACAGGCTCCATAGGGGCTATTGAATGAAAAAAGCCTCGGTTCAATTTCTTCTATGGTAAAACCACTTTCTGGACATGCAAATTTAGATGAAAAAATCATTTTTTCTTCTTTTTGATGTTCTTTTGGCATGTTCTCGTTAACATGCTCAACATAAACCAGACCGTCAGATAAACTTAGCGCACTTTCCAAACTTTCTGCCATTCTTTTTTGTTCTTCTTTTTTATTTAAAAATTTATCTATTAAGACATCAAGATTATGATTAATTTTTTTATTAAGCTCTGGTGTTTTTTCAATATCATATAGTTTTTCATCAATTTTTATTTTTGCGAAACCTCTTTTTTTTAAAGATAATATTTCTTTTTTGTATTCACCTTTTCTTCCCCTTACTATAGGAGAGTAAATTGATATTCGTGATGGTTTTGGTAAATCCATAATTTTATCAACCATCTCGGAAATAGTTTGGGATCTTATTGGAAGCCCTGTGAAAGGAGAGTAGGGAATACCAACTCTAGCATACAATACCCTCATATAATCATATATTTCAGTAACTGTGGCGACGATTGATCTTGGGTTTTTAGATGTTGTTTTTTGTTCTATAGAAATGGCAGGGGATAAACCTTCAATTAAATCTACGTTAGGTTTTTTCATACGATCTAAAAACTGTCTCGCATAGGATGATAAACTTTCTACATACCTTCTTTGACCTTCTGCATAAATTGTATCAAATGCTAACGAAGATTTTCCTGATCCAGAAAGACCAGTGATTACAACAAATTGATCTCTTGGAATTTCAACTGATAAATTTTTTAAATTGTGCTCTTTTGCACCTTTAACAACAATTTTTTTAAGCATTTA